>DATBAP010000087.1:0-15554 GCA_036271455.1 Rhizomicrobium sp.
AACCTGTCCGTGGCGGGCAAATGGAGCGACCATCATTTCAGCTTTTCCTGGCGCGACGACCTCAAATCGCTGCACCTCACCTCCACCTTCGACATGCGGGTGAGCGATGATGTGCGCCGGCAGAATGTCGCCGATCTCTTGATGTATGTGAATTCCCGGCTGTGGATCGGGCATTTCGATCTCTGGCATGAGGACGGCGCCATCGTCTTCCGCCATGCGATGATCTTCCCCGGCGCCGAAGCCAGCGCTTCGCAATGCGAGGCGTTGCTCAATCTCGCATTGGAAGCGTGCGAACATTATTATCCGGCCTTCCAGTTCGTGCTGTGGGGCGGCAAGAGCGCGGAAGACGCCGTCGCCGCCGCGGTGCTGGAGTGCGCGGGAAGAGCGTGAATAGGGTTGGCGTGAGCGGCTCGCTTCTTCTGGTCGGCGCCGGGCGGATGGGGGGCGCCTTGCTCAAGGGCTGGCTTGCCCGCAAATCCGGACCCGTCACTGTGGTCGAACCCAAGCCGTCACAGGAACTGCGCGCTCTGGCGAAGAAGAAAACCATCACGCTGGTGGCGTCGCCGTCTGAGGTCGGTTCCAAGAAAATCTCCGTTTGCCTGGTCGCGTTGAAGCCGCAAATCCTGAAGCACGAAGCGCCTCAATTGGCGCCCTTCGCCCAAGGCGGCGCGCTGATGATCTCGGTGGCGGCGGGTACCCACACCCAATTGCTGTTCAAGGCCTGGGGGAAAAAAGCGCGTATCATCCGCGCCATGCCCAACACCCCCGGCGCCATCGGCCACGGCATCAGCGGGTTGTTCGCCGCGCCTGGCGCGACCAAAGCCGACAAGGAAAATGCCGAAGCGCTGCTGTCCTCACTGGGCCAGACCATTTGGGTATCGAAAGAGGATCTGATCGACAGCGTCACCGCCCTGTCGGGATCGGGTCCCGCTTATCTGTTCCTGATGGCGGAAGCGATGACGGAAGCCGGCGTCGCCGAAGGCCTGCCGCGCGATCAGGCCGAAAAACTCGCCCGCGCCACGGTGGCGGGCGCCGGCGCCTTGTTGGCAAAAGATCCGTCACCGGCCAGCGCGCTGCGCGAGGCCGTCACCAGCCCGCACGGCACCACCGAAGCCGCGCTCAAAGTGCTGATGGCCAAGAACGGACTTACGCCTTTGATGAAGCGCGCCATCCGCGCCGCGCGCAAACGGGCGGAGGAACTTCGTTAAGCCCCCATCTGTCTCTTTCGCGCAAGCGCTCAGAGACATCTTCCCCCGCCAGTGGCTTCGCCACGCGGGGGAAGAAGGTCGGTGCGCGCTGGGATCAAACAGGGAGCCGGATCGTCGCCTTCAATCCGCCCAGCGCACTTTGACCCAGCAGGATATCGCCGCCATGCGCGCGGGCGATGTCGCGAGCGATGGCCAGGCCCAGGCCCGAACCTCCCGTCTGGAGGTTGCGGCCTTCGTCCAAGCGGTGGAAAGGCCGGAAGGCTTCTTCGCGGCGGCTTTCGGGAATGCCCGGGCCGTCATCCTCGACCGTGATTTCGGCATGACGGTCGTTTCGGCTCAGGGTCACAGCCACCTGCCGGCCCGCCTTCAGGGCATTGTCCACCAGATTGGTAATGCAGCGGCGCAGGGCCGCCTTTTTCACGATCAGATGCATGGCGGCTGGTGCGGTGACGCGGACGCGATTTTCTTCGGCGGCGCGTGCCTTGGCCGCCGCGGCGGTGGTGTCACGCACCAATTCGCCTAGGTCGGTATCCTCGGACTCTTCGCCGCCTTCGCCGCGCGCGAAGGCCAGATAATCATCCAGCATATGTTCCATCTCGGCGATGTCGGCCTTGAAGGCGCGGGTGTCGGCATCGTCATGCATCATCGCCAGCGCCAGCTTCATGCGGGTGAGCGGCGTTTTGAGGTCGTGGCTCACGCCCGCCAGCATCTCGGTGCGCTGGTTCACATAACGCTCGATGCGCTCGCGCATGGTGATGAAGGCTTGCGCGGCGCGGCGGACTTCGGTGGCGCCATACGGCTTGAAGTCCGCCACTGGCCGCCCTTTGCCAAACATGTCGGCGGCGCGCGCCAGCCGCTCGATCGGCCGTACCTGATTGCGCAGGAACAGGATCGCGACGCCCACCAGAATCAACGCCGTACCGACCATCCAGAGGATGAAGATGTCCGGCTGGGACACGGTGACCCGGTCGCGCGGCACCAGAATCTCCAGTACGCCGTCTTTCACATCCACCTTGATGTCGAAATCTCCGCTCACCCGGCTGGTCTCGAATTGCCGCCTGGGCCCCATGCTGTTTGCAAGGATATCGTCCAGCGCTAGGTCGATCGTGTTGGAGGACGGCCTGAGCGGTGCGGCCACCTTATCGCCGTCGTGAAAGGTAAGGTGGTAGCGCAATTCGCGGGCGGACAAGGCGCGCACGCCATCGCGTTCCAGGGTCGGGGTGGAATCTTCCAAACTCGCGAGAAAGGCCACGTCGGCGGCGACGTCGCGCGCCATGCGGCGGGTGGTGATGTCCAAATCGCGCTCGAAGAAGACATAGGTGACCACGCCCTGCAGCAGCACCATGGGGGCGACGATGATGATCAACGAGCGTCCGAACAGTCCGCGGGGCAGGAACTGCTTGATGAAACGTCCTGGCCGCATCGCTTAGCCGCGATCCGGCAGCAGGACATAACCAACTCCGCGCACCGTCTGAAGATAGAGCGGCAGTTTGGGATCCTCCTCGATCTTGCGCCGCAGCCGCGTCACCTGCACGTCGATGGAGCGTTCCAACGCCACGCCCAGCCGCGCGCACAGATCGCTGCGCGAAAAAGGCTGGCCGGCATTGGCGGCGAACAATTGCAGAAGCGCGCTTTCCGAACTGGTGAGCTTGACCGGCTTGCCGGCGCGGGTGAGACGCGACGCGCTGGGATCGTACAGTGCCGCGCCCATCTTGACCGGGCGCGTGGCGGTTTCCTGTACCGGCGTTACCCGGCGCAGCAGCGCGTTGATCCGCAGCAGAAGCTCGCGCGGCTCGAACGGCTTGGGCAGATAATCGTCCACCCCCAGTTCCAGCCCGGCGATGCGGTCGGCCGGATCGCCGCGCGCGGTGAGCATCAGGATGGGAAGAAGCTGCGAACCCTGGCGCACGCTTTTCGCCAGCTCCAATCCCGATTCGCCCGGCATCATCACGTCCAGGATCAGGCAGTCGAACGCCATGCTTTTCATCAGGGAGCGGGCGTCGGCGGCTTGGGCGGCGGCGCTGACGCGGAAGCCGTTGCCGGACAGATAGCGGGTGAGCAGCGCGCGCAGGCGCTCATCGTCATCTACCACCAGGAGATGCGGGTCGGACAGCGAGGGTTTGCCAGGAACCATGCCAGTGGTCATGGCTGCTATTCCCGTTCGCCCGTCATAATCGGACGGGCGGGTCTTGCGGTTTTTGCGTCCGCCATGCTGACATACCTAAGACTTGGGCTTAGACCGGGCAAGTCCCTATAAGCCCTGCCAGAAAAACGCGAAATCGGCCCGGACGGCCAAATTATCAGGATGACAATCAGGACGGCAAAGATGGCAGATGTGATCCCCTTCGACCAGCGCAGCGGCAGCCTTTGGTATGACGGCAAAATGGTGCCCTGGACCGATGCCAAGACCCATGTCCTCACCCACGGGCTGCACTATGGCTCCAGCGTGTTCGAGGGCGAGCGCATCTATGGCGGCACCATCTACAAGCTCAAGGAGCACACCGCGCGGCTGTTCAAATCGGCCGAAGTGCTGGGCATGACGATTCCCTTCACCCAGGACCAGATCAGCGCCGCCTGCATCGAAGCGGCCCAGGCGCAGAACATCAAGGACGGTTATGTCCGTCCGGTTGCGTTCCGGGGCAGCGAGATGATGGCGGTCTCGGCCCAGAGCACCAAGATCCATGTCGCCATCGCGGTGTGGGAATGGCCGTCCTATTTCGATCCCAAGGAGAAGCTCAAAGGCATCCGTCTGGACGTCTCCGACTGGAAGCGTCCCGCGCCCGATACCGCCCCCACCCAGGCCAAGGCCGCGGGCCTCTACATGATCTGCACCTTGTCCAAGCACATCGCCGAGTCCAAAGGCTATGCCGACGCCATGATGCTGGATTATCGCGGCTATGTGGCCGAAGCGACCGGCGCGAACATTTTCTTCGTCAAGGAGGGCAGCCTGCACACGCCGATCGCCGATTGTTTCTTGAACGGCATTACCCGCCAGTCGGTGATCGCCATCGCCAAGGCGCATCAGATTCCCGTGATCGAGCGCCACATCCTGCCTGACGAACTCAGCCAGTTCAGCGAATGCTTCATCACCGGCTCGGCGGCGGAAGTCACGCCGGTCCAGGAAATCGGCCCTTACAAATTCAAGCCGGGCAAGCTCACCGAAACCTTGATGAACGCTTATGCCGACGAAGTGCGCGGCGTGAAAGTCGCTGCCGCTTAGTTACGGTTGAGCGCGGACCAGCCAGATCGCGCCGGCAATCAGGATCGCGATGCCCAGTGCTTCGCGCAGGGTGGTTTTGTTCTTGAAGACAAAGCGCGACACGCCCTGGGCAAAGACGATCTCGATCAGCGCCAAGGTCCGCACACTGGCGGCGGTGGCGAGTGCAAAAGCCAGGAACCAGAATTCCGACGCCGCCGCGCCTGCCAGGCCCGCCCGCAGGGATGGCCGCCACAGGCGCAATATGGCTTTGAGGGTGTCGCGGCGTTTCACCATCAGATAAGGCCAGAGGATCACGGTCTGCAGCAAAAGCCCGCAGGTCAGCGAGAAGGTCGCCGCCATCACATAATTGCCTCCTGCCGCCAGGATCGCGCCGCGATAGGCGATGGAGGAAAGCCCGAATAGCGCCGCCGCCGCCAAGCCCAACGCCGCCGGCCGCCAGCCCGGCGTGAGAATTTCGCTGCCCGGCTTGAGCGACAGCAGCATCACGCCCGCCATCGCCATGCCAATCGCACCCGCCATCGGCCAGGTGACAATGTCGCCCAGAAAGAGAAAGCCGAACAGCGCCACCAGCACCGGCTCGGTCTTGAGATAAGCGATGGTGACGACAAAAGACCGCCGCTCCATGGTGAGCAGCATCAGGGCGGTGCCGCCCACCTGGGTGACGGCACCCACCACGGTCCAAAGATCGAAGCCGGTGTTGAATTTTGGCAAAGGCGCGCGGGTCCAGAGCGCCACCCCGATCAGGAAAGTCAGCGCGAAGGGAAAACCGAACAGGAATCGCACTTGGGTGGCGCCCGCCGCGCCCAGACGCGGGGTGAGATCGCGCTGCATGGCATTGCGCGCGGTCTGGCCCATCGCGGCCACGATGGTGAAAAGAACCCAGAAGGAATTGGTCACTTCTGCCAGCGCTTCGCCGTCTCATCATCGCTGGCGCGATGTTCGACCCAATGATGTTCGTGCCCTCGCGTCTCTTCCTTCCAGAAAGGCGCATGGGTCTTGAGGTAGTCCATCACGAACTCGCAGGCCGCGAAGGCGGCTTGGCGGTGCTGCGACGCCGCCGCCACCAGCACGATGCGATCGCCGGGCTTGAGGGCACCCACGCGGTGGACCACGGTGACGCCGGTGAGCGGCCAGCGCGTGCCCGCTTCCGCCACCAGGCGGCCGATCTCCGCCTCGGTCATGTGCGGATAATGTTCCAGGGTGAGGGTGGAAAGGTCTTTCTCTTTGCGCACATGGCCGGTGAAACTGGCCACCGCGCCCGCTTCGCCATCGCCCGCCAGGGCGGCGACTTCCCGGTTGAGATCAAAATCCTCGCGCTGAATGCGAATGGAAGTCTTCACCTCAGCCTCCCGTCACGGGCGGGAAGAAGGCCACTTCATCGTCCGGGCCGATCTTCGCATCCAGGCCAGCATGGTGCTGATTGATCGCGACACGAATACGGGAGAGGTCGGCAAAGGCATCGGCGTAATTGGGGCCCAGATTTTTCAGATGCGCGATCAGGGCGGCGACATCGCCCGCCGGCGGCGCCATCCGCTCTTCACCCTTGCCGATCTTCTGCCTGACCCAGGCGAAATAGAGCAAGGTCACGCCTTGTCCTCGACCGGCGCGACGCCGGGACGGAGATAGGTGAGGCCATTCTTGAAATAGATCACGCCGGTATAGACGGTAAGCGCCGCAGCAATCCAAAGCAGTATATAAGCGACAGCGGAATAAGTGAGTGCACCTTCATAGGGCAGAAATGTCTCGGCCAGTGGGGTCAAGATCATCGCTCCGATCGCCACCATTTGCACCGCGGTCTTGAACTTGGCCAGCGTCGTTACCGGCACGCTCACCCGCGTCCCTGCCAGGAATTCGCGCAGGCCCGAAACCAGTATCTCGCGGCTTAGGATGATCAGCGCTGGCACCAGGCGAAGCAGGCTCAAAGTGCCGGTGGTAGGGCGCACAAAGGTGCCTTCGGCCACCAGCATCATCAGCGCCACTGCCACCAGCACCTTGTCGGCAATCGGGTCCAGCATGCGGCCGAATTCCGACCCGGCCTTGAGCTTGCGGGCGGCGAACCCGTCCAGCCAATCGCTGATGCTGGCGACCACGAAGATCAGGAAGGCGACGATGCGGGAGATTTCACCGGGCAAGACGAAGGCGATCGCAAAAACCGGCACCAGCAGGATGCGCATGATGGTGAGGGCGTTGGGCAGGCCGATCATGGCGGGGAGTGTAGGGGGGCGGGTTGCCAAAAAACACCCCTTTTGATGGTTGCACGGCCGCGGTGCAGGCTCCCGCCGATACGCTGTCGCTATCGGCTCCTGGCCGGTGCTCCTTTGCCCGGCTTTTCCCGCGAAACCGCTTTGCGATTTGTTCAGGTCGGGTGGAAAAAGTCGAAGATTTTGCGCGCCAGGGTCTCGCTCACCCCCGCCACGGACTGAAGGTCGGCCAGGCTGGCGGCAGCGACCGCCCGGGCAGAGCCGAAATGCTGCAGCAGGGCGCGCTTGCGGTTCGCGCCTACCCCCGCGACCTCGTCCAGAGGGTTGGCGCCGATAGCGGCGCTACGTTTCTTGCGGTGGCTGCCGATGGCGAAGCGGTGAGCCTCGTCGCGCAGGCGCTGCAGGTAATAGAGCACGGGGCTTTTTAGATCGAGGCGGAATGCGTCCTTTCCGGGGACATAGAAATGCTCGCGGCCGGCATCACGGTCCGGGCCCTTGGAGATCCCCACCAGGTCGATGTCCTCCACCCCCAGATCGGCGAAGACCTGGCAGGCCACGCTCAATTGCCCTGGCCCGCCGTCGATCAGCACCAGGTCGGGCCTGCGCCACTTGGAATCGACCACCTGCTCGGATTCATCCTTGATCAGGCGGCCAAAGCGGCGCGTGAGCACTTCACGCATCATGGCGTAATCGTCGCCCGGCGTGAGGTCCGCGGTCTTGATGTTGAATTTGCGATACTGATTCTTCTCGAAACCATCGGGCCCGGCGACGATGAACGCGCCGATCGCATGCGCCCCCTGGATGTGCGAATTGTCATAGACTTCGATGCGCTGAGGCGGTGCGTCCAGCCCCAAGACTTCGGCCACGCCGCCCAGCAATTGCGCCTGGGCGCTGTTCTCGGCCATGCGCCGGCCCAGCTGCTCGCGGGCGTTGGTCAGCGCACGGTCCATGATCTCGCGTTTCTCGCCCCGCTGCGGCATGGAGATTTCGACCTTCATATCGGCGCGCAGGCTTAACGCCTCTGCCAGCAGCGCCTTGTCCGGCAATTCTTCCGAGGTGAGCAACAATTTAGGCGCGGTGCGCTCGTCATAGAATTGACCGATGAAGGATTCCAGAATCTCCGGCAATTCCATGTCGGGCGCATGGCGCGGGAAGTAAGGCCGGTTGCCCCAATTTTGTCCGGCACGGAAGAAGAAGACTTGGATGCAGGTGTGACCGCCTTCGGAATAGGCGGCGAACAGATCGGCTTCGTCGAAGGTGGACGGATTAACGCCCTGGCTGGATTGAATCTGGCTCATCGCCTTGAGCCGGTCGCGCATCCGCGCCGCGCGTTCGAAATCCAGCGCGTCGGAGGCCCGGGTCATCTCCGCGATCAGCGAGTCCTGGACGATGCGGCTTTTGCCATTGAGGAAGCTTTCGGCTTCCTCCACCAATTCGCGATAGCCGGTCTCGTCCACCCGCCCCACGCAAGGCGCGCTGCAGCGCTTGATCTGGAACAGCAGGCAAGGCCGGGTGCGTGAGGCGAACACCGAGTCCGAGCATGAGCGCAACAGGAAGGCGCGCTGCAGCGTGTTCAAGGTGCGTGTCACCGCCCCGGCGCTGGCGAAGGGTCCGAAATAAATGCCCTTGGTGGACTTGGCGCCGCGATGCTTGAGCAGTTGCGGGAAAGGATGATCTTCGCGCAGCAGAATATTCGGGAAGCTCTTATCGTCGCGATACGAGACATTATAGCGCGGCTTAAGCTGCTTGATGAGATTGGACTCCAGCAGCAGCGCATCGGTCTCTGACGCGGTCGTGACGAACAGCATCTCCGCCGTCTCGGCCACCATGCGGGTGAGGCGGTCGGTATGGACCCCTCCCCGCGCATAGGCGCTCACCCGCTTCTTCAGGCTCTTGGCCTTGCCTACATAGAGAACATCGCCCGCCGCATTCAGCATGCGATAGACGCCGGGCTGGTCGGGCAGGGTCTTGAGGTATGAGGCGATGAGGGGGGCACCCTTCAGCGGGCGCGTGTCGGAATCCATGGCGTCAATATATTAACGCGTGCGCTCAATCTCAATTCCGACGCTTTCGGCATTGGTGAGGGCTTCCAGCTTTTCCACCCGGATCCGCACCGTATGCACCCTTTTGTCCTCGAAACAGGCCCTGGCGATGCGTTCCGCCAGGGTTTCCGCCAGCCGCACATGGCCTTCGGCGATGATGGCGCGGATGCGTTTTTCGATCACATGGTAGTCCACCACGTTCTCCAGCATGTCCTGGGCGTCGGCGATATCGTCGGTGGCCAGGTCCACATTGATGCGCACTTTCTGGGTGCGGCCTTCCTCCTGGCGGTAGACGCCGATATGCGCCGCCAGTTCCAGATTGCGGATAAAGACGTGGCGCATGCCGCTGGTGGCGCTGGCGAAGCGGGGGATTTCGGCTTTGCTCATTCCGACCCCTGAACATCAGGTGTTTGCCAGATCAAATGCTGGCCGCCATCCACCGCCAGCATCTGGCCGGTGACGGCATCGGCGTCCAGAAGATAGCGCACCGCCTGGGCCACGTCTGTCGGCTCGGCGCCATGTTTCAGGATAGTGGCGTCGCGCTGGCGGGTGAAATCGGCTTCCGATTGGCGAGGATTGCGCAAGGTCGGGCCCGGCCCCACCGCATTGACGCG
This sequence comes from Rhizomicrobium sp., assembly GCA_036271455.1. GTDB lineage: Bacteria > Pseudomonadota > Alphaproteobacteria > Micropepsales > Micropepsaceae > Rhizomicrobium. The sequence continues at coordinate 9,286 of DATBAP010000087.1, forward strand.
GATATCGGGCGCAAGCGCCTGCGCCAGGGTAGTGGTCAACCAATAAAGTCCCGCCTTTGACAGGCTGTAGGAGATGAATTGCGGCGTGGGCTTGAGCACGCGCTGGTCGATAATGTTGACGATCGCGCCCTGGGCGCCTTTGGGCAGTTGACGCGCGAAATGCTGGGAGAGAAGAAACGGCGCCCGCAGATTGATTTCCATATGCGCGTCCCAGCTTTCGCGGCTGGCCGAGCGCCAATCGTCATTCTCGAACAGGGATGCGGAATTGATCAGCGCGGCCAGCGGTCCCAATTCCGCATTGACGCGCGCGGTGAGTTTTTCGGTTTCGGATTCGATGGCGAAATCGGCGGCAAAGATGGCGCTTTTCACGCCCTTGGCGCGGATATCGCCTGCCACTTTCTCCGCATCGTCATGCGAGGTGGAGTAATGCAACGCGATGTTCCAGCCCGCCGCCGCCAATTCCAGGGCGATGGCGCGGCCAAGCCGCTTGGCGGCGCCGGTCACCAGAACTGTTTTGGCGTCAGCTGACGAAACCAACTTTTCTCCTGACTTCTTCCATCACCGGCACGGCGATGGCGCGGGCGCGTTCGGCGCCGCTCTTGAGGGTGCGGTCGATCTCGGCGGGATCGGCCAGCAGCCTTCGCATTTCCTGCGTGACCGGTGCGATCTTGGCCACCGTGAGATCGGCAAGCGCCTGCTTGAATGTGGAGAACTGAGCCCCTGCGAATTCCCGTATCGCGGCGTCGCGGTCCTGGTCGGCCAGCGCGGCATAGATGTTGAGCAAATTCTCCGCTTCCGGCCGGTCCTTCAATTCATCCTTACTGTAGGGCAGGGGATTGGGGTCGGTTCGGGCGCGGCGGATCTTGTTGGCGATGGTGTCAGCATCGTCGGTGAGATTGATGCGCGACATGCCGCTTTCGTCCGACTTGGACATTTTCTTGGTGCCGTCGCGCAGACTCATCACCCGCGTGGCGGTGCCGGTGATCACGGGTTCGGGCAGGGGAAAGAAATCCGGCACGCCGAAATCATTGTTGAATTTCTGGGCGATGTCGCGCGACAGCTCCAGATGCTGCTTCTGGTCCTCGCCCACCGGCACATGCGTCGCTTTGTAGACCAGAATGTCGGCGGCCATCAGCACTGGATAGGTGTAAAGCCCCACCGAAGCGCGCTCCTTGTGCTTGCCCGATTTTTCCTTGAACTGGGTCATGCGGTCCAGCCAGCCCAGCCGCGCCACGCAATTGAAGATCCAGGCCAGCTCAGCATGTTCCGGCACCTGGCTCTGGTTGAAGACCGGCGAGCGGTTGGGATCGACACCAGCGGCGATATAGGCGGCGGCGACTTCGCGGATGGAATGGGCGAGATCCTGAGGCTTGCCATAACCGGCGTCGGTGGTGAGGGCGTGCAAATCCACCACGCAGTAAAGGCACTGCATCTGGTCCTGCATCCGCACCCAGTTCTTGAGCGCGCCCAGGTAATTGCCCAGATGCAGCGTGTTGGTGGGCTGCATGCCCGAAAGAACCCGTGGCGTGTGCGTCATGTCGTTTCCCTTGGGCGGGTTATGCCCGCTCGCACCCAAAGCCTCAAGGGTTTCCAGCAAGGGCCTTTTTAAGCCGTTCGGTGACGTCGGCAATGCGCTGGGGATGACGGATTTTGTGGCCGAAGCCGTCGCGGACATAGAAGACGTCCACCGCGCGCTCGCCATAGGTGGCGATCATCGAGGCCGAGATCGAAAGCCCCGCCTCGAACAGGGCCTGGGTGACGTCATAAAGGAAGCCCGGCCGATCCAGCCCTTCCACTTCGATCACGCTGGCGATCTGCGACGCCTCATTGTCGAAATGGACCTTGGGCGTGATGGTGAAGGCGCTGGTCCTGGTTTTGAGTGGCCGCTTGGCGGTGAGCGCGCGGCGCGGCCAGATCTCGCCGGTGACGGTTTTCTCGATGGTGGCTTTGAGACGTCCCAGCTGGCCGGGATCGTCGAACGCCGATCCATCCGCGTCCTGGACCGAAAAGATATCCAGCGCCAACCCGTCGGACGTGGTGGTGACCTTGGCGTCGACGATGGTGCCGCCCGCCATGGCGATGCCGCCCGCGAATTGCGAGAACAGGCCAGGATGGTCATGGGTATAGAGAATGATTTCCGTCACGCCGCGGAAAATGTTGGGCTCTGCTGACACCGTGAGCGCGGCGCCGGCCCGGTCGGCCTGGAGCATCAGGCGGGCATGGCGTTCCTGCTCGTCGCTGTCGAAGGCCAGCCAATAGCCGTCATAATGGCGTGACAACAGCCGCGCGCGTTGGTCCTCGGCCACATCGGCCAGGCGGTCTTCCAGCGCCTGCTTGGCGGCTTGGACGCGGGCGGAGCGCGCGGGAGTCTGCTCGCCGCCCGCCATCATCTGCTCGGCGGCGTGATAAAGCTCGCGCAGCAACTGGCCCTTCCAGCCATTCCACACGCCGGGGCCCACTGCGCGGATATCGGCGACGGTCAGCACAAGAAGGATGCGCAGCATCTCTGGTGTCTGCACCAGGGCGACGAAATCCTTCACCGTCTTGGGATCGGAGATATCGCGGCGCTGGGCGGTGTCGCTCATCACCAGATGATTCTTCACCAGCCACGCCACTGCTTCGGTGTCGGCCGACGAAAGACCCAGCCGCGGGCACAGGCTGCGTGCGATCTCCGCCCCCACATCGCTGTGATCGCCGGGCAGGCCTTTGGCGATGTCGTGCAGCAGGATGGCGCAATAGAGCACTTCGCGGGACTGGATGCGTTTGACGATATCGGTGGAGAGGGGATTGTCCTCGCGATGTTCGCCCCGCTCGATGGCGGCAACATGGCCCACGGCGCGGATCAGATGCTCGTCCACCGTATAATGGTGATACATGTTGAATTGCATCAGCCCCACGGCATGGCCGAACTCCGGTACAAAGCGGCCCAAGACGCCCGCCTCGTTCATCATGCGCAGCGCCCATTCCGGATTGTGGCGTGAGGTGAGCGTCTCCAGAAAGATGCGATTGGCTTCCGGATTTTGCCGCAGCTCGTCGGTGATCAGATCGAGTGAGCGGGTGATCGTGCGCAGCGCATGGGGATGGATGTCCACATTCTTTTCATCCGCCAGACGGAAGATGCGCAGAATATTCACCGGATCGCGGGCAAACGCATTGGCGGCGGCGGTCAGCCGCCCATTCTCGACATAGAAATCATCGCCCGGCGCGCGCGCTTTCAAAAATCCCGGCAGCATCCGCGCCAGCGAGGCGCGTGGCTTGCGGTTCTGTTCCTCCAACGCGGCGCAGAAGATGCGGGTAAGATCGCCCACATCCTTGGCGACCAGGAAGTAGGCGCGCATGAAGGCTTCCACCGCCCGGCGCGGCTTGACTTCGTCGCGATAACCCAACGCCGCCGCCAACCCGGTCTGCACATCGAAGGACAGCCGTTCTTCCGGCCGTGCCAGCAGATAATGCAAATGCACCCGCACATTCCAGAGAAAGGCCTCGGCTTTCTGGAAGATGCGGTATTCGTCGGCGGTGAAGACATTGTGCCCGATCAGGTCGGAGGTGTCTTCGACGTGATAGAGATATTTGCCGATCCAATAGAGCGTCTGCAGATCGCGTAAGCCCCCCTTGCCTTCCTTGATGTTGGGCTCGACCAGATAGCGGCTTTCGCCTTGGCGGGCATGGCGCACATCGCGCTCGTCCAGTTTGGCTTCCACGAAATCCTGGCCGTTGCCGGTCGCCACGTCTTTCCAGAAAGCGTTGCGCAAATCGTCATAGAGCGCGTGGTCGCCCCACAGATAACGCGCTTCCAAGAGCGCGGTGCGGATGGTGATGTCCTGCTTGGCCAGGCGCACGCATTCGGCCAGGCTGCGGGTGGCGTGGCCCACTTTCAGGCCCAGATCCCACAGCATATAGAGAATGAACTCGATGACGCTTTCGCCCCAGGCGGTCTGCTTGAAGGGCCGCACGAACAAAAGATCGACGTCCGAGCCCGGCGCCAGCTCGCCGCGGCCATAGCCGCCGGTGGCGACGATGGCCAGCCGCTCGGCGGTGGTGGGATTTTGCGCGTAGTAAACATGCTTGACGGCGAAATCGTAGATCACCTGGATCACGGCATCCTGCAGCGACGACAGCGCGCGCGACGCCGCCAGTCCCGGCAAACCCTCTTGCTCCACCGCGTGCTGCACCCGCGCGCGTCCGGCCTGGAACGCGGCCTTGATCAGGCCCAGCCCATCCTTCCGCAGCGAGCCGGTGTCGGTGCTGGTCTTGGCCAGCGCGGTCAGGGCATGGCGCAGCGCGGTGGCGTCGATCATCTCGGCCAAGGCCAGTTCCGCGATCGGGCGTTCCAGTCCCATCAGTGCGCCTTTGCCGTTGCCATGATGGGCGGACGGGGCAGCGGCCCTTCGGTCCTCACCACCACGCCGCAGGCGATGCGCGCGCCCGCATTGCCCAAAGGCTGGGTGCGATAATCGTCGCCCCGCTGGTCGATAATGAGCGCGACGCCGTCGCGGTCGAAGATCGAGCGTTTGCCATTGCCCAGGGCAAAGCCGCTGGCGATCACCGAGGCATGCAGCCTGCCGTCGGCGTCCGCGAACTGGTTGGGCAGGTCGCCCGCTTCCGGCCCGCCTTCGGCCAGATAGCCATGCTTGCGCACCAGCGGTCCGACCTGAAGGATCGGCCCGGCGCTGGTGAAGCCGGCCTTGGCATCGCAATTGCCCGAGCCGTGCAGATGGATACCGTGCGGTCCGGGCGGCAGGCTCGTGAAATCGAACTCGATCAAGACGCCGCGATCCACCGTCGAGAAAGTGGCGGTCCCCACCGGCTTGCCGTCCAGGTCTTTCAGATGGGCCACGGCATGGGGCCGCGCCCAGGCTGGGTGGGTCAGCAGCAAAAGACCAAGAAGCAGGGAAAATCCGCGCATGGGAACAGTCTATCTGCTCCCACGGCGCCGCCAAAGGGAACCCCAACCGGGCCGTAGGGGTTGAACAGGGGAACGCCGGTCGAAGGGCGACAGGAGTAGAAATTCATGCGTATTTCCAGCATCGCCGTCGTGATTTCGGTGGCCGCCGGCTCGGCCCTGGCGCTGCCCGCCCTCACCCAAAGCGCCTTTGCCGTCCAGGACCAGCCCACCACCATCGGCGGGGTCGAAACCGTCTGCACCGGCGTGGGCTCGGCCAAGGACAATCCGGCCTGGGGCAGCTATCCGGTCAAGCTGGTGTTCGCCAATCCCAAGGGCGAGGATCTGGCCCAGGAACATATTTCGGTGATGCAGGGCGGCAAGTCCGTGGTCGAGACCGACTGCGACGCCCCCTGGGTGCTGATGAAACTGCCGGCCGGTCAATACAGCGTCGCAGCCTCGGTCGGCGCACGCACCGGCAATGCCAGTTTCTCGACCAGCGGCTCCGGCCAAAAGACGGTGACCATTACCATGCCGCCCGCCAACCGCGCGGCGCCGGCGCAGTAGTCTCTTTTCCAAAAGAAAAAGCCGGCGGCACTTTCGCACCGCCGGCTTGATCATGTCTTCAGGCCCGGTGTTAGGCGGACTTGAGGTTCGAGGCCTTGGCGCCACGCGCGTCGGGCACGATGTCGAACGAGACCTTCTGGCCTTCGGTCAAGGTGCGCAGGCCGGCGGATTCCACCGCGGTGGCGTGCACGAACACATCCTTGCCGCCGCCTTCCGGGGCGATAAAGCCAAAGCCTTTGGAGGTATTGAAGAACTTCACGGTTCCGATAGTCATAAGAACTTCCCACATAAATTTCCGTCCCGGCGGAATGCCGGAACGGGTGGAGATGGGTCGGTCCAAGGCGAAGGAAGTGACTGTTTCGTCCAGGCGCGCACTCAAGGCGGCAGGATTCTTCTACAGGTGCGCTTCGTCTGTGACGGGTCTAACTCCAGTGCCGCGACAATACGCGCAGGATGACGCAATGGCAATCCGGCGGCGGTGCGGCGTGACCATCCGCAAAGCGCACAATTTCGGCCGAGGAGGCCGGATTTTGTCGCACTTTGGCACAGGGGAAACTGTCCCGGTTCACGGGTTTCACGTGTAACAACGGGGCAAGCACGCGGACCAGTGCGCGCTCTCGCACAGCGGGGACAATCGGGATTAGGGTTCGAGCAGAAGGCGCGCGATGCGCGTTTCAGGACCATGAGCCCTCTTTCGAGACCACAGAAGATTGTGCCGTCTGCGCTGCCCCAGATCGCGCGCCGCCCGGTCGTCTCCTCGATGATGCTTTCAGCGGGTTATGACGACGATCATGCGGTGCTGGAGATCGAGTTCGTCACC
>DATBAP010000088.1:0-16181 GCA_036271455.1 Rhizomicrobium sp.
CTGGTATTTGGGCCAGGAAGGCGGCACGGCGATGTCCGACATATTGTTCGGCGATGTCAATCCCGGTGGCCATTTGCCGGTAACCATCGCCCGCTCGGTGGGCCAGTTGCCGATGTTCTACAATTACAAGCCCAGCGCCCATCGCGGCTATCTGTTCGACACCACCGAGCCTCTGTTCCCGTTCGGCTATGGCCTGAGCTACACCAGTTTCGAGGTCGGTGCGCCGCGCCTTTCCTCATCCAGCATTCCCACGAACGGGCAAGTGACGGTGTCGGTGGATGTTCGCAACACCGGCGCCCGCGCCGGCGAGGACGTGGTGCAGCTTTATATCCGCGATGAGGTTTCCTCGGTGACGCGTCCGGTGAAGGAATTGAAGGGTTTTCAGCGCGTGAGCCTCAAGCCGGGCGAGCAGAAGACCGTGACCTTCACGCTGGGATCCCAGGCGCTGGGCTTCTGGAACGAGCAAATGAAGCGGGTGGTCGAGCCGGGCGCCTTTGATATCATGTCGGGCGACAATTCCGTGGCGCTCAAGACCACGATCCTGAACGTCACGCCGTCATAAACCGCCTTTCGCCGGGAGTTGCTGGTGCTCAAGATCGTCTCCGCCAAGGTCATCGTCACATGTCCCGGGCGCAACTTCGTCACCTTGAAGATCGAGACCCAGGACGGAATCACCGGCCTGGGTGACGCCACGCTGAACGGGCGCGAGCTTCCGGTCGCGAGCTATCTTACGGATCACGTGATCCCCTGCCTGATCGGCCGCGACGCCCATCAGATCGAGGACATCTGGCAATATCTCTATCGCGGCGCCTATTGGCGGCGCGGGCCGGTCACCATGTCGGCCATCGCCGCCGTGGACATGGCGCTGTGGGACATCAAGGCCAAGGCGGCGGGCATGCCGCTCTATCAATTGCTGGGCGGCAAATGCCGCGACGGCGCGCTGGTCTATTGCCATGCCAATGGCACGACCATCGACGATACCATCGCCCAGGCGAAATCTTATCTGGCGCTGGGCTACAAGGCGATCCGGCTACAGGCGGGTGTGCCGGGACTCAAATCCACCTACGGCGTTTCCAAGGATCGGCTGTTCTATGAGCCGGCCGATGCTGCCATCCCCACCGAAAATCTCTGGTCCAGCGAAAAATACCTCCGCTCGGTGCCCGACCTGTTCAAGACGGCACGCGACGCGTTGGGCTGGGACGTGCATCTGTTGCACGACATCCATCACCGCCTCACGCCCGTCGAGGCGGGACGGCTGGGCAAGGATCTGGAGCTCTACCGGCCCTTCTGGCTGGAGGACGCGGTGGTGGCGGAAAATCAGGCCAATTTCCGCCTTATCCGTCAGCACACCACCACGCCTTTGGCAGTGGGGGAAATCTTCAACTCGATCTGGGATTGCAAGCAGCTGATCGAGGAGCAACTCATTGATTATATTAGGGCAACCGTGGTCCATGCCGGGGGCATTACACACCTTCGCCGGATCGCCACGCTGGCCGATATATATAATGTGCGCACGGGCTGCCATGGCGCCACCGACCTCTCGCCCGTGACCATGGCGGCGGCGCTCCATTTCGACGTTTCGATCCCGAATTTCGGCATCCAGGAATATATGCACCACACCAAGGAGACCGATGCGGTCTTTCCGCACGGCTATGCCTATCGCGACGGCGCGCTGCATCCTGGCGATGCGCCTGGACTGGGTGTCGAGATCGACGAAACCCTGGCCGGGAAATTCCCCTATAAGCGCGCTTATCTTCCGGTGAACCGGCTGGAAGATGGCTCGATGTACAATTGGTGAGCCCGATGCGCACGACCCATGTGCGCTGGTTCATCTGCGCGCTGCTTTTCGCCATCGTCGCGCTGAATTATGTCGATCGCCAGGTGCTGAGCGTCCTCAAGCCAACCCTGCAAAAGGATTACAGCTGGAGCGAAACCGGCTATGGCAGTGTGGTGTTCTGGTTTCAGGCTGCGTACGGCATCGGCTATCTCGCCTTCGGCCGCATCGTCGATCGGATCGGCGCCAAAGCGGGCGGTGCGATCGCAGTGGCGATCTGGACCGTGTCGCACATGGCGCATGCCCTGGTCACCTCCACCCGCGGTTTCGCCTGGGTGCGCATTCCCATGGGCCTTGGCGAATCCGGCCTCTTTCCCTGCACCTTGGCGGCGGCGGCAGAATGGTTTCCCCAACGCGAGCGGGCGCTGGCCATCGGCATCTTCAACGCAGGCTCGAATGTTGGCGCAGTGGTCGCGCCCTTTATCGTGCCCATCATCACCATCGCCTGGGGCTGGCAGATGGCGTTCATCGTCACGGGAATTTTCACAGTCGCGTGGCTGGCGGTCTGGCTGATCTGGTATCACCGTCCCCGCGATTATCCCGGCATCAGCGCCGCCGAGCTTGCCGTCATCGAAGCCGATCCCGTCGCGCCGCAGCAGCCGGTGTCCTGGTCGAAGCTTCTCACCACGCGGCAAAGCTGGGCCTATATCGCGGGACGATTCCTGATCGACCCGGTGTGGTGGACGTTCCTGTTCTGGCTGCCGGATTTCTTCGCCCGGCGCTATGGCCTGGATCTGCGCGATTACGGGCCGCCCTTGGTCACCGTCTATATCCTGGCCGATGTGGGCTCGGTGCTGGGTGGCTGGGGTTCTTCGACCTTGATCAAGCGCGGCGTTGCCGTCGGCAAGTCGCGCAAGCTGGCCATGTTGGCCTGCGCCGTCGCGGTGCTGCCGGTGGGATTTGCCATGTATGCGTCAAACCTCTGGATAGCCGTGGCACTGATCGGGCTGGCCTGCGCCGCGCATCAGGGATTCTCCGCCAATCTTTATGCTCTGCCCTCCGATCTTTTCCCGCGCTGGGCCACCGGCTCGGTGGTGGGGCTGGGCGGCCTGTCAGGCGCCCTGGGCGGCATGCTGATGAGCGCCTATGCCGGCAATGTGTTGCAGAAATTTGGCAGCTATACTCCGATCTTCCTTTTCGCCGCATTCGCCTATATCGCGGCGCTGCTGGTGGTGCATCTGATCGTTCCCGATTACCGTCCCGCCCGGAATATCGCCGGCGCCCCAGAGACTGAGCCCCATGCACCCTCTGCGTCTTGATCCCGACCGGTTCTTTTCCAGCGACGGCGGTGAGCGCGCAATCGCGCGTGAGCTTTTTGCCGGCATTCGGAAACTCCCCATCATCAGCCCTCACGGCCACACCGATCCCGCCTGGTTCTCCACCAACGCGCCGTTCGAGGATGCCGTCAGCCTTCTGATCTGGCCGGACCATTATCTGCTGCGATTGCTCTTTGGCCAGGGCATGCCCCTGGAGAGTTTGGGGCTTAGGCCCAAGGACGGCGCGCCGTTTGAAACCGACCGGCGCAAGATCTGGCGCCTGTTCGCGGCGCATTATTATGTGTTTCGCGGTACGCCGTCGCGGCTGTGGCTGGATCATGTCTTTGGCGAAGTATTCGGATTGGACCGGCGGCTGGAGCCGGAAACGGCGGATTATTATTACGACGCGATTGCGGAAAAACTGGCCCAGCCGGATTTCCGTCCCCGAAATTTGTTCGAGCGTTTCGATATCGAGGTGATTGCCACCACAGAAACCGCGCTCGATCCCCTCACCCATCACGACGCCATCGCGAAATCGGGCTGGAAGGGCCGGGTGATCACCACTTTCCGCCCCGACGAAGTGATGGACCCCGATCACGAAGCCTTCGCCGAAAGCTTGCCGCAATTGGGGGATCTGACCGGCGAAGATGTGATGAGCTGGAAGGGCTATCTGAGGGCGCTGGAAAACCGGCGCGCCTATTTCCGCGGCCATGGCGCCACCGCCACCGACCACGGCCCGGTCACGGCGCAGACCGCTGATCTTTCCCCGCCCGAAGCCGAGGCGCTGCATGCCCTCGTCGTGACTGGCAAGGCGGACGCTGTGGAGCGTGAACTCTTCCGCGCCCAGATGCTCACCGAGATGGCGCGGATGTCGCTGGAGGATGGCATGGTGATGCAGATTCATCCCAGCGTCTGGCGCAACCATAATGAGGCGCTGTTCCGCCGCTTCGGCCGCAATGTCGGCGGCGATGTGCCCAATCGGGGCGGTTTCACCGCCCAATTGAAGCCACTGCTCGATCGCCTTGGCGACAACAGGAATTTCACTTTGCTGCTTTTCACCCTGGACGAAACCACTTATGCCCGCGAGCTGGCGCCCCTGGCGGGACTTTACCCTTGCCTCAAGCTGGGACCGGCGTGGTGGTTCCACGATTCCCCCGAAGGCATGATGCGCTATCGCCGCCGCACAACCGAAAGCGCCGGCTTCTATAATTTGGCGGGATTCAATGACGATACCCGCGCCTTTTTCTCCATTCCGGCACGGCACGATCTGGCGCGGCGAATCGATTGCACCTACCTGGCCGAGTTGGTGAGCCAGAAGCGGCTGGAGATGGATGAAGCCGCCGAGATCGCGGCCGACCTCGCCTATCACCTGCCCAAAAAAGTCTACAAATTGTGACGCAACTAAGCGCCGCCGCGCTGGGCCGCTTGCCAGCCGCGGTGGAGCGGCCTGCTTTCGATCCTGCCGCGCTCAAGCCGGGCATCGTCCATCTGGGCATTGGCGCTTTTCATCGCGCGCATCAGGCGGTTTTCACTGAAGACGCCATCGCGGCCGAGGGCGGCAATTGGGGAATCATCGGCGCATCGCTGCAGCATGCCGATGTGCCCGACGCGCTCTCGGCCCAGGATGGCCTCTATACGGTCGAGATTTTGGGGGAAACGGCTCGCTATCGCGTGATGGGCATCCTGCGCAAGGCGCTGTTCGCGCCGCGCGACCATGCGCAATTGCGTGCGGCGTTGGTGTCTCCCGCCACCCACGCGGTCACGCTGACCCTGTCGGAAAAAGGCTATTGCCTGGACGGCGCGGGCGGGCTCGACTTTTCCCATCCCGACATTGTTCATGATCTTTCAGAACCCGATGCGCCGCGTTCCGCCATCGGCTGGCTGATCCTGGGCCTGGAGCAGCGCCGACGCGAAGGCAGCGGGCCCGTCACCATCCTGTCCTGCGACAATCTTCAATCTAACGGAGAAAAGCTGGGTCGGGCCGTCGCCGCGCTGGCTGACCGCCTGCGGCCAGGCTTGGCCGCATGGATGGCGGCCAATACGGCCTTTCCCTCCACCCTGGTGGACTGCATCGTTCCCGCCGCGGATGAGAAACATCGCGCCCGGGTGCAAGCGGCGCTGGGGATGGGCGATGCCGCCAGCGTTCAGCGTGAAGAATTCGCCCAATGGGTGATTGAGGACAAATTCGCCGGTCCTCTGCCCTCCTGGAGCGCGGTGGGCGCGGAGATTGTGGACGATCTCAGCCGCCATCAGCGCCTCAAACTGCATGTCCTCAACACCGCGCATTCCGCTTTGGCCTATATGGGGCTACCGCGCGGTCATGAATTCATGCGCCAGGCCATTGCCGACCCCGAATTGCTCCGCGATCTGGATGCCATGATGGCGGATGAGATCGGTCCGGCGCTGGCGCCGCTCGATGTGGCCGCCTATTGGCGGACGGTGAAGGCGCGTTTCCGCAATCCCATGATTGACCATAGACTGGCCCAGATCTCCGAGGACGGCTCGCTCAAGCTGCCGCAGCGGCTTTTTCCGCTTCTGATCGACAACGCCCGTGAAGGCCGCGCCATCGCCCGCATGGCCGCGTTGGTGCGGGCCTGGCTCATTTTCATGGCGCGGACGCCGTCACGCGATCCCGCCAATGATGTCTTGTCGGATTGGGCGCGTGCCGGCGCGGATATCGGCCACGCGCTCGACAATCCCCGTCTTTTCCCGGCTCCGTTCCACGACGATCCCCGCTTGCGCCGGGCGATCCTGCGCTGAAAGAAAACGGGCGGCGACCTGTCGGCCACCGCCCTAGCAAATGCGCACGGGGGAACGGGCGCAAATGTCCTTGGTTAGAACGTTCCGCGGAAGCCGAACAGAATGACCTTGCCCTGGTTGTAGTAGCTGTGGATCGCGTTGGTGTACTGGTCGTAGGTCTTGAGCTTGGCGCTTAGGACATTCTGGATGTCGAAGGTGAGTTCCGGATCGGTCGGTAGATCGCCGAAGAGGTTAGCCAGGCGGTAGCTCGACGAAATGTCCATCTGGCCATAAGGCGCGCTGAACAGATAGGCGCCTCCCGGGCAACCGGCGGCCTGCACCGCGGTGGATGGCAAGCAGACGCTCTGGGTGTTCGAACCCGAAGCATAAGACCGGTCGTTCCACACATAGGAGACGCGGACCGAAGCGCCATTGTGATCGTAATAGCCCGTCACGTTGTAAGCCAAGGGCGGAATGCCGGTAGCGAAGGCGGGCGCGATGCCGGTCGAGTGCTGATCCAGGATGGTGGTGTTGCCGGTGAAGCCGAAGCCTTCCAGTCCATAAGGCGCCAACAGGAAATCCAATGGCTGGGTATAATCGAACTCCAGGCCATCCACGATCAAGAGACCCGGCTCGTTGACCTGCTCTGTCACCGTGATGGTGGCCGTGCAATTGGCGTCCGAAGTGCAACCGCGGTTGTTCAGAGCTGTCTGCTGGGTCAAATTCAACCCCGCATAGTTGACCCCAAACTGCGCCAGATACGAGAAGGGCTCCGTGATGTTGGATTGCGCAGTGAAGCCGGACAGCGACTTGCGGAATGCCGTCGCGGCGATATAGCCGGCACCGCCGGTGTAATATTCCGCGCCGATATCGATATTGTTGGAGAAGAAGGGCTTGAGGTTGGGATTGCCCAGCGTGGCATTCTGGGCGGTAAGATCGCTGAAATTCACACCCGAGATCATCTGATTGGGATTGGGCCGGGTCATGGTGCGCGACAGCGCCAAACGAACCTGGAAATCGTCGGTGACTTCGTAGACCGCATTGGCCGCCGGCAGGAAGTCGGCGTAATCATGCTTGGCGGTCGAGAAGCTGAAGACGGTGGGATATTGGCCGCCATCCAGCAAGGTCGAGTTGGCCGGGTTGATGTTAGTCAAGGGCGAGGTGATGTACTGATGCGTCTCGACCCAACGCAGGCCCACATTGTATCTCAGATTGTGATCGTAGAAGGGCACTTTGCCTTCGGTCTCGAGATAGAGGCCGTAATCCTTTTCCTCGACCGTGCCGGAATTGCCGCCGGTATTGGATGCGGTCGAATAGGGATAGGTGCCGGTGCTGCCGGGAAGCGCGTTGCCCACGGCGTTGATGGCGGCCTGGTCGATCGCATAATAATTCGATGCGGCCTTGAACGCGGGATAGTTGACGGTGACGAAGCCGGTCGGCCCGGCTGTCAGGTAATTGGCCAATGCCGATTGCGGAATCAGCGAGCCGCCATAAGTGATGGGCGTGGCCCCGGCGGAATACCCGGTGCCATAGCCGGCATAGGCAGGCGCAGCACCCGCCGACGCCGCATTCACGGTGGCGGCCGAACCCGCAACGTTCAAGCCACGGCAGGCCGGCATGCTGTTGGGCGGCGCCAAGGCATTGCTGGGATTGTCGCCGCAAGCAGCGTCCGACCAAATGTTCGACGCGTCGATCGCGGTGATATTGCGATAGATGTCGTCATAGGCAGCGCCCGCCTTCAAGGCGATCAGGTCGCCACCCCAGGTGTAATCGACATGCGCGCCCTGGGTGAATTCATAGCGCTTCTCGTCCTGAAGATTCACGCGGCCATTGTTCCACTGATAATTGGCCGGGTTGTTCAGGTCGATATTGCTGGTGATGGTCGGGGGGGTAAGCTGACCAGCATTGGTGAAGGTGGCAGAGACACCGCCGGCCGGCGCAGCGCATCCCGGCGTTCCCGCTGGATTGCCCGATGAGGGGCAGCTCACCACCAGGATGGTGGGAGAATCGCGGAAGAAGTGGCTTCGGCTGGCATTCACCTGGACATCCAAATGCATCAGGTCGTTGATCTGCCAGCTGCCGCCCGGATTGAGGCTGAAGAAATCGCCCTTCTCCTGATAGGGCCGCGCTTCCAGGAAAAACTGGGAGTTGGCGAAGGTGCCGCCGGTGGTGACGCCATTCGCGTCTACCGTGAGATTCTCCGGAATCAGTGGCTGTGAACCGGCGCCCGCGCGCACGCCCCAGTCGATGTCGCTGCGATTGAGATTGTTGAAGGTGCGGCCGAAAATACCGTCGAGATAGAAATGCAGATCCTGGGTGGGACGCCATTCCAGGCTGAGAATGCCATTGTAGCGGTCACGACTGCCCTGTTCATACATGGAACGACCCAAACGCGGCACCAGCGCGTTGGAAATCTGCGCAGTGGTGAGACCGGGATTGAGGTGCTGGAGTTCGGCGGCGTCGATGGTCTGGCCGGGGACAAGGCCGCCGGTGGTGACGCCCGCGGGAACCGTGTTGGGAATAGCCCAGGCATTGCCTCCGATGGAATCGCAAGTGTTGCCAGCACCGCATTGCGCGGCCGTCAAGGCGCCAGGTGTCACCCAGCCGGCATTGCCGTCTTCCCAACCCGTGGTGAAGACCTCGCTATGCACGCCAGCGACGCCGAGCAGGACACCGAATTTGTCGCCCCAAGTGTCGCGCGCGATCAGCGCGCCGCGCTCACCCAGCGTGCTGGCATTGCTGTAATCGCTGCCTTGCGCCTCGTAGGTGACGTGGAAGCCTTCATCCTTGTAGTCGAAGGGCCGGGCGCTGCGCAGATTGACCACGCCCGCCGCGCCGCCTTCCAGCAGATCGGCATTTACCGACTTGTTCACCGTCAACTGGGTGAACAATTCAGTCGGCAGCATGTTCAAGTCGATTTCGCGGTCATTGTCGGACTGGTCGGTCGCGCCGGTGGAAGCGATGGAGATGGCAGCGCCATTGAGTGTTACCCTGGTGAAATTCGTGCCCAGGCCGCGGATCGAGACATTCAAGCCCTCGCCATCGATTTCGCGGCTGATGGTGACGCCGGGGATGCGGTTCAGCGATTCGGCGATGTCAGTGTCGGGGAATTTGCCGATATCTTCCGCGAAGATCGAGTCGGTGAATCCGGTCGAGTTGCGCTTGGAGTCAGTGGCGAGCTGAAGGCTCTCGGCGTAGCCGGTGACGGTGACCGTCTCGACAGTGCTGGCTGCTGCTGCAACTTGCTGCGCCTGGACTGGCGCAAACAATGCCGCCAACACCAGCATGCTGGTGCTCAGGAAAATGGTTTTGTTGCTGATGAAACGGGTCTTCGCCGAATGCATGTCATTGCCCTCCCTAATGACGCGTGCCGCTTTATGGTAGCGATCACATTTGTGCCTTGAATAAACCCCCTGTTTGCTTCCGTCAAGACAGGCTTTGGGACCGCTACCGTATTTACTGGTGCAATTTCGCGCGCAACGGACGCTGCATGCGCGATGCTGCAGCGCAAAAATAAATGCAGCGCCTAAACGCGATCCGCCGCGGGACGACCCCACAAATTCTGGATTGCTTCAAGACTGTGACGCTTGGTTTCAGGCACGAAACGCAGCACGAACAATGCCGCCAAAAAACTCATCGCTGCGTAAACCCAATAGGCAAAACCGTGATGAAACATCGCGTTGAGCGCCGAGGAGCCATCCAGAATCTTGAATGACCATGAGACGAACAGGTTGGCGACCCATTGCGCGGCAACCGCGATCGCCATGGCCTTGCCCTTGATTGAATTGGGAAAGATCTCGGCCAGCAGCACCCAAGTCACCGGTCCCCAGCTGAGCGAAAAACCGGCGATATAGGTCACCGCCGCCACCAGCGGCCAGACATTCTGGACGCCTTTGTCGAACAGGAGGCCCAGTGCGAACATCGAAACCGCCATGATGACGGCGCCCGCCACCAGCAGGGGCTTGCGTCCCCAACGATCCACCGTCACCAGCGCCACCAGCGTGAAGAGCACCAGGGCGACCCCCACAATGATGGTCTGAAGCAGCGCGATATCGGTCGAGAAGCCGGCATTGCGGAACATCTGCGGCCCGTAATAGAGGACCGCGTTGATGCCGATGAATTGCTGGAACACCGACAGCATGATGCCGACAAAGATCACCTTGCCGCCGAAGCTGAACAGGGGCCGGGTTTTCTCGACCAAGCTGGCGTTGATTTCTTCCAGGGTGAGCCTGGCAACCGGCTCGGCGCTGATGCGGCGAAGCACCGCCAGCGCCTGGTCCTCGCGTCCTTTGAGCACCAGCCAGCGCGGCGAGTCCGGCACCAGTTGCAACAACACGAGGAAAATCGCCGCCGGCACAGCCTCGGACGCCAGCATCCAGCGCCAGCCGGTGGAAAGGCCCCAGGCCTCGTTGCCCTGCAGCGCGATCGCCCAATTGACGAAATAAACCAGCGTGATGCCGCCCACGATGGCGATCTGCTGCAACGTGACCAGCCGGCCGCGATCGGCGGGCGGCGCGATTTCGGCGATGTACATGGGCGCGAGCATCGAGGCCAATCCCACCCCGAGACCGCCCAAGATGCGATAAAGAATGAACGGGGTAAGCGCGGCCGCGCCCATGCCGCCGATCGGCCCCAGCCCCAATTCCGGCACCGCCGAACCCAGCGATCCCACCAGAAACAGGATCGCCGCCACCATCAAACCGCCCTTGCGGCCCAGGCGGTTGGCGATCGGTCCGCCCACCGCGGCGCCGATCACGCATCCCAACAGCGCGCAGGATACCGCCCAGCCCGACAGGCTGTCGCGCGCGGCTTCGGAAAGTCCGCGTGGCTCGATGAAATTGTGATCGATCGCGGCCACCGCGCCCGAGATCACCGCGGTGTCGTAGCCGAACAGAAGCCCGCCCAGCGATGCAATCAAGGCGAGGCCTATGACAAGGCGGGATTTGTCTTGCGCCATGCGATTTCCGTCCCGGTGTTGTTTCCCAGCGATCGAAGTCTGATGCTTCGAGTCCTGGGTGAGCCTAAATGATAGCGATACCAGCGCGCAAGCGGTGCCCGCTCAGTGATTGTGCCGGGGCAGCTTCTTCGCCAGGCCGCGATATTTGAGCGCCAGCTCCATCGCCCCGCCGCTGTCGAGTTGGCCTACGGTGGCGCGATAGATTTCCTGCCAGGGCGTGGCGCTTTCGGGCACCGGCGGCGGATTTTCCTTCCACCTGCGCGCCAGTTCGTCCCCGGCCACCAGCATGTTGCATTCACCCTTGTTGATATCGACGCGGATCACATCGCCGGTGCGCAACAAGGCCAGTCCGCCGCCGACCGCGCTTTCCGGCGCGGCATTGACGATCGAAGGGCTGTCCGCGGTACCGGATTGGCGGCCATCGCCGATGGTAGGAAGGCTCTGGATGCCGCGCTTGAGCAACGCGTCGGGCGGCTGCATGTTCACCACTTCAGCCGAACCGGGCCAACCAAGAGGCCCCGCGCCCCGTATCACCAGGATGGAGTTCTCGTCGATGCCGAGCGACGGATCGTTGATGCGGGCGTGATAATCGTCCGACCCGTCGAATACCGCCGCGCGCCCCTCGAACACCCCTTCGCGCCCCGCCACCGACAGATAACGCCGGCGGAACTCATCGGAAATCACGCTGGTCTTCATGATCGCGAAGTCGAACAGATTGCCTTTGAGCACCAGGAAGCCCGCGCGTTCCAGCAACGGCGCGTCATAGGGCCGGATCATCTCACGGTCCGAGGTTTCGCAGCCCTGGATGTTCTCGGCCAAGGTCTTTCCCATCACGGTATTCTGGCGGCCATCGATGCGGCCCGCCTTCAGCAATTCCTGCAGGATGGCTGGCACGCCGCCGGCACGATGGAAGCGTTCGCCCAGATATTTGCCCGCCGGCTGCATGTTGAGCAGAAGCGGAATGTCGTAGGCCGCGCCCCAGTCGGCCGGGGTGATTTCGAAGCCGGCATGGCGCGCCATGGCAGCGATATGGGGTTGGGCGTTGGTCGAGCCGCCGATCGCCGCCACCAAAGCGACGGCATTGAGGAAAGATTGGCGGGCGAGAATTCGCGACGGTTTCAGATCCTCATACGCCATGGCGACGATGCGTTTGCCGGTCTCATAGGCGATCTGCGCGCGTTCGCGATAGGGTGCGGGAATCGCGGCGCATCCCGGCAGCGACAGGCCCAGCGCTTCGGCCACCGCATTCATGGTCGAGGCGGTGCCCATCGTGTTGCAATGACCGATGGACGGCGCCGATGCGGTGGCGGCGGCGAAGAATTCCTCTTCGGTGATTTCGCCGGCGGCAAGCTTGCGCCGGCTTCGCCAGATCACGGTACCGGAGCCCACCAGCTCACCGTCATGCCAGCCGTCCAGCATGGGGCCGCCCGACAGCACGATGGCGGGGATATCGACCGCGGATGCCGCCATGATCGCCGCCGGCGTAGTCTTATCGCAGCCGGTGGTGAGCACCACCGCGTCGATGGGATAGCCGTAAAGCAATTCGGTCAGAGTCATTGCCGCCAGATTGCGGTCGATCGCGGCGGTGGGACGCCGGCAATTCTCGAACATGGGATGGGTGGGAAATTCGATGGCGATGCCGCCCGCCTCGCGGATCCCCTCGCGCACCCGCTTGGCCAGTTCGAGATGATGGCGGTTGCAGGGATTGAGGTCGCTGCCCGACTGGGCGATGCCGATGATGGGCTTGCCGGATCGCAGCTCCTCCGGGGTCAGGCCATAATTCATGAACCGCTCGAGATAGAGCGCCGCCATATCGGGGCGTCCCGGTGCGTCGAACCAATCCTGGGAACGAAAGCGCTTTTTGTCAGCCATCTCGCATCGCTTGCTGCGGCAAGCCAGGAATCTTTACCTCAAACCGGAACAAGCCGCCCGCCAATGGTTGCCCCGAACGGGCCACTTTATCCAGCCCTTTCCATGCCGTGGTGGCGTAGGCGGTCGTGCCGGCAAAGGCGAGCTTGGTGACATTGGCGACCGGGAAACGCACCTCGCCCACCAGCGCGCCGTCGGGTGCATAGCGGCGCGCAGCCCAGCCGCCGAACAATCCGGTCCACAGACAGCCTTCCGCATCCACAGTGGGACCATCGGGATAGCCCGCGCCGTCCGCGATGCGGACGAAAATGCGCTTGCCCGAAAGCGCGCCCTCCTCGCTCACATCGAAGCGGTAGATCACCCGCTCCAGCGTGTCGGTGTGATAGAGGATGCGTCCGTCCGGACTGAAGGCAGGGCCATTGGTGATGACATAACCTTCGTCCGTTGCCTTCGGCCCGCCGGGCTGAAGGCAATAGAGCGCGCCGCTGGAATCCTTCTCCGAATCGTCCATCGAGCCGAACCAGAGCCGGCCTTTGGGATCAACCGCGCCGTCATTCAAGCGGTTGCCCAACCGGTCCGGTTCGACCGCTTCCAGAAAACGCAGATTGCCGTTATCGGGATCGAAGCGGAAAAGGCCTAGCTTGGCGCCGACCAGGAATCCGCCATCCCGGAATGGGGCGAGAAAACCCGGCGCGACTGGGGCTTCCCAACTTTTGCCCTGGCCGGTGGCGGGATCGAAACAATGGATGCGATCCTGCTTGATGTCGGTGAACCAGAGCGCGCCGTTCCACCAGAGCGGGCCTTCGCCCAGTTCGGCGGCAAGCGGCCAAACGCATTCCGGCTGACCGGAACGCGTTTTCAACCCCAGCCCGCGTCGATCCAATATTCATGTCCGGTGCACATGCGGCCGTCATCGGAGGCAAGAAACATCACCAGCGACGCCACATGCCTGGGTTCAAGCCGGGCTTTCAGACATTGCTGTTCGACGATCTCGTCCTCGCCTTCGCGCGTATACCAGCGCATCTGCCGCTTGGTCTTCACATTGCCCGGCACCACGCAAGTCACGCGGATGTTGTCGGAACCCAGCTCGCGCGCCAACGCCTTGGTCATGCCCTCGATTCCCGCCTTGGCGGTCTCGTACAGGACCATGTCGGGCAGGCCCAGATGCCAGGAGATCGAACCGAAATTGACGATCGCGCCGCCGCCCCGTTCCTTCATGCCGGGCGCCACCGCCTTGGCGGCGAACAGCATGTGCCTGAGATTGACCGCCATGCGATCGTCCCAATAGGCCGGCGTCACATCCTTCAAGGTGTGGCGGTCGTCATTGGCGGCGTTGTTCACCAGAACGTCGACCGGACCGATCTTCTGGAAAAACTGCTCCACCGCGGCCAGATCGCACAGATCGACATGATGGAAATTGGGCGCGATGGGCGCGTCCTTGAGACTCGCGACCAAATCCCGGCTTTCCTGTTCGAGGATATCCAGGAAAATCGTCTCCGCGCCCTGGCGGACAAAACCGGTCACCAAGCCTGCGCCGATGCCGGACGCGCCGCCGGTGATCACGACCCGCTTTCCCTTCAGACTGGGATAAACGGCTGACGACATTCCGCTTCCTTCTTCGGTCACCAAGTTTTTTGGGACAGATCCAGACCGTGAAGACAATGTTTCCATGGCCGGCGGCCACCCCGCTACGCTACTCGTTACCAGATTATGGTTGCGCTACCAACAGTAGTCGCAGGGGTCTGTCAAGTCTTGGCCGGACTGGAGCGCTTGCGCGGGCGCGTCGATTTGACCTTGGGTGACGAGGATTCCCGCTCTATCAGCGCGAATTTCAGAAGCTTGTGCATCACTTGCTGCGGCGCACCGGAACGCTTGCGACGAATTTGCTCAAGCAGAAGCATGACAGCTTCCCGCGCCATTTCCGCGATGGGTTGCCGCACGGTTGTGAGCTCCGGCCAGACCGTGGTGGCAAGCGGCGTATCGTCGAACCCCGTGATGGCAAGATCACCCGGCACATCCAGTCCAAGGCGATGCGCCACCGCCATCGTCGCCGCGGCCATGTCGTCATTGGAGGCGAAGATCGCGGTGGGACGCCAGTCGCCTTTGAGCAGACTTTCCGCCGCGGCCAGGCCGGACCGATAGGTGAAATACCCTTGCGCCACCTGATCGGTGCCCACCGCAAGACCTGCTTCCCGCATGCCTTCCATATAACCGCGAAAACGCTGGCCGCTGGCGGTCTGGTTGGGATGGCCATTGATGAAGGCGATTTTCGTATGGCCGAGCGACAAAAGATGCCGCGTCATCGCGCGGGCCGCTTCGAAATCGTTGATGCTGACGGCGGTCATACCGGCGCCCGGCCGTCCGGTCGCCACCACCACGGCGGGAATCCCCGCTTCGGCCACGGCTTTCAGGGCTTCCTCGGAATCGCACAAAGGCGGCGGCAATATGATTCCATTGGTGCCGGCATTGGTGAGGCGCTGCACCGCTTCGCGCTCGTTTTCCACGCCATCGCATTTCTCGATGCTCAACTGGCAGCCGGAAATGCTCGATTGCTCCAGGCTTCCCAACAGGAATTCGCTCAAATAAGCCGCGCTGGGATTGGAATAGAGCAGCCCGATCCGCACCGCATCGGCGCTAGCAAGGCTGCGCGCCGCAAGATTGGGCGAATAGCGCAAGACTTTGATCGAGGCGGTGACTTTCGCACGGGTAGAATCGCGGACATTGCTTTCGGCATTGACGACCCGCGAAACCGTCATCGGCGACACGCCAGCGTGGCGCGCCACGTCATGGATGGTCACGACATTCCCGCTGCGCCGCCCGCTTTTTTTGGCCAAATTCCTTCTCCTGACGGGAGTGGTAGCAAGTTGAAGCCGGAAAGCAAAATCTTCCTCCTCGGCCAGCGGGCGCCGAAAAACGCCAATCCAGGGCGCCGGATTGGCCGGTCCCTGCTTGTGAAAATCGGCTTTTCGATATATCCATTTGGGCATCGCGCCTGCGGCGTTCCGTCAGCGCGCATGGTGGCTTTTGCCATTATTTGCGAGCTTTGATGAAACCACGCACCATCGCCATTTGCGGGAATGGGGCCAGCGCGGCGTTGCTCCTGCTTGCCTTGGCCCGCTTCAGCGACCGGCCGGTGAAAATCATCGTCCTGGGCATGGGAGACAGATGCGGCGCAGGCGTGGCCTATTCCACCACCAATGCCAGCCATCTGCTGAACGTACCGGCCGCCCGGATGTCAGCGGATCTTCTGGCGCCCCAGCAATTCCAGCGTTGGCTGGAGCAGCGCGATGTTCACGCCAAGGACTTCGCGACGCAGTTCGTTTCCCGCTCGCTCTATGCCGACTATCTGGACCAGATATTGAAAGAGCGCTTGCCGCAAGCAGCCGAGCTCGACGTGCAGTTCGTCCAGGCGGAGGTCAACAACCTTGTTCGCGATGAGGCCGGCTGGCGCGTGGTCCATCAGAGCGGCAGCGTTTTTGCCGATCTGGTGGTGCTGGCCACGGGCAACGATATGCCGGCGCCGATC
>DATBAP010000089.1:0-7557 GCA_036271455.1 Rhizomicrobium sp.
CGCCGGCGCATCGCCTGACCGTCAAAACGAATCCTGCTCGCGCCTTTCGGCACGAGCAGGACCCCTCTCGTCTTTCTCAGGCAGCGCCGAACGCTGCCAACAGCACCATCACCAACCCGACGATGGAAATCGCCCAGACAATGGTGCGCACCACGATGATGCCAAGCGCATAGACGGGGACATAGACCAGCCGCGCCCAGAAATAGAGCTGTGCGCCCAACGCCGATGTATGGTCCGCCCTATTCAGTATCGCCACCAACAGCACCGCCACTGCGAAGAATCCGAACGTCTCGCGGAAATTGGCGAAAGCCCGCACCAGCCGTCCTGCCATCGTGCCGATGGGCGAAGACGGCGGCACGTCACGCGAACTCAGATTGTACGGCAGACCGACATCCTTGTTCATCGCCATGCTGGCGATGACAAGCTGCACCAGGCCAAGCACCACGCTCCAGAGCAGCATGGTGGTTTCAGGCATACTCATCATGTTCATGAAAAAGCCCTCCCTTGTATGATTCGATCATATCACGGGAGGAACTTTTTCAGGCGTAGTTGAAACTGATCGAGATGCGGGGGGCTTTGGCGCGGTTGGGCTCGACGCCATGGCGCAGCCAGCTTTCCCACAACAGCAGCATTCCCGGCCTGGGCGCGATGGTGACGAAGGGGCGATTGGCGGGCTTTGCCTTCGCTTTTTTGGGCGGCGCGGCCATCAACATGGCAAGCCTGGGGTCCTCGAAGCGAATCGCTCCGGCCTTGTCCGGCGCTGTCACGTAATAGGTGCCGCTCACCACCGAATGGGGATGGATATGGGCGGCATGGACCGCGCCTTTGTTCATCACATTGATCCAGAGGCTGTCCAACGCCAGCGTCTTGCGCCCCAGATCGAATTCCGCATCCCGCGCGAAGCGGGCGACATGCCGGGCGATATCCCGTTCCAGTTCCGCCAGCACACTGGCGCGGCGGGTGAGATCGTCGAGCGAGGCGTATGACGTATAGCCGTCATAGCCGTGATCCTTGGCCCAGCGCCGCCCCGCCTGATCTTCAGCCGCGAGCCCCAGGCAGGTCTGTTCCAACACCTTGTTGCGCGCGAGCGAGAGCCGGGCCTGATACAGCCGGGTGACGAAGAGAGTATGGAACTTAGGCATTCAGCCCCGAACCTGGTGGTTATTTGACCTATAGGCTGTCAGAGTGGGGTTCTGTCAAAGGGGATTCTATGCGCACCATTCTGGTTTTCGGCGCCATCGCCACACTGGCGATCGGCCTGTCGGGCTGCGCGGTGGTGGGCGCAGGCGCCGCGGTGGTAGGCGCTGGTGTCAGTGTCGCGACCACCGTGGTGGGCACTGCGGCCGATGTGGCCGGCGACGTGATCAGCGCGCCGTTCGGTGGCAGCAGCGACGATTCCGACAAAAAGAAGAAAGACTAGTTTTTTCTCCGCCTGCCGCTCGCCCATGCGTCCGCGCTACGCTGCCGCTAGCGGACCGTTCGCCGCTCGAAATGGTCCACCGGACCATTTCGTCCCTTCGGGTCGCGGCTCAAGGGCTAGAAATTATCCTTCCGCCGCCGGATCTCGCCGAAGACTGCGGTGTCGCTCTCCTTCTCCATTCCCAAAATCTTCCTGATCTCGGCTGATTGTGGGCGCAGGAACGGATTGGTCTGTTTCTCCAGCGCCATGATGGACGGAATAGTGGGACGGCCATCGGCACGCACGGCTTTCACCTCCGCCACGCGCTTCACCAATTCTACATTGCCGGGTTCGACGGTAAGCGCGAAGCGGCCATTGCTTTCAGTATATTCATGACCGCAATAAATCCGGGTGGTGTCGGGCAGGCCCACCAGTTTCGAAAGGCTGGCCCACATCATGGGCGGATCGCCTTCGAACAACCGCCCGCAGCCCATCGCGAACAGGGTGTCGCCGGTAAAGGCATTGTCCCCCGTCACGAAGGTGATGGCGCCTCTGGTGTGGCCCGGTACTTCCAGCACCCGGACCGGCCGGCCGGCGAAGCTCCAGCCCGACTGTTCGTCCACACCGATGTCGATGCCGGGGATACGCGCTTTATCCTTGCCCGGTCCCACGATCTGGGCGCCATAGATTTCCTTCAGCGCCAGATTGCCGCCCACATGGTCGTTATGATGGTGGGTATTGAGGATGAACTGCGGCTGCCAGCCTAGTTTTTCCAGCGCCGCCTTGACGGGCGCCGCTTCCGACGGGTCCAGGACCGCGCAATGCTCGCCGTGCTTGATCAGATAGGCGTAGTTGTCGCTCAGGCAGGGGACGATTTCGATTTGCACAGGATGTTTCCCATTTCGATCAGGGCCAAGCCTAGCATCGCCGCGCCCCAATATTGAACCGGTCCGCGCTTGGCATTACCGATGTCGTATGGACGGACGCGGCTTAAGCGAATTCTATGACAGTCCCATGGGGCAGCGGATGCGGCGGCTGATCCTGCGCCGGTTGCGCCAATTCTGGCCCAACCCCAAAGGGCGCCGAGTGCTGGGCTACGGCTTCACGCGGCCTTATCTGCGCGCTTTCCTGCCCGAAGCGGAGCGGTGCATCGCCGCCGTCCCGGTGTCGTTGGGTGTGGTTCCGGCCTGGCCCAAGGAGAAATGCCTCACCACCCTGACCGAGGAAGACGCGCTGCCTTTTCCCGACGCCTTCTTCGATCTCGCTCTGGTGGTGCATGGTTTGGAGGAGGCGGAAGGCCTCAGGCCGCTTCTTCGGCAATTATGGAAGGTGTTGGCGCCCGAAGGCCGGTTGCTGATCGTGGCGCCCAATCGCGCCAGCCTGTGGGCGCAGTTGGAGCGGTCGCCCTTCGGCCATGGCCGGCCATTCTCGCGCAGCGAACTCGACCAGCTGCTGCGGAGCGCGATGTTCGTGCCGGAACAATGGCAGCAGGCGCTCTATGCGCCGCCTATCGCCAGCAAAGCGCTGATCAGCAGCGGCACGGGATGGGAACGGTTCGGCGGAAGGTTTTTTCCGGCGCTGGGCGGCGTCCATATCGCCGAAGCATCAAAATCGCTTTATGCCCCGGCTACGCCCGCACGGGCGCGCGCCGCTACCCGCACCCAGCTCAAAACCGCCGGCACGGAGTAATCAGCTTTTGCGAAGCAGGTAGATCGCGCCCTGGGCGAAAAGATTGGGGCTCAAGGCATCTGGCCGCATCTCGCCCGCCACGCCGGTCTGATTCAACGCCAAGGCCCGGTCGATCACCGCGCCCTGGACGTGCGCCAGATCGACGAAATCGGCCAAGGTGCAAAGATGGATGTTGGGCGTGTCGTACCAATGATAATCAAGCGCCCTGGTGCGCGGCATGCGCCCATTCCAAAGAAGCGACAGCCTGACCCGCCAATGACCGAAATTGGGCAGCGAGATCGCCGCCTGCCGCCCGATCCGCAGCAGCTGCGCCAACACTTGGGCCGGCTTCTCGGTAGCCTGGATGGTCTGGCTGAGGATCACGAAATCGAACACCTGGCTGGGATATTCCGCCAGATCGGCGTCGGCGTCGCCTTGCACCACCGCCAGGCCCCGCGCCACGCAGGCGTTCACGTTCTGCTGCGAAAGCTCGACACCGCGACCGTCGACATTCTTGGTGCGCACCAGATGTTCCAACAGCGCGCCATCGCCGCAGCCCACATCCAGCACGCGTGCCCCTTCGGGGATCATCTCGGCGATTGCCGCCAGATCGGCGCGCAGATAGCTGGGCCCGCTCATGCCACGCCTTCCGCACTTGCCACCGAGTTGAGGAAGCCCCGCACCGTGTCGAACATTTCCGGCTCGTCCAGCAGGAAGGAATCGTGGCCCTTGTCGGTCTTGATCTCGACAAAGCTCACCTTGGCCGCCACCGCGTTGAGCGCATGGGCGATGCGCTTGTTTTCCGCGGTGGGAAACAGCCAATCCGAGGTGAAGGAGATGATGCAGAAACGCACCGGCGAATCGCGGAAGGCATCGGCGAGCTGGCCGGCATAGTCTTCCGCCAGGTCGAAATAATCCATCGCCCTGGTGATGTAGAGATAGGAATTGGCGTCGAAGCGATCGACAAAGCTGATGCCCTGATGGTGCAGATAGGATTCGATCTGGAAATCCGGGGCGAATTTGAATGACAGCGCGTCGCGGTTCTGCAGATTGCGGCCGAATTTCCGCTGCAGCGCCGCCTCGGAAAGATAGGTGATATGTGCGGCCATGCGCGCCACCGCCAAGCCTTTCGATGGCCGGATATTGTGCAGCTGATATTCGCCGCCCTTCCAATCGGGATCGGCCATGATCGCCTGGCGGCCGACTTCGTGAAAGGCGATGTTCTGGGCGGAATGGCGCGCGGCGCAGGCGATGGGCACGGCGGCGCGCACGCGTTCGGGATAAGACGCCGCCCATTGCAGCACCTGCATGCCGCCCATCGAACCGCCGATCACCATCAAAAGAGTCTCGATCCCCAGCGCGTCCAGCAGCATGGCCTGGGACCGCACCATGTCGTGCACTGTGACCAGCGGGAAATCCAATCCGAACGGCTTGCCCGTCGCGGGATCGGCCGAGGCGGGACCAGTCGTGCCCATGCAGCCGCCGATGACGTTGGCGCAGATCACAAAGAAGCGGTTGGTGTCGATGGGCCGTCCCGGTCCCACCATCACATTCCACCAGCCGGGTTTGCCGGTGACGGGATGCTCCGACGCGACGAACTGATCGCCGGTGAGCGCATGGCAAACCAGGATAGCATTGCTCTTGGCGCTGTTGAGCGTGCCATAGGTCATATAGGCGATGGAGAAAGGCGATAGCGTCCGGCCGCAATCCAGCTTGAGCGGCTTGTCGGCGCCAAAGCTGATGGCCTTGCCGGCATCGGCCTCGGGCGCGCTAAGCGGCCTTAAAAAATGCGGGTCTGCCGTTTCGGTCATGCGTCCCACTCTCGAAGGGGCGTTGCTAAGGTGGCCCAGCCCCCCTGTCAACGAATGGCTGGTTTGACCCGCCGCGCGCTTTGCTTTTAGAGGGGCCTGCCACTATCAATAGCGCCCTTTTTTGGACTCTTGTTGGACCTCATGACGCCCTCGCCCAAGCCCGGCATCCTGGACATCACGCCCTATGTGGGCGGCCGTGCCGCTGTGCCCGGTATGAAGGATGTGATCAAGCTCTCATCCAACGAGACGCCGCTTGGCCCCAGCGCCAAGACAATGGAAGCCCTGGCCAAGGCGTCGCGCGATCTTCACATCTATCCCGAAGGCAGCGCCCAAATCCTGCGCGAGGCAATCGGCGAGGTCCATGGCCTGGACCCGGTGCGCATCGTCGCCTCGGGCGAAGGCTCGGACTCCATCCTCACCATGCTGGCGAATGCCTATTTGCGGCCCGGCGACGAGGTTCTGTTCAGCGAGCACGACTTTATCGTCTACAAGATCGCCACTCTGGCCAACAGCGCCCAGCCGGTCGGGATTCCCGATCCCGATCTGCGCTTCGATGTGAACGCGGCGCTTGAACGCATCACCGCCAAGACCCGCATCCTGTTCATCGCCAATCCCAACAATCCCACCGGCTCTTACATCAGCCATGAGGAGATGCGCCGCCTGCATGCGGGTTTGCCGGAGCATGCGCTTTTGGTGATCGATGCCGCCTACAGCGAATATGTGCGCAAGAACGACTATGAAGCGGGGATCGAGATGGTCTCGAATTATCCCAATGTGGTGATGACCCGGACCTTCTCGAAAATCTATGGCCTGGCGGGCATGCGGATCGGCTGGACTTATGCCCCGGCGTCGGTCTGCGACGTGCTCAACCGCATCCGCGGTCCTTTCAATGTCTCGATGATGCAGCAGCATATTGGTGCGGCGGCGGTGCGCGACCGCGCCCATGTCGAGCGCTCGGTCGCCCATAACGAGCAATGGAAGACTTATCTCACCGAGGAAATTCGCAAGCTGGGCCTCACCGTGAATGAGAGCGTGGCCAATTTCGTGCTGATTCAATTTCCCAAGGGCAAGAAAACCGCCCGGGAAGCCGACGCGTTTCTTAGCGCCAAGGGCTTGATCCTGCGCGCGGTGGCCAATTATGGCTTGCCGGATGCGCTGCGCCTCACCATCGGCACGCAAGAGGCCAATCAGCGCGTGGTCGCGGCGCTGCGCGAATTCATGAGTCGCTGATGTTCAAGCACGTCACCCTGATCGGTCTGGGCCTGATCGGTTCGTCCCTGGCCCATGCCGTCAAGCGCCGGAATCTGGCCGAACGCATCACCGGCTATGATGTGAGCGAAAGCGTGCGCAAACGTGCCGCCGAAATCGAGCTTGCCGCCATCGCCTCCGATCCCGCCGAGGCGGTGGCGGATGCCGATCTGGTGATCCTCTGCTCGCCGGTGGGCAGCTACAAGGAACTGGCGGCAGCGATTGCTCCTCATCTTAAACAAGGCGCGATTCTCTCCGATGTGGGCTCGGTCAAAAGCGCGGTGATCCGCGACGTCGCGCCCGCCCTATCCAAGGGTGTGCATTTTCTTCCCGCCCACCCCATCGCCGGCACCGAGCAGTCGGGCCCCGATGCAGGGTTCGCCAGCCTGTTCGATCACCGCTGGTGCATCATCACGCCTTTGCCGGGGGCCGATGCGGGCGCGTTGGCGAGGCTCAAGCAATTTTGGGAAGCCTGCGGCAGCCAGGTCGAGGTGATGGATGCCGCGCATCACGATCTGGTGCTGGCGATGACCAGCCATGTGCCACACCTGATTGCCTATAATATCGTGGGCACCGCGCATGACCTGGAAAAAGTCACCGAAGGCGAAGTGATCAAATTCTCCGCCGGCGGCTTTCGTGACTTCACCCGCATCGCCGCTTCCGATCCCGTGATGTGGCGGGACGTGTTTCTGAACAATCGCGAGGCGGTGTTGGAAGTGCTGGGGCGCTTCAACGAGGATCTCAGTCAGCTGCAGCGCGCGGTGCGTGACGGCAATGGCAACGCTCTGTTCGAGCTTTTCGCCCGCACCCGGACCATCCGCCGTTCGATCGTCGATATCGGCCAGGATTCGGCGGCGCCCAATTTTGGGCGTGATCGGAGCGACGGCCAGGAAAAGTGAGAGCACGCGTCGGCGTGCGATCGGTTTTTCCGTGGGCCGCGCGACCACAAAAATCAAAAGTAATCAATAGAACGGAAACAGCAGCGCGCGCAGGCGCGGCGCAAGTCCGGAATCCATCTTATCCGTGGTCACGTCGCTGGACTTGATGTGCACGGTATTGGTGACGATTTCACCACCCTGGTGCCGCCACGCCATGATCGCATCCATCCAGCCGGCACGGCCGGCCAAAAGGCGCGCGAAAGCCGAACCCTGGCTGACTTGGCTATAGATTTCCAGATTCTGGATGTGATCGCCGAACGGTGTGGCAGGATCTTTTACCTCGACCGCACTTTGCACCAGGTCCAACGCATCGCTTTTTGGATCGCGGCGCATGTGAAGCTGAATGCGCCCGGCAGTGAAAGCGGCACCGTCGCTGTCCTTGCCGCTGGCCCCCACCATGTCCAGATCGAAGCGCGTCAGGCCGCTGGGGCCGGCGATGGAGCTGGCGCGCAGACTGGCCGGAAGAAAGGAAAGATGATGGCGCCGGTTGTCG
>DATBAP010000090.1:0-21091 GCA_036271455.1 Rhizomicrobium sp.
CTCGACCATCCCCGGCGTCACCTCGATGACCTCGCAAAGTTCGCTGGGCAGAACCTCCGTCATCATCCAGTTCGACCTGGACCGCAACATCGACGGCGCGGCGATGGACGTGCTGGGCGCGATCCAGGCGGCCTCGCGGCAATTGCCGGTCAACATGCCGTCGCCGCCCACCTTGCGCAAAGTCAATCCGGCCGACGCGCCGATCTTCTTTGCGGCGATCCAGTCGGATTCCATGCCGCTTTATGAGCTGGACAAATTCGCGGAAAATCTGCTCGGCCGCCAGCTCTCAACCTTGAGCGGCGTGGCCCAGGTCAATGTGCAGGGCGCCGCCGCCTTCGCGGTGCGCATCCAGGTGGATCCCACGGCGCTTTCGGCGCGCAATATCGGCATAGATCAGGTGGCTCAGGCGGTCCAGGCCGCCAATGTGGACGCCAATACCGGCCAGTTGAACGGGCCGAGCCAAGCCACCTTGATCCATGTGAACGGGCAGTTGGCGGATGCGGCGCATTGGAACAAGCAGATCATCGCCTTCCGCAACGGCGCGCCGGTGCGCATCCAGGATGTCGGCCACGCCATCGATTCCTATCAGAACATCTATGCCGCCAGCTGGTTCAACGGCAAACGCGCTATCGTGCTGTCGGTGCAGCGCCAGCCCGGCTCCAACACCATCCAGATCGTCGACGAGATCAACCAGGTGTTGCCGCGCTTCATCCAGAGTATGCCGAAATCGGCGCACCTGACCGTGTTCTATGACCGCAGCCGGACCATCCGCGATGCGGTCAATGACGTGCAGACCACACTCATCATCGCCGGCCTTCTGGTGGTGGGGGTGATCTTCCTGTTCCTGCGCACCTTGTCGGCCACTATCATCCCGTCGCTGGCGCTGCCCATCGCCGTGATCGGCACCTTCGCCGCCATGGCCTTCCTGGGCTACAGCCTGGACAATCTTTCGCTGATGGCGCTGACGCTTTCGGTGGGCTTCATCGTCGACGACGCCATCGTCATGCTGGAGAATATCGTCCGCCACATCGAAGAGGGGGAGGAACCGCGCGCCGCCGCCTTCAAGGGCTCGCAGGAAATCGCCTTCACCATTCTGTCCATGACCGTGTCGCTGGCGGCGGTGTTCATTCCCGTGATGTTCATGGGCGGCATCATCGGCCGTCTGCTGCACGAATTCGCCGTCACGATTGTGGCCGCGATCCTGATCTCGGGCCTGATCTCGGTGACACTCACACCCATGCTGTGTTCGCGCTTCATCAAGCCGGGCAAGGGAAGCGAGCACGGCAAATTCTATCGCGTCACGGAAAATGCCTTCAACAGCGTGCAGAGCGGCTACGCCCGCTCGCTCAAATGGGGCATGCAGCACAA
Source organism: Rhizomicrobium sp. (assembly GCA_036271455.1). Classification (GTDB taxonomy): domain Bacteria; phylum Pseudomonadota; class Alphaproteobacteria; order Micropepsales; family Micropepsaceae; genus Rhizomicrobium. The sequence goes on from DATBAP010000090.1 coordinate 1,369, forward strand.
GCCCGTCATCATGGGCCTGTTCGCGCTCAGCCTGATCGCCACGGTCGTGATGTTCATGAACAGCAAGACCGACTTCATCCCGTCGGAAGACACCGGCCAGATCAACGTCAACACGGAAGCGGCCGACCGCACTTCGTTCGAGCAGATGGTGAAGTACCAGACTCAGCTGCAGAACATCGCCATGCACGATCCCAATATCCTGAACGTGATGTCCACCGTCGGCAATGGCGGCCCGCGTTCGGGCACCAATGTTGGCGGTATGCAATTCGTGCTGAAGCCGCGGAGTGAGCGCAGTCTGAGCGCCGACCAGATCATCCAGGAGCTTCGGCCCAAGCTTGCCCGCGTGATGGGCGTCAACGCCTTCATGCAGAATCCACCGGTGATCCGGGTGGGCGGCGGCTCGTCCAAGTCGCTCTATCAATATGTGCTGCAATCCACCGACATGGCCCTGTTGCAGAAGACCGCGACGCAGCTGACCACCCAATTGTCGCACACAACGGGTTTCGCCGATGTCACCAACGACATGGACTTCACCAGCCCATCGGTCGAAGTGAAGATCGACCGCGATCAGGCGGCGATCCATGGCGTTTCTATCCAATCCATCGAGACCGCGCTGGGTGCGGCCTTCGGCGGCGAGGAAATCTCGGTGATCTACGCCACCGATGCGGAATACTGGGTGATGCTGGAGCTTACGCCTAAGTATCAGCACAACATCAACGATCTGGGCCTGCTTTATATCTCGTCCAGCGGCGTGAACGGTTCGTCGGGATCGGGCGGGATCGTGCCCAATCCCACGCCCACCACCGGCTCGACCGGCACCGCCGCCATCAATTCAGTGGTGCCGCTCACTGCGGTGACCACGCTGGCGCCGGGCACCCAGGCCCTGGCGGTCAACCATCTGGGCCAGCTTCCGGCTGTGACCATCTCCTTCAACCTGATGAATGGCTACTCGCTGTCGGATGCCGTGACCGAGATGGATCAGGCGCGCGACGCAATCAACATGCCATCCACCGTGATCGGCCAATTCCAGGGCCAAGCGCAGGCATTCCAGCAATCCATGGGCAATATGGGCGTGCTGCTCACCATCGCCATCATCACGGTCTACATCATTCTGGGCATTCTGTATGAGAGCTTCGTCCACCCTCTCACCATCCTGTCGGGCCTGCCTTCGGCGGCGACAGGCGCCTTGATCACGCTCTGGCTGTTCGGCGTGCCGCTCAGCCTTTACGCTTTTGTCGGCATGATCATGCTGATCGGCATCGTCAAGAAGAACGCCATCATGATGATCGACTTCGCGCTGCATCGGGAGCGCGGCGCGGACCAGGTCGGGCCGGAAGAGGCCATCTATGAGGCGGCCCTGGTACGCTTCCGCCCCATCATGATGACCACCATGGCCGCGCTGATGGGCACCTTGCCGGTGGCGATCGGCATCGGCGCCGGTTCCGAGGCCCGCCAGCCTTTGGGCCTGGCGGTGGTGGGCGGCCTGATCCTGTCCCAGGCGCTGACGCTCTACATCACGCCCGTGATTTATGTGTATCTGGATCGGGCGGGCAAAGCGCTGGCCAATTGGCAGCCCGGCAAACCCCGCGAGAGACGCGGCCATTCCGGCGGCCACCAGCCTCATCCCGCGCCAGCGGAGTGAGGAGCAGCGCGGGCGTAGCTCGCGCGAGCGCTGGCTAGACTGGTAGCGTCATCTTTGTTGCGTTGCGGGAAGAGTTGCAACATAAAGCGCCGTATCCCTTCCAGGCCCGCTGTATGTCTGTGCCCTTCCGCCGCCTGCTGGTGGCCAATCGCTCGGAAATCGCCATCCGCGTCTTCCGCGCCGCCACGGAATTGGGCATCTCGACCGTCGCGATCTATGCCGAGGAGGACAAGCTTTCCCTCCACCGTTTCAAGGCGGACGAAGCCTATCTGATCGGCGTTGGGCTAGGCCCGGTCGAAGCCTATCTTTCCATCGATGAGATTTTGCGTGTGGCGCGCGAAGCCAAGGTGGACGCCATCCATCCCGGCTATGGCCTGCTCTCGGAAAGCCCGGAATTCGCCGAAGCCTGCGCCAAGGCCGGGTTCATCTTCATCGGTCCGTCGCCCCAGACCCTGCGCACCTTGGGCAACAAGGTCGATGCCCGCAATCTGGCGGTGAAAATGGGCGTGCCGGTGATGCCGGCCAGCCCGCCTTTGCCTGACGATCCGGAAGAGGTGAAGCGGCTGGCGCGCGAGGTGGGCTATCCGGTGATGCTGAAGGCTTCGTGGGGCGGCGGCGGACGGGGCATGCGCCCCATCGAAAGCGAAGCGGCGTTGCTCGATGCGGTCTTCACCGCGCGGCGCGAGGCCAAGGCCGCCTTCGGCAAAGACGAAGTCTATCTGGAAAAGCTGGTCCGGCGCGCCCGCCATGTCGAAGTACAGGTACTGGGCGACGCGCATGGCAATCTGGTGCATCTGTATGAGCGCGACTGCTCGATCCAACGCCGCAACCAGAAAGTGATCGAGCGCGCGCCCGCGCCCTATCTCGATCCCGCCATCCGCCAGGCTTTGTGCGACGCGGCGCTGAAGATCGCCCGCGGCACCGATTATGTCGGGGCAGGCACGGTGGAATTTCTGCTCGATGTCGATACCGGCAAATTCTACTTCATCGAGGTCAATCCCCGCATCCAGGTCGAGCACACCGTCACCGAAGTCGTCTGCAATCTGGATATCGTCAAGGCCCAGATCCGCATTGCGGAAGGCAAGCGCATCGGCGAGGTGGACGCGGACGGCGCATATGAGACCGGCATCCCGGCGCAAAGCGAGATCGCCACCCGCGGCCATGCCCTGCAATGCCGCATCACCACCGAGAACCCCGAGAATAATTTCATTCCCGATTATGGCCGCATCATCGCCTATCGCGGCGCCGCCGGCTTCGGCCTGCGCATCGATGGCGGAACCGCCTATTCGGGCGCGGTGGTAACGCGCTGGTACGATCCGCTGTTGGAGAAAGTCACCGCCTGGGCCGCAACGCCGCAGGAAGCGATCGCCCGCATGGACCGGGCCTTGCGCGAGTACCGCATCCGCGGCGTCGCCACCAATCTGGCCTTTTTGGAAGCGGTGCTGTCCCACCCAAAATTCCGCGCCAACGACTACACCACCCGCTTCATCGACGAGACGCCCGAGCTGTTCCATTTGCCGGCGCGGCGCGACCGCGCCAGCAAGCTGCTCACTTACGTCGCCGATGTGACCGTGAATGGCCATCCGGAGACGAGAGCGCGGGTCAAGCCGCCTGCCGATGCCCGCAAACCCGAGGCGCCTATTTTCGGCGGCGCGCCAAAGGACGGCGCCAAGCAATTGTTAGACAAGATGGGCGCGGAGAATTTCGCCGCCTGGATGAAGGCGCAGAGCCAGGTGCTAATCACCGACACCACCATGCGCGACGCGCACCAGTCGCTGCTTGCCACCCGCATGCGCACCCATGACATCGCGGGCATCGCTTCGGCCTATGCCAATGGCTTGCCGCAATTGCTGTCGCTGGAATGCTGGGGCGGGGCCACCTTCGACGTGGCGATGCGTTTCTTGAACGAAGACCCGTGGGAGCGGCTGGCCAGGATCCGCGAGCGCGTCCCCAACCTGTTGCTGCAGATGCTGCTGCGTGGCGCGAATGGCGTGGGCTACACCAATTATCCCGACAATGTGGTGAAGGCATTCGTGCGCCGCACTGCGGAGGCGGGCATGGATCTGTTCCGTATTTTCGATTGCCTCAATTGGACCCAGAATATGCGCGTCGCCATCGATGCGGTGCGCGAAGCGGGCAAGCTGGCCGAGGGCGCGATCTGCTATACCGGCGATCTTTTCGATCCGGCCCGCGCCAAATACGACCTCGCTTATTACGTCAAGATGGCGAAAGAGCTTGAGAAAGCCGGCTGTCATATCCTGTCGATCAAGGACATGGCGGGCCTGCTCAAGCCGGCCCAGGCGCGGGTGTTGATCGGGGCGCTGAAAAGCGAGATCGGCTTGCCGATCCATCTCCACACCCATGACACCTCGGGCATCGCCGGGGCGACCGTGCTGGCGGCGGTGGATGCGGGGGTGGACGCGATAGATGGCGCGATGGACGCGATGTCAGGCACCACCTCGCAGCCTTGCCTGGGTTCGCTGGTCGAAGCGCTGCGCCATACGCCGCGCGATCCGGGGCTCGATCCCGAAGCGATCCGCCAGATCAGTTTTTATTGGGAAGCGGTGCGCACCCAATACGCCGCGTTCGAAAGCGACCTCAAGGCGGGCGCCTCCGAAGTCTATCTGCATGAAATGCCGGGCGGGCAATTTACCAATTTGAAGGAACAGGCGCGTTCGCTGGGGCTGGAGACGCGCTGGCACGAAGTCGCCAAGGCCTATCGCGCCGCCAACGATTTGTTCGGCGACATCGTCAAGGTGACGCCATCGTCGAAGGTGGTGGGTGACATGGCGCTGATGATGGTGTCGCAAGGCCTTTCCAGCGACGATGTGCTGGACCCCAGGCATGAGATGGCGTTTCCCGCCTCAGTGGTCGAGATGCTGCGCGGCGATCTGGGCCAGCCTTTGGGCGGATGGCCCAAACAGCTTCAGGCCAAGGTGCTGAAAGACATCAAGCCCATCACCGAGCGGCCGGGCGCGCTGATCCCCGCCGCCGACATGGCACAGGCGGAAAAAGACGTACAGGTCAAGATCGGCCGCCCGCTCGAAGGCAATGAGCTGCTCTCCTATCTGATGTATCCGAAAGTCTTTACTGACTTTGCGGCGATGCAGAACCGCTATGGCCCGGTCTCGGTGCTGCCCACTCCCGTCTTCTTCTATGGCATGAAGCCGGGCGAGGAGATCACCATCGAGCTGGAGCGCGGCAAAGCGCTGGTGGTGCGGCTGCAAACCATCGGCGAGACCGACGAGGAAGGCAAAGTGCGGGTCTTCTTCGAGCTCAACGGCCAACCCCGCATCGTCAAGGTGCCCAACCGTTCGGCTAAGCCCACCGTCGAAGTACGGCGTAAGGCGGAGGAGGGCAATGATGCCCATGTCACCGCCCCCATGCCGGGCGCTATCTCTACTGTCGCGGTGAAGAAGGGCGAAAAGGTCAAGGCCGGCGATGTGCTCCTCACCATCGAGGCGATGAAGATGGAGACGGCTTTGCACGCCGCCCGGGACGGTATCGTACAGGAATTGTTGGTAAGCCCTGGCGCCCAGATCGACGCCAAAGACCTGTTGTTGGTGCTGGGCTAGGAACTCCCCTCCCGCTGGGGCATTTTGTTTCCGTAACTATGGGGAACGCGCGATGCTCGACGACGCCGGCGCCGGCTCACTAAGCTATGGCGCCTTCCTGCGCGGTTTGATCGCCAACCCCAAGGGGGTCTCGGCGCCTACGCCGTCAAGCCCCGTGCTCTCCGACGCTATTGCCGCCGAACTCGATCTCTCTCGCCCCGGCCTGGTGGTCGAACTAGGGCCGGGGACTGGCGCCGTCACCGCCGCCTTGGTCAAGCGGGCGGGCAGTGATCGCATCCTCGCCATCGAGCGGGAGACAAGCTTTCTTACCCCGCTTCGCACACGCTTTCCGGATGTGGACATACGCTTCGGCGATGCGCTGGCGTTCGAGCGCTTTCTGCCGCCCGGTGCGGCGATCGCCGCTGTAGTGTCAGGCCTGCCGCTGCTGCATCTGCCCGATGCTGTACGCCGCTCGCTGCTGGCGCGCTCGCTGACGGCGCAGGGTGAGGGCGGCTTGTTCATCCAGCTTTCCTACAGCTGGCGTCCGCCAGTGAAGGCCGGCGATGGCGTGACGCTGACGAAGAGGGCGATCTGGCAGAATTTTCCACCCGCTCATGTATGGACTTATATGCAGGACTCGGGCTGATCGCTGACGCGGCCTCGCCCTGCAGATTCCAGTTACAATCCTTCGATAGTCCGCTTGACCAGTTTAGGCTCGGCCTCGGATCACTATTGATCGAACGGCGTGCCGTTCTCCACCGCCGCCCAGGCCTTGGCCGAACGCTCGGTGGGAAGCCAGACCGTGGGCGTGTCGGGCAGTTTGGCGCCCGGCACGATTGCCGCGACCGTATGACTGGCAAGATCGCCCTGCCAACCCTTGTTGGGATCAAGCGGGGCCAAGGTGGCGCTTCCCGAATGGATGCGCATCGGCAGCACGTCATCGAAGAACATGCGCGACATCACATCGGAACGGCCCACCGCATGGGGCGTGTTGGGCTCCTGCACCAGGGCCCATAGCGCGCCCGGACGCCGGTTCATCGCCCAGATCCCCGTCACCGCCGTGATGCGGTATTGCAGATCGCTGTTGCCGACAAAGAGCAGCGCCGGGATGTTGCGCGTCGCCTTGGAGGCAACGCCGGTGTAATAGAAATTGCCCTTGTTGACGATGAAGGCGGCGACGCGGTCGGGAATCCAGGCCGCGATTTCGTAATTCACTTCACCGCCCGCCGACATGCCCCACAGCACCAGTGGCGCTGTCGCCAATTCGGGATGATGCGAGCGGCTGGCAAAGGTGTTGATGGCGTTGAGCAGCGCGGGACCGGTGCCCTTACTCACATCGGCATAGTCCTCGACAATGGAGGGCTGCTTGTCGGTGAAGTGCGTGCCGATGATGGCGAGCTTGTGGCTCGCCGCCCAGGCGCGCCAGGTGGGATCGGACGCTTCGCCCCGGCCTTCGCCATTGGAGCCGGGATTGAGCACCAGGATGCCGTCCAGCTTGGCAACGCCATCGGGCGTCCAGAAGCGGAAATCGGCCTTGTCGTAATTGGCGCCGGGGGCCGCGGATTCGTCCAGGGTGGTGGGGTCGGGTTGAAGCGGCTGGCGCTGCTCGCGCGGCGCCTGTGCTATCGCGCTGGTTGCAACAAGCAGCAGGAGCGCGATACCCGCGCCCGCGAAAATGTTTCTCATGTTTCCCCCGATTGCCTTGATGAAGGCGTCTTGTTTCTGAGATTCTGAATGCGATCTTAGGAAGCCTGAGGTTCCAAGGCAAACCGCAAACATTGTTACATATCATTTGTGCGTCTGCGAAATAGGCCGACAAATTCTTCGCAGAAATTCATTGGACACCAAAGGACACGGAGTCGTTGAATGAATGCAACGGGACGGAGTCGCAGCTCTTGGACGCTTATGAAATCCGCATCGTGAAAAAACAGGCCAAGGCTCCCATGATTTACGCCTGTTCGCTGGTAAGCGATCATGCCGCGATCAGACGCGCGCAAAGCCTCACCGAGGATGGGGACTTGGTGGAAGTGTGGCGCGGGCTCGATTGCGTGTACTCCCGTGGAGGGGCATCGCGTGGAGCAGCCGGTTCCGCATAAACGCGGAACGCGAAACTTCCTCGTTTTTATGTCTTCCATGAGATGATGTCCCGTACGCCCTCCGAGAGCGGCCATGGCGGCAAAGGATCAAGACGCAAAAGCCGATGATCTCCGCCAATTGTTCGCGGAGCTGAAGACGGCCTATGCCCGCGCCGGCGAGGCGGTGCCTCAGCCACTGGAATTGGCGGATGAGGGCGCCCATTCCCGCTTCGCCGAAGAGAACCGCAAGATCGAGGATCTGATCCGGCGCATCCGCGAGGTCCAGGGCCTCTAGCTTTATCCCTGCGGAATATGGGGACTTTTGGTGCGAAATCGCACAGAAGGCACGGTTTTCTCAAAAATGGCGCGGAACGGCTGGAACGGGAACTTCTTCTCCGCGTTCGGCAAAAGAGGGTCCGTAGGCATGGGGGATTTGGGGCCGACCTGAACAAGGAAGCTCCGCTGCCCGCTGGCTACCGGTCAGATTGTCGAAGAAAGCGGTTCCTGCTCCTGGGGAGCGGGCGCGGGAGGATCACGTGAGACAGGATCATCAATCAGACCTCGCCAAAGCCGGTCAGAATAGCGGCGTGATCGAGCCTTTCCCCGGCGCCATGCCTGGTGGCCTGGATTTCGCGCTGGAGGAGCTGCTCAAAGCGCTGCAGGCGGTGCAGGCGGGCGATTTCTCGGTCCGTCTGCCCGGCAACCAGACCGGGATCGTGGGCAAGATCTCCGACACCTTCAACGACATCATCTCCACCAATCAAAGAATGGCCCAGCAGCTCGAGCATGTGGGCGATGTGGTGGGCAAGCAGGGCCGCACCCGCCAGCGCGTCAAGCTGGCCTCCGGCCGGGGCGCGTGGGGCGAGATGGAAAATTCCGTCAACACCCTGATCGACGATCTGCTCTGGCCCACTGGCGAAGTCACCCGCGCCATTGCCGCGGTGGCCAAGGGCGATTTGCTTCAGACCGTCAATCTTGACGTCGATGGCCGCCCGCTCAAGGGCGAGTTCCTGCGCTCGGCCAATATCGTCAACACCATGATCAAGCAGCTTTCGGTGTTCACCTCGGAAGTGACCCGCGTCGCCCGTGAAGTCGGCACCGAGGGCAAGCTGGGCGGCCAGGCCCAGGTGCGCGAAGTGACCGGCGTGTGGAAGGATTTGACGGAAAGCGTCAACTCCATGGCCTCGAACCTGACCGCGCAAGTGCGCAACATCGCCGATGTGACCATCGCGGTCGCCAATGGCGATCTGTCGAAAAAGATCACCGTCGACGTGCGCGGCGAAATTCTTCAGCTGAAGGAAGCCATCAACACCATGGTGGATCAGTTGCGCTCCTTCGCTTCGGAAGTGACGCGCGTGGCCCGCGAAGTGGGCACCGAAGGCAAGCTGGGCGGCCAGGCGCTGGTGCCCGGCGTCGCAGGCACCTGGAAAGACTTGACCGACTCGGTGAACGCCATGTGCGGCAACCTCACCGATCAGGTCCGTAACATCGCCCAGGTGACCACGGCGGTGGCGCGCGGCGACCTTTCGCGCAAGATCACCGTCTCGGTGCGGGGCGAAATCCTGGAATTGAAAGACACCATCAACACGATGGTGGACCAGCTCAACGCCTTTGCCTCGGAAGTGACGCGCGTGGCCCGCGAAGTGGGCACCGAAGGCAAGCTTGGCGGCCAGGCACAAGTGCCCGGCGTCGCAGGCACCTGGAAAGACTAGACCGACAATGTGAATTTCATGGCGTCGAATTTGACGGCCCAGGTGCGCAACATCGCCGAAGTGGCCACGGCCATCGCCGGCGGCGACTTGTCGAAGAAGATCACCGTGAACGTCTCGGGCGAAATCCTTCAGCTGAAGGAAACCGTCAACACCATGGTGGATCAGCTCAACGCCTTCGCGGGCGAAGTGACCGCGTGGCGCGCGAAGTGGGCACCGACGGACGCCTGGGGGGCCAGGCCAACGTGTTGGGCGTCGCCGGCACCTGGAAAGACTTGACCGAAAACGTGAACTTCATGGCGTCGAATCTGACGGCGCAGGTCCGCAACATCGCGGAAGTGACCACGGCCATCGCCAATGGCGACTTGTCGAAGAAGATCACGGTGGACGTGAAGGGCGAGATTCTTCAGTTGAAGGAAACCATCAACACCACGGTGGATCAGCTCAATGCCTTTGCTTCGGAAGTGACCCGCGTCGCCCGCGAAGTCGGCACCGAAGGCAAGCTGGGCGGCCAGGCCGTGGTGCGCGGCGTGGCCGGCACCTGGAGCGATTTGACCGACTCCGTCAATTCTATGGCCAGCAACCTTACCGGCCAGGTCCGTAACATCGCCGAAGTGGCGACCGCGGTGGCGCAAGGCGACCTTTCCAAGAAAGTGACGGTGAACGTCTCGGGCGAAATCCTGCAGCTGAAGGAAACCATCAACACGATGGTGGACCAGCTCAACGCCTTTGCCGGCGAAGTGACCCGCGTGGCCCGCGAGGTGGGCACCGACGGCAAGCTGGGCGGCCAGGCCGAAGTGCCCGGTGTGGCCGGCACCTGGAAGGACTTGACCGACTCGGTAAACTCCATGGCCGGTAATCTGACCGCGCAAGTGCGCAACATCGCCGAAGTGGCGACCGCGATCGCCGGCGGCGACCTTTCGCGCAAGATCACGGTGGATGTGCGCGGCGAAATCCTTCAGCTGAAGGAAACGCTCAACACCATGGTGGACCAGCTCAACCGTTTCGCGGGCGAAGTGACCCGCGTGGCGCGCGAAGTGGGCACCGAAGGCCGCCTGGGCGGCCAGGCCAACGTGCCGGGTGTGGCAGGCACCTGGAAAGACCTCACCGACAACGTCAACCTGTTGGCCGCCAATCTTACCACCCAGGTGCGCAACATCGCCGAAGTCACCACCGCGGTGGCGCGCGGCGACCTGTCGCGAAAGATCACGGTGGATGTGAAGGGCGAAATTCTCGAACTCAAAAACACCATCAATATCATGGTGGACCAGCTCAACGCCTTTGCCGCCGAAGTGACCCGCGTGGCCCGCGAAGTGGGCACCGAGGGCAAGCTGGGCGGCCAGGCGCAAGTGCCCGGCGTTGCCGGCACCTGGAAAGACTTGACCGACAACGTGAATTTCATGGCGTCGAACCTCACCGCTCAGGTCCGCAACATCGCCGAAGTGGCGACCGCCATCGCCGGCGGCGACCTGTCGAAAAAGATCACTGTCGACGTGCGCGGCGAAATTCTGCTGCTGAAAGAAACGCTCAACACCATGGTCGAGCAGCTTCGCTCCTTCGCCGCCGAAGTGACGCGTGTGGCCCGCGAAGTGGGCACCGACGGACGGTTGGGCGGCCAGGCAGTGGTGCCAGGCGTGGACGGCACCTGGAAGGATTTGACGGACTCCGTGAACTCCATGGCCGGCAATCTGACCGGCCAGGTCCGTAACATCGCCGAAGTGACCACTGCGGTGGCGCGCGGCGACCTGTCGCGCAAGATCACGGTGGACGTGAAAGGCGAAATTCTCGAACTCAAGAACACCATCAACACCATGGTGGACCAGCTCAATGCCTTCGCTTCGGAAGTGACGCGTGTGGCCCGCGAAGTGGGCACCGAAGGCAAGCTGGGCGGCCAAGCCCAAGTGCCTGGCGTGGCCGGCACCTGGAAGGACTTGACCGATACCGTGAACGTGATGGCCGCCAATCTCACCGAGCAGGTACGCGGCATCGTCAAAGTCGTGACCGCGGTGGCCGACGGCGAGTTGAAACAGAACCTGACGGTGAAATCCAAGGGCGAAGTGGCGGCTCTGGCCGAGACCATCAACAACATGACCGCGACCTTGGCCACCTTTGCCGATCAGGTGACCAGCGTGGCCCGTGAAGTGGGCGTCGAAGGGCGTCTGGGCGGGCAGGCCAATGTGCCGGGCGCCGCCGGTACCTGGAAAGACCTCACCGGCAACGTCAATCTGCTGGCCGCCAATCTCACCACCCAGGTGCGCGCCATTGCCGAAGTGGCGACCGCGGTGACCAAGGGTGACTTGACCCGGTCGATCCAGGTGGATGCGCGCGGCGAAGTCGCCGAGCTCAAAGACAATATCAACACCATGATCGGCAATCTGCGCCTCACCACCGATCGCAACACCGAACAGGACTGGCTGAAGACCAATCTCGCCAAATTCACCAACATGCTGCAGGGCCAGCGCGATCTTCTGGCGGTGGGCCGCATGCTGCTGTCGGAATTGACGCCGCTGGTGGATGCGCAGATGGGCGTGATCTATCAGATGGATTCCGCCGACGCGGCCAGGCTGCAGCTTTTGGCGTCCTATGCCGACCATCCGGTGGACGGCCATCCCAAGAGCTTCGCGGTGGGTGAGGGGCTGATCGGCCAATGCGCCCAGGACAAGCGCACCTTGTTGATGTCGGATGTCGAACGCGCGGTGCCGATCTCGTCGGCTCTGGTGAAGATAGTGCCCAAGAACATCATCGTTCTGCCGGTGGTGTTCGAGAACCAGGTCAAGGCGGTGATCGAGCTGTCATCGCTGAGGGATTTCACCGATCTGCAAGTCGCCTTCCTGGAGCAATTGACCGCCAATATCGGCATCGTGCTCAATTCCATCGAAGCGACGATGCAGACCGAAGGCTTGCTCAAGCAATCCCAGCAGCTGGCCGGCGAACTTCAGACCCAGCAGAAGGAATTGCAGCAGACCAACGACCAGCTGGAGCAGAAGGCGCGCGAACTGGCCGAGCAGAATGTGGAAGTGGAGCGCAAGAACCAGGAAATCGAACAGGCCCGGCGGGCCTTGGAAGAAAAGGCCAGCGAACTGGCGCTCACCTCGAAATACAAGTCGGAATTCCTGGCCAATATGAGCCATGAGTTGCGCACGCCCCTGAATTCGATCCTGATCCTGGGCCAGCAGCTGGCGGACAATCCCGACACCAACCTCACCGCCAAGCAGGTCGACTTCGCCCGCACCATTCACGGCGCCGGCACCGACCTGCTCAACCTGATCAGCGACATTCTCGATCTGTCGAAGATCGAATCCGGCACCGTCACGGTCGATGCCGAAGAGATCAGCTTCAACAATGTGGTAGAAGCGGTCGCCCGGCCGTTCCGCCACGAGGCCGACGCGCGGGGATTGGGCTTCAAGGTTTCGCTCGATCCGGCGCTGGGCCGCACCATCCTCACCGACTCCAAGCGGCTGCAGCAGGTGCTCAAGAATCTGCTTTCCAATGCCTTCAAATTCACCGCTCAGGGCGAAGTGCGCCTGTCCGTGTCGGCGGCTCACGAAGGCTGGACCCCCGGTCACCCGGTATTGAGCCAGGTCGGCCAGGTGGTCGCGTTCGAAGTCTCCGACACCGGCATCGGCATCCCGCCCGAGAAGCAGAAGCTGATCTTCGAAGCCTTCCAGCAGGCCGATGCTTCGACCAGCCGCAAATATGGCGGCACCGGCCTGGGCCTGGCGATCAGCCGCGAATTGTCCGGCCTTCTGGGCGGCGAGATTCAGCTTCGTTCCACCCCCGGCACAGGCAGTTCGTTCAAGCTCTATCTGCCGGTGCGCTATGTGGGCTCCACCGCTTCGGCCCAGCCGCGCCCTCAAGCCAGGCCGCTGCCCATCCCCGGCTCCAACATCGTGGTGCTGCCCGACCGCGCCACCGTGACGGAACTGGTGCCGGACGACCGTGCCGACATCAATCCCGGCGACATGGTGCTGCTGGTGGTCGAGGACGATCCCCACTATGCCCGCATTCTGGTCGACCTCGCCCATGATGAGGGCTTCAAGGTGGTGGCCGCGATGCGGGGCGACGACGCGCTTGAGCTGGCGATGGAATACACCCCCGCCGCCGTCTCGCTCGACATCTTCCTGCCCGACATGCTGGGCTGGACGGTGCTTTCGCAGTTGAAGCAGAATCCCAAGACCCGCCACATCCCGGTCCAGATCATCACCCTGGACGAAGACCGCCAGCACGGTCTGGCGCGGGGCGCCTTCTCGTTCGTCACCAAACCCACCTCGGCAAAAGGCGTGCAGGGCGCCTTGGCCCGGGTGAAAGCCTATGTCCAGCCGCGCAAAAAGCGGCTCTTGGTGATTGAGGACAATCCCGCCGAGCAGCTTTCGATCGAGGCGTTGCTGGGTCATTCCGACATCGAGATCGAGACCGTGGGCACCGGCAAGGACGCGCTCAAGGCCCTGCGCGAGACGCAAGTGGATTGCGTGGTGCTGGATCTCAGGCTGCCGGACATTTCGGGCTTCGAGTTGCTCAAGCAATTGAGCGCGGATCAAGCCTTGTCCGATATTCCCGTGATCGTCTTTACCGGCCGCGAACTCACCTCCGAGGAAGACGCTCAGCTTCATGCCGTGGCGCGCTCCATCGTCGTCAAGGACGTGGAATCGCCCGAGCGGCTGCTGGACGAGACCTCGCTGTTCTTGCACCGGGTGGTAAGCGACCTTCCGATCGCCAAGCAGCAGATGCTGGAGAAGCTCACCAGCTCTGACGAGGATCTGGTCGGCAAAACGGTGCTTCTGGTGGACGATGACGCCCGCAACATCTTCGCGTTGTCGAGTGCGCTGGAGCGGCGCGGCATGCACGTGCTCACCGCCACCACCGGCAAAGAGGCGGTCGAGCTGGTCAACGCCACGCCCGAGTTGGCCATCGTCTTGATGGACATCATGATGCCGGAGATGGATGGCTATCAGACCACTTCGCGCATCCGGGAGAATCCAAAATTCAGGCGGCTTCCCATCGTCGCTCTTACCGCCAAGGCGATGAAGGGTGACCGGGAGAAATGCCTGGAAGCAGGATGTTCGGACTATCTCGCCAAGCCCGTGAACACCGAGCAGCTCCTGGCGGCGCTGCGCATGTGGCTTCATCGTTAAAGGAAATTATTAAATGTTCCATCGCTTCGCACCTTGAGGACCTGAGTGATCAAGCCTGACGCCGTCAATGTTCTTCTGGTGGACGACCAGCCCGGCAAGCTTCTTTCTTATGAAGTGATGTTGGAGGAGTTGGGCGAGAATCTCATCTCGACCTCGTCCGCCAAGGAAGCGCTGGCCTATCTGCTCAAGGCCGAGGTCGCGGTGATCCTGGTGGATGTCTGCATGCCCGAGCTAGACGGCTTCGAGCTGGCCCAGATGATCCGCGAGCATCCCCGCTTCCAGAAGACGGCGATCATCTTCATTTCCGCCATCCATATGTCCGAGACCGACTATTTGCGCGGCTATCAGGCGGGCGCGGTCGATTACCTCTCCGTGCCGGTGGTGCCGGAATTGCTGCGCGCCAAAGTGCGGGTGTTCGCCGAACTTTTCCGCAAGACCCGTGAGCTTCATCTTTTGAACGAGGAATTGGAGCATCGCGTGGCCGAGCGCACCGAAGCGCTCAATGCCTCGACCGAACAGCTGCGCAAGAGCGAGGAGGCGAGGAGCTTTGCGCTGGCCTCGGGCCATATGGGCTCGTGGGACTGGGAAGTGGAAGGCGACACCTGGTTCTGGGACGAAGGCCAAAGCCGCATCTTCGGCGTCGAGCATGATGGCTTCGCGCCGTCGGTGGAGAAGATCCGCAAATTCATCCATTCCGACGATCTCACCACCTTCACCCAGGCGATTGACTCGCTATCCCGTGAGACGCCCAGCTTCGACATCGAAGTGAAGATTCTGAGGCCCAATGGCGATCTGCGCTGGTGCCGGCTGGTGGCGGCGTCGCAATTGAACGCCAAAGGGATGCTGCTGCGGCTCTCCGGCGTCACCGCCGATATCACCGACCGCAAGGAGGCCGAGAACAAGCAGGCGCTGCTGGCCCGCGAAGTCGATCACCGCGCCAAGAACGCGCTGGCTGTGGTGCAGGCAATCGTGCGGCTGGCCAAGCGCGACAACATCCAGGACTTCATCGTCGGCGTCGAGGGCCGCATCAACGCCCTGGCCCAGACCCACGAGTTGCTGTCGCGTTCGCGCTGGGAAGGCGCCGATGTGCAGCGCCTGGTCTTGGAGGAATTGGCGCCCTATCAGGGTGAGAAGCCGCAACGCGTCTCGGCCATCGGGCCGTCGGTGATTGTGTTGCCGGAGAA
This sequence comes from Rhizomicrobium sp., assembly GCA_036271455.1. Taxonomy (GTDB): domain Bacteria; phylum Pseudomonadota; class Alphaproteobacteria; order Micropepsales; family Micropepsaceae; genus Rhizomicrobium. The sequence continues at coordinate 16,665 of DATBAP010000090.1, forward strand.
TGCCCAGACCGTGGCGATCGCCCTGCACGAGCTGGCCACCAACGCCGCCAAATATGGCGCGCTCTCCCAGCCTGGCGGGCGGGTGGATGTGAGTTGGTCGTCCTTCGAGGGCACGCTGGCGCTCGCCTGGAAAGAAACCGGTGGCCCCAAGGTCGCCGCGCCGCCTACGACCAGGGGCTTCGGCACCAAGATCATCACCGCCAGCCTGTCCGATCCCAGGCGCGGCAAGGTGGCGTTCGATTGGCGCCCTGACGGCCTGGTCTGCTCCATCGAACTCAACATGATGGCGCCGCAGGCGGGCGTGCCAGCGCCCGTGGCTCCTATGGATGGGCGTGCGGCCTCGCCCGCGCCCCGTCTGCTCCTGGTCGAGGACGAGGTGCTGGTGGGCCTGTTCATGGGCGAGATGCTGGAGGACATGGATTTCTCCGTCACCGATCCCTGCCGCACGCTTGCCGATGGTTTGGCGGCGGCCAAGGCTGAGAAATTCGACGGCGCGGTGCTGGACATGAATCTCAATGGCGAGTCGGTCTATCCGCTGGCCGACCTGCTGACGTCCCTGGATGTGCCTTTCATCTTCGTCACCGGCTATTCGGCCGATGTGGTGGCCGAGCGTTTCGCCAAGATCCCCATCATCCAGAAGCCGGTGGCGGCCGAGACGCTGGCCAGGATTCTTCGCCTCCATCTCGCCAAGGATGGGGCCCGGGCGCTCCAGGCGGCCAGTGACACCGTCATCGCCTTCGCCCAGGCCCGTTGAGGCCCACGCCTGCGGCATCGTATACCCTATGGGGTATTTGCAAAATACCGGTAGGGGTATATAGAGGCCGCGGCACGGGCGGCTCCCGCCTCTGTCATCGCAGTCCAACAAAGGCCGTTTGAAGGGTGAGCGGTGGGGACGATCCGGACCAAACACGCTTTGGCGTTTACCGCGACCGCCCTGGCCTTGTGGCTGGGCGCCTGTCTGGCCGCCTGGGCTGACGACGCCGCGCCCGCGACGCCACCAGAGGACTGGTCGCTGCACGGCCAAGCCACCTTCACCGAACAATATCATCCCGCCTTCGCCTCGCCCTATCGGGGGGCGAACAGCCTGGACCGGGGCAGCCGAGGCGATGAGACCTTCGACGCCACCTTGTTTGCTGGCCTGCGGCTGTGGGAAGGCGGCGAGGCCTATATCAATCCCGAGATCGACCAGGGCTTCGGCCTGTCCGACACGCTGGGCGTGGCGGGCTTTCCCAGCGGCGAGGCCTACAAGGTGGGCGAGGCCGTTCCCTATGCCCGGCTGCAGCGCCTGTTCTTCCGCCAGAGTTTCGATCTGGGCGGCGATGTGGAAAATGTCGCGCCGGCCGCGAACCAATTGGCCGGCACCAAGACCGCGGACAATGTGGTGATCACGGCGGGAAAATTCGCGGTGGTGGATATTTTCGACACCAATGATTACGCCCACGACCCGCGGGGCGATTTTCTCAACTGGGCTCTGATCGATTCCGGTGCATTCGATTACGCCGCCGACAGCTGGGCCTATACCTACGGCGCCGCGGTCGAATGGACGCAAGGCTGGTGGACCTGGCGCAACGGATTGTTCGATCTCTCGCGCGTGCCCAACGAGCGCGAGCTGGTGCGCGGCTTCGGCGAATATGAGGTGGTAAGCGAGTTCGAGGCGCGTACTTCGCTGATGGACCGGCCCGGCAAGATCAAGCTTCTGGCCTATGCCAATCGCGGCAGCATGGGCGATTACAAGGGCGCGGTGGCGCTGGCCGAAGGGACCGGCGCGCTGCCCGACACCGCATTGGTGCGCCTGCCTGCGTTCAAGCCGGGCGCGGCCCTCAACGCGCAGCAAGAGATCAGCGACGCGCTGGGCGCGTTCGTGCGGCTGAGCGTGAATGACGGCAGCAAGGAGGCCTATGAATTCACCGAGATCAACCGCTCGCTGGCGGCAGGCCTGGCGCTGAAAGGCGCAAGCTGGGGCCGCAAGGATGACACGGTGGGTGCGGCCTTTGTGATCAGCGGCATGTCAAAATCGGCGCAAAGCTATTTCGCTGATGGCGGGCTGGGCATTTTGATCGGCGACGGAAGGCTTCCGCATTACGGCACGGAGGATGTGTTCGAGACTTATTACCGCGCCCCCGTGACGGATTGGCTGTCGGCCGATTTCGATTACCAGTTCATCGCCAATCCCGCCTACAACCGCGACCGCGGCCCGGTTTCGGTGGTCGGTGCACAACTGCACGCGCAGTTCTAAGAGGCTAGGCGGTCTCGAACGACAGCGAGAACACCGCGCCGCCGCCGTCACGGTCGGAGATGCCCAGCTTTGCGCCATGCAGTTCGGCGATGCGCGAGACGATGGAAAGCCCCAGGCCCGCGCCGTCCTGGTCGCGGCGCGCTCGCCAGAAACGGCGCACCATCAAGGCGCGCTCCGCCTGCGGCACGCCCGGGCCTTTATCCAGTACCCGCACGGTGCCGTCCTCGCGCACATCGACGATCACTTCACTGCCGGATTCGGTGTGCTTGATGGCGTTGTCCGCCAGATTTCGGATGGCGCGGAAGATCATGGCTTGGTTGCCCCGCACCAGAACAGGTCCGCCGGTCAGGGCCACTTCTTTGCCTTGAGCGATGGCGACGCCCGCGATCATGCTCACCACATCGGCGGCCACGGCATAAAGATCCACCCGGTCGTCGATCCTGAGGCTGGCATTCTCAAGCTCGGCGATCTCCAGAAGCTGGCTCACCACATGGCTCATCACGTCGATATCGGATTTGAGCGCGCCAAGGCCTTTCTGCTCGGGCAGCGAATCCACCCGGGCGCGCAGCACCGCCAAGGGTGTGCGCAGTTCATGCGCCGCGTCGGCGGTGAATTCCTGCTGCAGCCGCATGCCTTTCTCCAGCCGGTCCAGGGCTTCGTTGACCGCAATGATCAAAGGCAGCAATTCGCGCGGCAGGCCGGCCAGCGGCAAGCGCAAATCGGTGCGCTTGGGATCGATGGCGCTGGCGATGCGCGACGCGCGCACCACCGGATGCAGCGCCCGGCGGATGATCACGATGTCCACCACCAGCAACAGCGCCAGGATAGCCACCGTGAACCAGCCGATGCGGGAGAGGTAATCGGCCATGATGTCGTCGAAGATCACGTCGGGATATTGCGCGTTCTGCGCCACCGTGACCGAGAGGCCGTCATGATCTACCGAGACGGCATAGACTTGGGCGCCATCGCGCGACATCTGGCTCAAACTCGATCTGGGCGCGATGAGGGCGGCGTCGCTGTCCTTCCCCGAAATGATGATCAGGCGGCGGTCCTGCCCGCGCACCGCATAGGACAGGCCCTCGAGCCCCTGGCCATAAAAAGCACTGAGATCGGGCGGCAGCGCCAGCCGCCACTGGCCTTGTCCATCCTTCTTCAAATAGTCGGCGATCTGCTCGGCATGGCTGCGCAGGATGCGCGCCTCAAACAGATTGGCCGAACGGTTGATCACCAGATAATTGGCCAGCGGCACCGCCGTGGCGGCGAGCGCGATGGCCAGAAGATGGAACAGGATGATGCGCGATTGCAGGGAAGAAATGCGCATCAGTGCTTGCGCTCCATCAGGATATAGCCCACCCCGCGCACGGTATGGACCTCGATGTCGGCGCCGGTGTCGGTCAATTGTTTGCGCAGGCGATGGATGTTCACTTCCACCGCGTTGGAGCGCACTTCTTCGGACAAGCCGAACAATTGATCCTCGACCACGCGTTTGGGGATCACCCGGCCGGGACGGCGGATGAGGATTTCCAGCAGCGCCGTCTCGCGCGCCGAGAAACTCACTGGCACGCCCGTCACGAACACCTGGCGCGCCACCGTGTCGAAGGTGACATTCCCGGCGCTGATGCTGTTGCCCAAAAATTCGCCGGGACGGCGGAGCAGCGCGCGCAGCCGCGCGATCAATTCCTCGAAGGCGAAGGGTTTGACCAGATAATCGTCGGCGCCCGACGCCAGTCCCGCCACCTTGTCTTCCAAGCCGTCGCGGGCGGTGAGCATCAGCACGGGCATATGATCGCCTTTGGCGCGCAAATTTGTCACCAAGGTTCGCCCGTCGCCGTCGGGCAAGCCCAGATCCAGGATCATCGCCGAATAGGTGGTGGCGGCCAGCGCCTCTTCGGCCGCCGACAGGCGCGCCACGCGATCGCTTTCGAATCCCGCCTGCGCCAGGCCCTGGGCGAGAAGTTCCGAAAGCTTGGCATTGTCTTCGACGACCAGAAGCCTCATGTGCCCTGCATTATAGAGTTGTAAGCGTCATGTAAGAATAGGCCGCTATAACGGCCCGCAAGCCCTTTCTCATACTCGGAAATCGGCTGAAGCAGGAGTCCTGAAAGCGCGTTCTTGCCGATGTGTCATCGGATGGACGCATGTCTTTCGCATCCTTCGAGACCGTCATGAGCGAGCAGCAAGAAAACCGGGC
>DATBAP010000091.1:0-3000 GCA_036271455.1 Rhizomicrobium sp.
GCAGCACTTGAACGGGCCGGCGGCAAGGTCGCGGTACTAGGCATGCCGGTGGACCCCGGCAATCTCCTGATGGCGGGCACGCTTGAGGGCCGCACCGTGCTGGGGCTGCCCGGTTGCGCGCGCTCGCCCAAGCTCAATGGCTTCGATTTTGTGCTCTGGCGGGTCCTGGCGGGGCTGGAAGTGGGCCGCGCCGAACTGGCCGCCATGGGCGTGGGCGGTCTTTTGACCGACAGCCCCGTCCGGCCGCATCCGCGCGAGAGCCTGCTGGTGACGCCGCCCAGGCTGCCCCGGATCGGCGCGGTCATCCTGGCCGCCGGCAATTCGTCCCGGATGCGATCGGGGGATCAGGGCACCAACAAATTGCTTCAACCCTTGGCCGGACGGCCCATGCTGCGCCATGTGGCCGAGGCGGCTTTGGCCAGCGCGGTCTCCGATGTGGTTGTTGTCACTGGCAACGAAAAGGCCGGCGTGACCATGGCGCTACGCGGGCTGCCCGTGACCTTCGCCGATAATCCTGATTATTCAAAAGGTTTGAGCACGTCCCTCATTTCCGGTCTCAATGCCCTGCCTGAGGATTGCGATGGCGCCGTGATCCTGCTCGGCGACATGCCGGCGGTGGATTCGCATCTGCTGGATCGGCTGATCGCGGCCTTCGATCCGTCCGAAGACCGCGCCATTATCGTCGCCAGCCATGGAGGCCGACGCGGCAACCCCGTGCTCTGGGCCAGACGCTTCTTTGCCGAGATGCGGGAACTCTCGGGCGATGCCGGGGCGCGGGCCCTGTTCGCGCCCTACGCTGGACTGGTCTGCGAAGTCGAGGCCGGCTCGGATGCTCCCCTCACCGACATCGACACCCAGGAGGCGCTTTCGGTCTACCGGATGCGTAGCGGGGCATGAGCGATCCCATTTACCGCCGCGAGTTGCTGCGGCTGGCCGCCGATGCGGTGGGGGCTGGCCGGCTGGACAGGCCCCACGGTTCGGCCACCGTGCACAACCCCGCCTGCGGCGACCGGGTGACGGTGGACGTCACGCTCGAGAATGGCCGCATCACGGCCCTCAAGCATCATGCCCAGGCCTGTGTCCTCACTCAGGCTTCGGCCGCGATCCTGGGCGCAGAGGCCGTCGGGCTGGATCGGGTGGGCTTGAGCGAATTGCGCGATCTGGTGGCGGCGATGCTGGAAGGCGGCCCGACGCCCCCGCCGCCGTTCGGGGCCTATGGCGCGTTCGAAGGCGTGGCCGAGCACAAGGGCCGGCATGTCTGTGTGCTGCTGCCGCTTGAAGCAGCGCTGGAAGCCCTGGACATGTTAGAGGCGGCCGAACCAGGCGCTTAACGGCCCCAGGGCCAGCTTCCCGCCCTTTTGCGCCACTTCGCCGGTTCCAAGATTCAAACTCGCGATGTTGGGCGGAAGGGAGAACTCGCTTCGTTCGTGGCCGAGATTAAAGACACACAAAATCTCGCCGCGGCGGAACGCCAGCAAGGGCAGCTTTGCCAGCAGCAATGTCAGATCAGCCTCGCGCAAGCTTGGATGATCTTTGCGCGCCTTGAGCATCGTTCGGGCAAACGCCAGAGCTGACGCAGGGTCTTTTTCCTGCAGCGAAACGGCCAGCGCGGCATGGGACGGTCCAAGCGGCAGCCATGGCGTTCCGGTGCTGAAGCCGAGATTGGTCTGGCCCGCATTCCAGGGCATGGGCGTGCGGCAACCATCGCGGCCCTTGAACAGGGGATAATAAAGATCGCCCACCGGATCGCGCAGCTGGTCGCGCCTAAGATCCACCTCCGGCAGGCCCAACTCTTCGCCCTGATACAGCAGCACGGTGCCACGCAGCGCGAACAACAGCGCCAGCATCACTTTGGCCGAGCCTTCGCCGAAACGGCTGGCGGTGCGGATCACGTCGTGGTTGGAGAAAGAGATCGAAGGCCAGTGATCGGGATAGCGCGCCAGTGTTTCCAGATGGGCGCGCACACCAGCCGCGTCCGTGGCGACCAGGAGCGCGAAATTATAGCCGCTGTGTAAACCCTTGTCGGAAGGCAGATAACAACCCGAACGCTCGAACTCTTCGGAGAATTCGCCAAACACAAAGCGATCATCGAAGGCGTCAACACGGCGGCGAACCAAATCCAACACCGCCTTGTTCTCTTCCAGATTGGAATCATGAAGATGCCGCTGCATGTTCGCGGCGGCCGACCATTCATTCGCGGTGCGTGCGGCCGGCGCTATGCCGGGATTGTCGGTGAGCTTGGGGTCGTGGAGATAGGCGTTGGCGACATCGAGGCGGAAACCGTCCACTCCCCGTTCCAGCCAGAGATCCAGTACCTTCAACGCCGCTTCGCGCGCGTCCTCATTCACCCAACTCAGCTTTGGCTGCTGGCGCAGGAATTTGTGGTGATAATATTGGCGCCGCGCCGGCTGATAAGCCCAGGCCGGTCCGCCGAACACCGACAGCCAATTGTTGGGAACGGTGCCATCGTCCTTGGGATCGGCCCAGACATACCAATCCTTGCGCTTTGCCGGATCGCCGTCGCGGCTGGCCGCGAACCAGGCATGTTCGTCTGAGGTGTGCGCCAGGACTTCGTCGAGAATGATCTTGAGGCCCCGCCCATGCGCTTCTTTCTCCAGCGCCTGGAAATCTTCAAGCGTGCCGTAATCGGGATGCACGCCCTCATAGTCGGAGATGTCATAGCCCCAGTCGCGGTTGGGCGACGGGTGAATGGGCGAAAGCCAGATCGCGTCCACGCCCAGCCTGGCGATGTAATCGAGTTTCGAGATCAGGCCGGCGAAATCGCCCTGCCCGTCATCATTGCTGTCGCAGAAACTACGGACATAGACCTGATAGATCGCTGCGCCTTTCCACCAAGGTGAGCGCATCAATCCTCCTCCCCGAAATTTGCTTCGCAAATTTCGACCCTCCCGCAAGGGGAGGGTCGAAGGCACCTAGACCTCGCTGGCGTTGGCGACGACTTTGCCGACCAGGCCGTATGTCAGCGCCTCGTCCGCGCCC
>DATBAP010000092.1:0-16209 GCA_036271455.1 Rhizomicrobium sp.
GGCATCTGCCTGGAGCTGATCGAAAAAGCCGATGGCGGCGTGCCGATCCTGGGCGTATGCCTGGGCCATCAGGCGATCGGCCAAGCCTATGGCGGAAAAGTGGTGCGCGCGCCCGAGCCCATGCATGGCAAGCTCAGCAACGTCCATCACACCGGCAAATCGGTGTTTCGTGGCCTCGACAATGATTTCAAGGCCACCCGCTATCATTCCCTCGCCATCGCGCCCGACAGCGTGCCGGACATGCTGGAAGTCACCGCCACCAGCGAAGACGGCGTGATCCAGGGCGTGATGCACAAGAGCCATCCCGTCCATGGCGTGCAATTTCATCCCGAGAGCATCGCCTCGGAAAATGGCCATGCCCTGCTCGCCAATTTCCTCGCGCTGACGCGATGAGCGCGATGTTCGATCTCGAGCGCGTCAAGGAACACCCCCTCACAGCGGACGAAGCGGCGCGCGTGTTCGGCCAGTTGCTGAGCGGGCGCGCCAGCGAAGACGAGATCCAGGCTTTTCTGATCGCGCTTTCGGCCCGCAAACCCACCACAGCGGAATTCGTGGGCGCGGTGACGGCGCTGAAAACACAAATGCGCGGGATCGCCGCGCCGCCCATGGCGATCGATCTTTGCGGCACCGGCGGCGACGGGCTTGGTACGCTCAATATCTCGACCGCGGTGTCTTTCGTGGTGGCGGCGGCGGGCGTGCCGGTGGCCAAGCACGGCAACCGCTCCATGTCCTCGAAAAGTGGCGCCGCCGACATATTGGAAGCCCTGGGCGTGAAGATCGATCTTTTGCCGGCGGCGGCGGAACAGACCCTGCGCGAGATCGGCATCGTCTTTCTCTTCGCCCAGACCCACCACCCCGCCATGCGCCATGTCGCCAAGGCGCGCCAGGCCATCGGCAAGCGCACCATCTTCAATCTGCTCGGTCCCCTCGCCAATCCCGCCGGCGTCAAACGCCAGCTGGTGGGCGTCTTCGCCAAGGAATGGCTGGAACCGTATGCGGAGGCGCTTCGCGCGCTGGGCTGCGAGCGTGCCATGGTGGTACATGGCAAGGATGGGTTGGATGAACTCACCACCACCGACATAACCTATGCTGTGACCTTGGAAGATGGCGTGATCGCGCAGACCGAGATCGTGCCGGAAGATGCTGGATTGAAACGGTCCAGCCTCGAAGCCCTCAAGGGCGGCGGCGCGGCAGAGAATGCCCAGGCGCTCAGGGCGCTGCTCAAAGGCGAAAAGAGTGCCTATCGCGACATCGTCGTACTCAATGCTGCCGCGGCCCTGATGGTGGCGGGACGCGTGAACGATATAATGGCAGGCGCCGCCTCGGCTCAGGAGTTGCTGGACAGCGGCGCGGCAAGAAACAAGCTGGAGCAATTGGTGAAAGTGTCAAACAGCGCATGAGCATCCTGGACAAGATCTTCGCCTACAAGAAAGAGGAAGTGGCAGCGGCCAAGGACAAGCTCAAGTTGGCTGAGGTGGAGGCGCGCGCCAAAGACGCCGATCCGGTGCGCGGCTTCCGCGCCGCGCTGGAAGCCAAGAAAGAATCCGGCGAGTTCGGCCTGATCGCCGAAGTGAAGAAGGCGAGCCCTTCCAAGGGTCTGATCCGCGCCGATTTCGATGTGCCGGCATTGGCCGCGGCCTATGAGGCGGGCGGCGCGGCCTGTCTGTCGGTGCTCACCGACACGCCGTCGTTCCAGGGCGCGCCGGAATACCTTACCGCCGCCCGTGACGCCACGCGGATCCCGGTGCTGCGCAAGGATTTCATGCTGGAGACATATCAGGTCGCCGAGGCGCGCAGTTGGGGCGCCGACGCCATCCTGATCATCCTGGCGATGGTGGATGACGGCACCGCGCGCGCTCTGATCGAGGAGGCCGAGCGTTTCGGCATGGATGTGCTGGTCGAAGTCCATGACGAAAGCGAGATGGAGCGCGCCGACAGGCTGGAAGCGCGCCTGATCGGCATCAACAACCGCAATCTCAAGACCTTTGTCACCGATCTCAATGTGACGCAGAAATTGGCGCCCAAAGCGCCCCGAGACGCGCATCTGGTGGCCGAAAGCGGGCTTTCGGCGCCCGCCGATCTCAAGCGCCTGGCACAAGTCCATGTCACCACCGTGCTGATCGGCGAAAGCCTGATGCGGCAGAAGGATGTTGAGGCGGCGACGCGGCGGCTGTTGGGAGACGGCTTCCGCCAATGAGCAAGCTTTCCCATCTCGACGCTAAGGGCCACGCCCATATGGTGGATGTCTCAGGAAAGCCGGTAACGGCGCGCGAAGCCACCGCCGAAGCGACAGTGACGCTGTCCGAAGACGCCTTCACCGCCGTGATGGAAGGCTCAGCGCCCAAAGGCGACGTGCTGGCTGCAGCCCGCATCGCCGGCATCATGGCGGCCAAACGTGTGCCCGACCTGATCCCCCTCTGCCATCCCGTCGCCATCGCCAAAGCACAGGTGGAATTCGAGCCCGACGCGGACACGCACAGTATCCGCATCACGGCCATAGTGGCCACCAGCGGCCAGACTGGCGTGGAGATGGAGGCGCTCACCGCCGTGTCGGTAGCGGCGCTCACGCTCTACGACATGATCAAGGCGGTGGACAAAGGCGCGGTGATCGAGACGGTGCGCCTGATCGCCAAATCGGGCGGCAAGAGCGGCAGCTACAAAGCGCCGGCCGCGCCGGCGAAACCAAATTCCGGCCGCCCGAAACCCAGAACCTTGATGAGTGAAGTGGCTGCGCCCCGGCCCGCCCAGGATCGACGCCGCGATGCGTTCCGTACCTTCATGACGTCCCGCCGCTTGCGGCCCACATTATGGGCCAAACAGGCCGGTATCGCCTCTGGCGAGATTTTGAGCTTCCTCACCGGCCGTTCGCGCGGCCTCTCGCCCGATGTGGCGGAAAAACTCGCCCGCGCGGCGAAAGTCCGCGTCGAAGACATGTTCAAATGATTTCTTTTTTCGCCCCCCTTTGTCTTCCTCGGGACAAGCCCTCGGAAGACATCTCCCCCCATCACGGGCTTCGCCCGACGGGGGGAGAAATTCCGGGCCAAGCTTCAAGAAGCACCAGCGCGGGTGAGAAATGCTGAGTGTGGAAGAGGCCACACGGCGGATAGTCTCCGCGTTCAAACCTCTCGATAGCGAACACGTGACCTTGGAAGACGCGATCGGCCGCACCCTGGCCGCCGAGGTGCTGGCCAGGGCCGATCAGCCGCCCTTCCCCTCCTCCATCATGGATGGTTATGCGGTCCGAAGCGGCGATCAGGGTCCTCGCCGCGTAATCGGCTCGGCACCGGCGGGCCATCCCTTTTCCGGCAAGGTGGCGCCGGGCGAAGCGGTTCGTCTCTTCACGGGAAGCGAACTTCCCGACGGCGCCGATGCAGTCCTGGCGCAGGAAGATGCGCGCGTGATCGGCGAGACGGTGGAACTCACCGCCGCGCCCTTTCCGGGAAAATTCGTCCGCGCCAAGGGTCTTGATTTTCGCGCCGGCCAAGTGCTCGCGGCCCAAGGCACATGTCTGACGGCACGCGACCTGGCGCTGCTCGCGGCAGGCGATCTCTCCCATGTCGAGGTGCGAAGGCGGCCGGTGATCGCATTGGCCAGCACCGGTGACGAGCTGTCCCTTCCAGGCGCCCCACGCAAACCCGGCGGCATCGTGGCTTCATCCGTGTACGGATTGATGCCCTGGCTGGTGCAATGGGGTGCGGCGCCCCGCAATCTGGGCATTCTGCCCGACAACAGCGAAGCGATCGCCGCTTTGGCAGATGAGAAATGCGACCTCCTGATCACCACGGGCGGCGCCTCGGTCGGCGATCACGATCTGGTGCGCGCGGCGCTGGGACCCAAGGGCTTCGCGCTGGATTTCTGGAAGATCGCGATGCGGCCGGGCAAGCCGCTGATCTTCGGCCATCTGGGCAAAACGCCCTTCCTGGGCCTGCCGGGCAACCCCGTCTCGAGCCTGGTCTGCGCGCTTCTGTTCCTGCGTCCCGCTATCGCGGCGATGCTGGGCCGGGAATGGAAACCCCAGCTCCAAACAGCGCGGCTGATCGGTACACTGGAAGCCAATGGCGAGCGTCAGGACTATCTTCGCGCCAAAGGTGAATGGCGCGACGGCGTTTTATGGGCCCGTCCCTTTCCGCTTCAAGATTCATCGCTGCTGAAAGATTTCAGCGCCGCGGACATGCTGATCGTACGTGCGCCCCAGGCGCCTGCGCTCAAGGAGGGCGCGGCGGTGGAGATACTGACGCTGGAATGAAAACGGCGGCCGCAAGGACCGCCGTTTTCGCAAAATGCGCCTGAATCTTAGAACGTGACCCAGGCGTTGTCGCGCCAATAGCCACGGCCTTCGTGCTCGTGCCAGCGATAATGGTCGGCCGGACCCCATCTCCAATCGTTGGGATGCACGGTGACGCCGAACGCCGGGTCATAATTGTAGTGATCATGGGTATGCCAGCAATCGCCTGCGCCGTTGCAGACAACATCGGCCGACGCGGCCGAGCTGGTCACGGCCATGACGCCGGCGGCAAGAATTGCGGCAGCGGCGGCCTGTAACATGAGTTTCTTCATTCCATTCTCTCCTGGGATCTGAGTTGTCCTGCCCCAGGGAGAAACACCTGCGCCGGGGAGATCGTTCCGGCGTTGACGGCCTTCTGGAACTAAAGTAGAACGATTCTCGATGTTTCGGGTTTGTTCGCGGTCCGGTATCGCACGAATCCGGGCGCTCCGGGAACTTCCCGGGACTTGGGAGGAACCCGATGCTCACTCGCAAACAATATGAGCTTTTGCTCTTCATCCATGAGCGCATCCGCGAATCGGGTGTGCCGCCATCCTTTGACGAGATGAAGGAAGCGCTGGACCTCAAGTCCAAATCCGGCATCCACCGGCTGATTACGGCGCTGGAGGAACGCGGCTTTCTGCGCCGCATGGAAAAACGCGCCCGAGCCCTGGAAGTGATAAAGCTGCCCGACAACATGGCCGAAACGGCGCGCCCCGCCACCACGCGCAGCCAGGCCCAGCGCATTATGCCTTCGGCGCGGCATGGACGGACCGACCGCATTCCCGATCCCCGCCATAACACCCCCCGCCGCGCAATGGGCGACAGCGAACATGCCGTCAATGTGCCGCTGGTGGGCCGCATCGCCGCTGGCACTCCCATCGAAGCCTTGCAGAACCGCATCTCCGACATTCCGGTGCCGGGCGGCATGATCGGGCGCGGCGAGCATTATGCTTTAGAAGTCACCGGCGATTCCATGATCAATGCCGGCATCCTCGACGGCGACACCGTGATCATCCAGGAAGCCGACAGCGCCAATACCGGCGAGATCGTGGTGGCGCTGGTGGACGACAATGAGGCCACCTTGAAGCGGCTGCGCCGGCGCGGCGATTCCATCGCCCTCGAAGCAGCCAACCCGGCCTATGAAACGCGGCTCTACGGCGCCGACCGGGTCAAGGTGCAGGGCAAGCTGGTGGGCCTGATCCGCCGTTATTGAAGCCCCCTACTGACTGGGCACCCAGGGGCGCGCCCCGCGCGTCTGGTTGATGCTGATGGCGCTGAGCGGGGCGAGACGCACGGCATAACCGCCGCCCGAGGCGATTTCCTTTGCGTCCAACACCAGCCGCGGGCCCCTGCAGGAAAATGCCTGCGTGGCCGAGATCACCACATCCGCGCGGGCGCAATCCTGGTCCAGCGCCTCCGGCCGCGCAGACAGCGCAATCGTCAACCCGTTTTGATGCGCGATGCAGCCCAACCCGTCGCACGCAAGGTTGCGGTTCACGGCATCGCGCCAGGAACGGCTGTCACCGTCGCGCAAGAGCCATCGTTGCGCCACGAAATGATCCCTGGGCTGGGCGGGGAAATAAAGACGTCCGTCGGTTCCTCTGAGAACAATTGTTCGCGCGTCTGAAGCAATCATCAGATCGGGCCTCGGGGCCGATATCGCGAGCACAATCCCAACCATCATCGGCAAGACGCCCCACCAGCGCAGGCGGCGCCTCCAGATCGCCAGCCACAACCCGCCCAGGCTTATCAGTACCAAGGCCCCGAGCGGGAAAGCCGGCGTGACCGCGACCGCGCCTGGCAGACCCGAAACCCAGCGGCCCAACGCCAGCATCAGGGAAATACCCCATCCCATGGCCTGCAGCGGCGCATGCTCGAGCCCGAAAGGCATCGCCAGCACACTGAGCGCAGCGAATGGCATCACCACCAGACCCATCACCGGCATGGCCAGGAGATTGCCCAGCACCGCGTAATGGGTGGCACGGCCGAAATAAAACATCGCGAACGGCAAGGTGGCGAGGCTGGCGACCAGGCTGGTCAGCGCGATGCCCCGAACATGACGATAAAGATACGAGCGGGGCGCGATCCGCTCGCGCCCCTGTTCCCATTCCGCCACCGCGATCAAGCTCGCCACCGCCGCGAAGGACATCTGGAATCCCGGTTCGGTGATCGCGTCAGGCCGCATCAAAAGAAGAATCGCCGCGGCCAGCGCCAGGCTGCGCATCGAGAGAGCGGGGCGATCCAGCAGCACCGCCAGAAGCATCATCGCCAGCATCACGAAGGCGCGCACCGAGGAAGATGAGCCACCGCTGATGATAAGATAGAAACCCGCGCCTGCCAGCGCCAAGCCCGCCGCCCATTTCTTGATCGGATAGGCGAGCGCGATCGCGGGAATGAGGGCGAGGATAGCGCGCGCCAGCCAGAACAGGCCCGCGCCCACCAGCGCCATGTGGAGCCCGGCGATCGCCAGCACATGCGCCAGGCCGGCATCGCGCAAAGCGGCTTCGTCATCAGGATCGATGCCGCCGCGCTCGCCCGTGATGATGGCGCTGGCAATGGCGCCTTCGCTGTCGGGAAGCTGGGCGCGAATGCGTGCGGTCACGGCAGCGCGCATGGTTTCGACCAGGCTGGAAACACGCTCTGAAAGTGTCGGCGCATGGGGCAATGGCGCGATCCCCGGCGCGCCAAAGGCAAAGCCCACTGCGCCGATCCCGGCGAAATAAGCGGCGCGGGCAAAATCGCTGTCGCCGGGGGCAACGGGTCCGGGCGGCGGCATCAGTTGAGCGGTGAGGTCCACGCCCTGGCCAATGCCGAGGATTTCTCCGCCCTTGCGCACCAGCACACGCACGCGCGACGGTGGATCGGGCAAACGGCCGGAACGCACATCATCCAGTATCGCGCGCCACCCGGCGCGGCCCCAATCCAGCGCCACCACCCGGCCCGTCAGATGCGTGACAATGGGATGCGGCACCACCGGCGCCGCCACGCGCATCTCGCGTCCTTTGGCATTGCCGAAGCCCAGCGCCAGAGCCGCAACCAGTGCAAGGACTGCCCGTGCCCATGGATCGTGGCTCCGATATGCGCCCAAACCCGCCGCCAGGCACGCAAGCGCCATCGCGGCCGCGACAATGGGAGCGGGTTCAAAGGGCGACGCAAAATAAAGAGCGGTGCCTGTTCCCAATGCCACCGGCAGCCAGAGCGGCCAGCGGTGCCGCTCGGCCAGAAGCGCGGCCCCCAGCGCCGATGGCTTCCCGATGGAATTCCCCCAACCAAACGACCGGGAATTGAGCTCTATGGTCACGCCCAAAACCGTTTGCTAAACGAGCCCACTTTAATGCACTACCGCTTCGCTACTTGAGGCTTTTTTAATGCCTACCGCTTCGCTACTTGAGGGCTTTACCATGACCGATAAAGCCAAGCCTGTCCTGCGTTTCGCGCCCTCGCCCACAGGGATGCTGCATATCGGCGGCGCGCGCACCGCGCTGTTCAACTGGCTCTATGCGCGCCACACCGGCGGGACATTCCTGCTGCGCATCGAGGATACCGACCGCGAGCGCTCGACCCCCGAAGCGGTGGCGGCAATTCTGAATGGTATGGCGTGGATGGGGCTGAATTGGGACGGCGACGTGATCTATCAATTCGCCCGCGCGGGACGCCACCGCGAAGTGGCCGAGACCCTGCTCAAGCAAGGCAGCGCCTATCGCTGCTACGCCACCGCCGAAGAGTTGAACCAGATGCGCGAGGCCCAACGCAAGGCGGGCAAGCCGGTGCGCTATGACGGACGCTGGCGCGACCGCGATCCGAAAGACGCCCCGGTCGGCACGCCTTTTGTTGTACGCCTCAAGGCTCGTAACGATGGCGAGACGGTGGTGCACGATCTGATCCTGGGCGATGTGCGCTTCGCCAACGACCAGCTGGACGACATGGTGCTGCTGCGCTCCGACGGGACGCCCACGTATATGCTGGCGGTGGTGGTGGACGATTTCGACATGAGCGTTACCCATGTCGTGCGCGGCGCCGATCACCTCAACAACGCCGCCCGCCAGTTGCAGATCATCGAAGCGATGGGCTGGCCGGCGCCGGCTTACGGCCACCTGCCTCTCATCAACGGTCCCGACGGGCAGAAATTGTCCAAGCGGCATGGCGCGCTGGCGGTCGAGGCCTATCGTGACATGGGCTACCTGCCCGAGACCATGCGCAACTATCTGCTCCGGCTGGGCTGGAGCCATGGTGATGACGAGATCATTCCCACCGCCAAGGCGATCGAATGGTTCGATTTCGGCGCAGTGGGCAAAAGCCCGGCGCGGATGGATTACAAGAAGCTGGACAATCTCAACGGCCATTATATCCGCGAAACATCCGACGACGATCTGGTGGCCGAACTTACCGCCTTTCTGGAACGGCGCAGCCCGCCCCACATCCTGCCCATGATGGCGCGGGAGCGCCTCAAATCCGCGATGGCCTCGCTCAAGGAGCGGGCCAAGACTCTGGTGCAACTCGATCAGGGTGCGGAATTTCTTTATGCGGACGGTCCTCGCGATCTGGATGCCGCCGCGGGCAAGATTCTGGGGCCCGAGGCGCGCGCCCTGCTGGCCCGCACCCTCCCCAAGCTTGAGGCCACCGACTGGAGCGCCATGGACCTGGAAAGCGCGGCGCGAAGCTTTGCCGAGGAATCCGGCCTGAAGCTGGGCGACGTGGCCCAGCCGTTAAGGGCGGCGCTCACCGGCAAGACCGTGTCACCACCGTTGTTCGAAATGTTGTCACTGTTGGGACGGGAAGAATCCCTTATCCGACTAAGGGCTTATGCGGCTTGATGAAAATTCATAGGTCGAGGCGCAAAATCCGTGACGCGGCGCACAAAGGCCGCTTATATTGCAGCGCAAGATAATAGGGATCAGGGGAGTTCACGATGCGGGACAGCAACATCAAGCCGGCGGGCAAAGCCAGCGTCACTCTCGAGGGCAAGGCGTATCAATTCCCCACCCTGAGCGGCACGCAAGGTCCGGATGTGATGGACATCCGCAAATTCTACGACCAGACCGGGATGTTCACCTACGATCCCGGTTTCACCTCCACTGCCTCAACCGAGTCCGCCATTACCTTTATCGATGGCGACAAGGGCGTGCTGCAATATCGCGGCTATCCCATCGCTGAGCTGGCGGATCATTCCACCTTCATCGAGACCTGCTATCTGCTGCTCTATGGTGATCTGCCCAACAAAGCGCAGATGGAACAGTTCTGGTATTCCATCAGCCACCACACCATGGTGCATGAGCAGCTGGCCGCCTTTTTCCGCGGCTTCCGCCGCGACGCCCATCCGATGGCGGTGATGTGCGGCGTGGTGGGAGCGCTGGCGGCGTTCTATCACGACTCCACCGACATCAACGATCCCATCCAGCGCGAGATCGCCAGCCATCGCCTGGTCGCCAAGATGCCCACCATCGCGGCGATGGCGTTCAAATATTCCGTCGGCCAGCCCTTCGTGTATCCGCGCAACGAATTGGGCTATACTGAGAACTTCCTGCGCATGTGCTTCTCGGTCCCAGCCGAGGAGTACAAGGTCAACAAGGTGCTGGCCAAAGCGCTGGACACAATCTTCATCCTGCATGCCGATCACGAGCAGAATGCCTCGACCTCGACGGTGCGGCTGGCAGGCTCTTCGGGCGCCAATCCCTTCGCCTGCATCGCCGCCGGCATTGCCTGCCTGTGGGGTCCGGCCCATGGCGGCGCCAATGAAGCGGCGCTGAAGATGCTGGAAGAGATCGGCACCGTGGACCGCATCCCCGAATATGTGAAGCGGGCCAAGGACAAGAACGACTCGTTCCGCCTGATGGGCTTCGGTCATCGCGTCTACAAGAATTACGATCCCCGCGCCAAGGCGATGCAGATCCAAGCCCATGCCGTGCTGGACGAATTGGGCCTGCATGACGATCCGCTGCTGAAAGTGGCGATCGAATTGGAGAAGATCGCGCTCCAGGACGAATATTTCATCGAGAAAAAGCTCTATCCCAACATCGACTTCTATTCCGGCATCACGCTGAAGGCGCTGGGCTTCCCCAGTTCCATGTTCACCGTGCTATTTGCTCTGGCCCGCACTGTGGGCTGGATCGCGCAATGGAAGGAGATGCTGGAAGATCCGCACCAGAAGATCGGCCGTCCGCGCCAGATCTATACCGGACCCACCGAACGCAAATATGTGGCAATGGGTCAGCGCAAGTAGCTTTTTCTACGCCCCAATAAAGTCCAGCAGGATTTTCGCCGCGCGCAGTGAGGGGGCCTCGCCCCCCTCGCCCAGCGCCTGGGCGAATTCATCCATTGCAGTGATCTGGGCTGCGCGCGCGGTAGGGTCGCGGAACAGTTTCTCAACCTGCGCCGCCAGCGCCTCCGGTGTCGCGTCATATTGCCGGAATTCCGGCACCGCGCGCCGTTCCAGCAGGATATTGACCAGCGTCATGTGAGATACCGTCATCAGGCGGTGCACCAGGGCATACGTCAGTCCGCCGACGCGATAAGCCACCACCATGGGCGCGCGCGAAAGCGCCAGTTCCGCCGTCACCGTGCCTGACGCCGCCAGCGCCACGTCCGCGGCGTCAAAAGCGGCAAACTTGTCCGCCTCGTTGTCCAAGATGTGGAGCGGCGTGGGCCAGCCCTTGGCGGCATCCCGCACCTTTGCCGCCACATGCGGAACGGTGGGCAGAACCGTAACCAGTCCGGGAATCTTCCCGGCCAACAATGTCACCGTCTCGCGGAAAATAGGAAAAATGAATCGGATCTCACTGGTGCGGCTGCCGGGCAGAAGCGCCAGCAACGGCGCATCCATCGCGATTCCGCGTTCGGCGCGAAACTTGTCGCCACCGGTCATTCTCGCTCGCCGCTCGATCACGGGATGGCCGACAAAGGCGGCTTTGAGGCTGTATTTCTGGAAGAATGGCACTTCGAAGGGAAATAACGCCAGGATCAGGTCAAAATAGCGCGCCATCGCCTTGGCGCGATAGGCGCGGCTGGCCCAGACCTGCGGCGCCACATAATTG
Source organism: Rhizomicrobium sp. (assembly GCA_036271455.1). Classification (GTDB taxonomy): domain Bacteria; phylum Pseudomonadota; class Alphaproteobacteria; order Micropepsales; family Micropepsaceae; genus Rhizomicrobium. The sequence continues at coordinate 11,299 of DATBAP010000092.1, forward strand.
ACGGTCCTGATGGTGGGATCGCGTTTCTTCACCGCCCGGGCGATGCGATGGGTGAAATCCGGACTGTCGATTACCACCAGGGCGTCGGGATGAACGCTCACCGCATAATCGGCGGCCTGTCTCACCCGCGCCAGAATCCGGGGAATGGCGGGCACGACTTCGCGCAGGCCCATCACGGCAGTCGCGTCCAGCGAGTAAAGACTCGTCAGGCCTTCGCGCGTCATCGCCGGGCCGCCCACACCCACGATCTTGACGCGGCCGCCGGCCAATTGCTTTATGGCCGCCATCAGTTGCGCGCCCAGCTGGTCACCCGACGGCTCGCCGCACACCAGCATCAGAGTCTTCACGGCGTGATGCCCGTCACAAACAAGCCCAACCGGTCGGCTTCATCCCGCACCGCGCGCTTGTCGACGATCAGGGATTTGCCGGCTTCAAGCGCGATACCGGCCAGGCCGACCTCGGCGGCCCGCTGCACGCTTTCCTTGCCGATCACGGGCATGTCGGTCTTGGTGTCCTGGGTGGGTTTCAAAGCCTTCACCAGCACGCCGCGTTTTTTATCCGGCGTGCCACGCAGGGATTCCCGCAACTGACCCACCCGGGCGATCATCTGGTCGGTGCCCTCGGCAGCTTCAACCGCCAATGCCAATCCCTCGCACACCACGGCAGCCTGCCCCACATCCAGCGCGCCCAGCGCGCGGACAATGGCGAAGGCACGGGCGATGTCGGCGCTGTCTTCCTCATCGGGCTTGACCCGTCCCAGCGGCCCCGCTTCCGCCACCAGCCCCGGCGCGGCTTCCGCCACGCTGACGGCGTGAAAGCCCTCGGCTTCGAACACGCCCACCAGAAGCCGCAGCAGCGCGTCGTCGCCTTGGCGCGCGGCCGCCACCACCTTAGGCAAGATCATCACGCCTTTGGCGTCCAGCTTGAGTGCGGAGAATTTTGGACGCTCGACGCGGCCCGCCAGAAGCACGTCACCCACGCCCGCGCGCGAAAGCGCCTTGAGCGCGCGGCCCGGTTCGCCCAGCGAAACCCACTCATGGTCGTATTTTTCCGCCCAGGCGGTGCACATGCCGCGCAGCGCGACCACGAATACATGGCCGCCCGAATCCAGAACGCTTTCGGCCACCGCACGGGGCAGATCACCCCCGCCGGCAATAAGGCCCAAGCTTTTCACTCGGCCTCGCCGCGCCGGCGCGCGGTGCATAGTTTTTGCTTGGCGGGCGCGAGAATGAAATCGGCGATCTCCGCCACTTCGGCCACGCCGCTCCAATCATTTTTCGCTTCCAGGGCGCGGCTTTTGAGGTCGCCATCGCCACCGTAGAAAATCAGGCGGAACGCGCCGCGCATGGCGTGAATGGCGTCGCGCGAAAGCCCGCGCCGCTTGAGCCCGATGAGATTCAGTCCCGCCAGTTCCGCATGATCGCCGAACGCCATTGCGTAAGGGATCACGTCGCGATTGACGCCGGTCAGTCCGCCCACCATCGCGCCCTTGCCCACCCGGCAGAATTGCTGGACCGCCGAAAGGCCGCCAAAGATCACGCCGTCGCCGATCTGCGAATGGCCGCCCAACGCCACGGAATTGGCGAACGTGACGTCGTCGCCCACCACGCAATCATGACCGACATGGCTGCCGGCCATGAAATAGCCGCGGTCGCCGACCTGGGTGATGCCCTTGTCCTTGCGGCTGCCGCAATTCATGGTCACCAATTCGCGCAGCATACAGTCGGACCCGATCGTGAGCCTTCCTTCGGGAAAGTCATTGCCGCGGATCTGACCCTCGCCCCCCAGCACAGCGCCGGTATGCACCACAGTTCTCGCGCCCAGTTCGGTCACGCCCTTGATCACCACATGGGACAAGAGCCTGACGCCGTCGTTCAAGCTGACGCGCGAACCCACCATGCAGAAAGGGCCGATCTCGACGTCCGCGCCCAGCCGCGCGCCGTCCTCAACCAGCGCGGTCGGATGAATTGTCATGGCTGCCTTCCGCGCCGTCAAAGATCGTGGCGCTGAATTCGGCTTCGGCGCAGAGCGTGTCGCCGACAAATGCCTGGCCTTCGAACCGCCACACCGGCCCGCGCCGCCTCAGAGCCTTGACCGGCATGCGCAGCATATTGCCCGGGTGCACGGGCTTGCGGAAGCGCGCCTTCTCGATGGTCATGAAATAGACCACGCTCTTCTCGCGTTCGACACCCAGGCTGTGCATCACCACCGCGCCCGCAGTCTGCGCCATCGCTTCCACGATCAGGACGCCCGGCATCACGGCGTAATCGGGGAAATGTCCCTGAAAATAGGGCTCGTTGATGCTCACGGCCTTCCAGCCGGTCGCGCTTTCCAACTTCACGATGTCCGTGAGTCGTTCCACCAGCAACATGGGGGGGCGGTGCGGCAGCAATTTCTTGATCTGCTCGACATCGAGCGTGGCGGCATCGAGCCCAGCGACATCGCGTGAAGGGTCAGTCATCGGCGTCCCGTTTGCGGCGCCGGATCAACTGGCTCACCGCATGAATCTCTCTCAGCCAATCTCTTACAGGCTTTGCCGGAACGCCGCCATAATCCTTGCCCCCTTCGACCACCTGCCCCGAAACCATGGCGCTGCGCGACGCCAGCCGGGCGCCCGGGCCGACGGTCACATGATCGGCAAGGCCCACTTGGCCGCCCAGGATGGCGAAATCGCCGATGGTGGAACTGCCCCCGACGCCCATCTGGGCCACCAGCACCACATGGCGGCCGACCTGAGCATTGTGGCCGATCTGGACCAGATTATCGCTCTTGGTGCCTTCGCCGATCACGGTATCACCCAAGGCGCCGCGGTCGACGGTGTTGGCGGCGCCGATCTCGACGCCGTCCTGGATAATCACCCGCCCGAGTTGGGGAATCCTCACATGACCCGCCGCCGATGAAGCAAAACCGAAACCGGACTGGCCGATCGCGGCGCATGGCTGGATCGTCACCCGATCGCCAACATAAGCATGGGTGATCGAGACATTGTTGCCGATCTCGCAATCATGCCCGATGGCGACGCCCGGGCCGATCACGGCATTGGCGCCGATGCGGACGCGATCGCCGATCTCGGCGCCAGGGCCGATCACGGCGCCGGGACCGACCATCACGTCCTTGCCCAACTTCGCATCCGGTGAAATCAATTCCTTCTGCGTCCATTTTGCTTGGGATGCTTCGGGATAGAACAGCGCCGCTATGGCGGCAAAAGCATGAGACACCGCCTTGACGGGAATCAGCACCGTGCCCTGTGGGGCATCCGCCGGCGCATCCTTCAACGCCACCAGGCAGACGCCAGCCTGGCTTCGCGCGAACGCAGAGGCAAGCTCACGGCTGCCCGAATAGAAAGTCAGGTGTTTAGGCCCCGCCCCTTCCAGGCCCGCGAGATCTTCGATCACCACTGCGCCGTCGGCAGCCGGCGGAAGCGTCACGCCGGCGCGCTGACAAATCTCGGCCAGCGTGAAGGGGCCGCAATTGTCATAAAAACGAGGATCGGCCATCGGGTCTGGGCCTCGCGGCGTCTTTCTATTTCTTGTTCGCCGCGGGGGCGGCAGCCGGCGGTGCGCCGGCGGGCGCAGCCACCAGATCGACCTTCAAGGCAGGCAATTTCTGGTTCAACTGCTCGATCGCGGGCACGGTGATGTCGAAGGCTGCGACCGCCTGGGGTGAAGCATAAACCACAGCGTTCTTGTCTATGATGAGGTTGGCGCCGCGCTGCTGCATGATGCTCTGCAGGATCGGCTCGAGCGACTGGGCGATGGTCTGCTGTGCCTTCATGAAGCCGCCTTGGATCAGCTGCTCTTTCTTTTGAGCGGCTGCCTGCATGCCGTTCTGCTTGGCGTCGAAATCGGCGATCTTCTTGTTTTTGGCGTCGGCGCCAAGGATGGCGACGTCCTGTTGCAGCTTCTGCGCCTCGGCCTGCAGCGCTTTTTGCTGTCCGGCGATCTCGGCCTTGGCCTGGTTGCCATAGGCTTCGATCTGACGCGCCACATCCTGGCCCACCTTGGAAAAGCGGATGATGGCCTGGCGGTCGATCAACAACATCTTGAGCTGCGGCGGAGGCGGCGGCGGATTGGCGGCCAACGCGGGCAACGCACCGGCGCCGAGAAAGCCAAGAATAAGAAGGGCCTTTTTCATCGTCAGAATCCTGTTCCAGCGGAGAAGTGAAGTATCTGGGGCCTGTCATAATAGGTCTTGACGTAAGGCAGACCGAGATCGATTTGCAGCGGACCGAAGGGCGATCTCCAACCCAGACTGATGCCGGCGGAGGCGCGGAAGGCGAAATTGTCGACCACGCAAGACTGGACTGTACAGGCGCGCTGGACATTTTGCACCTGGCCCAGCGTGCCGAAATCGGTGAAGAGGCCAAGCGAAACGCCATAACTTTCCGGCAGCAGGCTGGGAAGCCGCGCCTGGAACGTGCCGATGGCGTGGGCGTCGCCACCCAAGGCGCCGGTATTGACAGGCGAATCGAGATCGCGTGGACCGATACCCGCCAGCGCGAAGCCTCTGAATGTGTCGCCGCCATCGAAATAACGCTGGTTGATGGGCAGGATCGAGCCGTCATAGCTCTGGATGATGCCGGCACGCAGGGTGAGCGAAGCGATCACCGCGCCGCCGAAGGCGGGACGGTAGCCGGAGAAAACCGCATCGCTCTTGAGGTAGCGAAGATTGCCGCCGAAACCGGCAAAACCCTGGGTGAAAGAGAAGGCCTCGCCCGTGGTGGGTTTCAGCACATCGTCAAGATTGGAGAAGCCATAGGTAAAGCCGAGGATGCTGCCATACGTCCTGCCCTGAGCGAGCAAGACTTCCAAGGGCGCGCCGGAGAAGGGGTAGATATAGTTGATCTGATACGAGTAGCGCAGTTGCACCGTGGAATATTCCGAAATGGGGAAGGTCGTTCGAACCACGGCG
>DATBAP010000093.1:0-31030 GCA_036271455.1 Rhizomicrobium sp.
GCCGCGCGCCAAGGCCTCGCGCATCGTGTCATAGCTGGCATTGGTGTGACCGGCGGCGACGATCACGCCAGCGCCCGCCAGCCGGGCGATCATCTCCGGGGTGGTCATTTCCGGCGCCAAGGTCACCAGGGTCTTGCCGGTCTTGAGCGACGTGAGAAGCGCAAACGCTTCCTCGTCCAAGGTGCGGAATTTGGCGGCATCGTGCACGCCCTTGCGCGCCGGGCTGAGGAACGGGCCCTCGATATGAATGCCCAGCACGCCGGGCACGCCTTCTTTGACCGCCGCGGCCACTGCTTCGATGGCGCGCTTCACCTTGCCCAGATCGTCGCTGATCAAGGTAGGAAGAAAGCCGGTGGTGCCGAATTTGCGGTGGGCGGCGGCGATCCGGCGGATGGTCAGGGCCGATGGATCGTCGTTGAACAGCACGCCGCCCCCGCCATTGACCTGAGTATCAATGAAGCCTGGCAGCAACAGCGCGCCTTTGAGATCATGGACCGTCAGGCCTTTCAGGCTGGCGTCTTCGTCGGTGACAATATCGGCGATCCAGCCACCCTCGATCACCACGGCGTGAGCGGTGAGAATCCGGCCTTGCGCCACGATCCGCCCATTGATCAGCGCTTCACGCATCAGAAAGTCTCCGTCACCTTCTTGAGATGGGGCGGATGGTCGGGGTCGAAGCCGCGCGCCAGCGCCAGTTCGGCGGCCCAGCGATAGAAGCTCTGGATGAACAGGATCGGCGCAACCGCCGCGTCGGCTGCCATGGTGGGAAGGCGCGTGACGCCGGGCGCTTCGCCTCCCGCCATCAGAATTTTCGCGCCCGAAGTGGACAAGTCGCGCGCTAGCGCCTCCATGCCCGCGCGGGTCTCATCGTCCTGCGAGAACGTCAGCGCGGGAAGGCCCCGTTCCATCAGCGCCATGGGACCATGGCGAACTTCCGCGCCGCTGAAGGCTTCGGCATGAAGACCGCAAGTCTCCTTGAATTTCAGCGCCGCTTCCTGCGCCACGGCCAGGCCCAGGCCCCGCCCCAGCACAAACAGATTGGTTGCTGGTGTCAGCAGCTCGACCAGGGGCCGCCAATCCAGTTGCCAGGCCTGGCGCAGTTGCGCAGGCAAATTCTTGAAATGAGTCAACAGCGCGTCGTTTTCACTCCAGCGCGCCACCAGATGCAGTGAAGCCGCCAGCGCGCATATATAAGACTTGGTGGCCGCGACGCTGGTCTCCGGCCCGGCGCGCAGCGGGATCACATGGTCCGCCGCGGTCGCGAGGGGGGAATCCTCCACATTGACCATCGCCATCACCAGCGCGCCGGAGTCTTTCGCGGCGGCAGCGGCCGCCAGAAGATCGGGACTGCGTCCGGATTGTGAAATGACCAAGAACAGGCAGCCATCAAGCTCCTGCTTCACGCCATAGACCGAACTCACTGACGGCGACGCGGACGAAGTGAGAAGCCCCAGCCTGGTCTCGATCAGATAGCGCGCATAAGTGGCGGCATGGTCCGAGCTGCCGCGTGCGCAGGTGAGAACGGCGCGGGGATGGAATTCGCGCAATGTATCGGCGATATCCGACAGGCGCAGAGAATCCTTGTCCATCTGCGCCTGCACGCGCTCAGGCGCTTCCTTCGCCTCTCGGGCCATGGCAGATGTGTTCATGTCGTCATCTTGAACTGTTCTTCAGGCCATTGCCATGAACGTGACGCGTCAGGCTCAGCGCGGTAGCACAATCCGGCTGTTGATGTCATATTGGAACCCAAGAATTTTGCCGCAGCGCTGGGCCGATCGTTCAAGGGCGTGACATTGAATAAGACCGATACCGGATCAGGCGCCAGCAATTCCATTGAGACTTTGGTCCTTGTGGCGCCGCTCGATGGCTGGGCCGCGCCCCTGGCCGAAGTGCCCGACCCCGTCTTCGCCGACAAGATGATGGGCGACGGCATTGCCATCGATCCCACCGCGTCGCTCCTCAGCGCGCCTTGCGATGGCGAAGTGATGCTGCTGCATGCCGCGCGACACGCCGTCACCTTGCGCGCCGCCAATGGCGCCGAGATCCTGATGCATATCGGGCTCGATACCATGGGCCTGGGTGGCGAGGGCTTCACGGCGCATGTGCGCCAAGGTGAGAAAGTTGCGGCGGGGCAGGCGCTGATCTCGTTCGATCTCGAAACGTTGGGACGGGCGGCGAAAAGCCTGATTACGCCCATCGTGATCGCCAATGGCGATGATTTCGTCCTCGAATGGCGATTGGAAAACCAAAGCGTGACACGCGGGCGTGAGATCATGCGCTTGCGCTCCTTAAGAAAAATATCCGCGGCCGCTGCCGGCCGACGGGAGGTGCGCCGCAATCTGGTTATCCCCTTGGCGCATGGCCTGCATGCCCGTCCCGCCGCCAGGTTGGCTGATCTGGCCAAATCCTTTTCCGCCGATATGGCGATGGAATCCGGCACGCGGCGCGCCAGCCTGCGCAGTCCTGTGGCGATGATGGGTCTTGGTCTCACCAAGGGTGCGTCCATCAGTCTGATCGCCACTGGCACCGATGCCGATGCTGCGATTGCCGCGATCGCCGCGTTGGTGGAAAGCGGTATGGGCGAGACGGTGGAGGCAACTGCAGAGTTCATCGCCGTTGCCGCTGTATTGGATGAGCCCGGTGTGGTCACGGGCGTGCGCGCCGCGTCGGGGCTTGCCTTGGGCAAGGCGTTGCGATTTGCCCGGGCTCGGATCGCGGTCGTCGAGGAGGGGCGGGGCGCCGCCCATGAGAGTACGCGCCTTGCCGACGCCATCGCCTCGGTCCGAACCAAGCTCAACGACGCGGTGCGCAAGGATCGATCTGCCATCCTGGCGGCGCATCTGGCCTTTCTGGATGATCCGGAACTGGCGGCCGAAGCAGGACGCTGCATCGCCCAAGGGAAAAGCGCGGGCCATGCCTGGCGAATGGCGATTGGAACCCAGGTCGCCGTGCTGAAGGGGCTGAACCAGACTCGCCTTGCCGAACGTGCCGCCGATCTGATGGACCTGGAGCGTCAGGTTCTGATGGCTTTGAGCGACGTGCAGGCCCAACCCGACATCGCCTTGCCCGAGAATGCCATATTGCTGGCGGACGATCTGCTGCCCTCGGAATTTATGGCGCTGGATGCGATGCGTCTGGCGGGCATCGCGCTCTCAAAAGGCGGCCCCACCTCGCATGTCGCGATTCTGGCGGCGACCATGAACATTCCCATGCTGGTGGCATGTGGACCGAAATTACTTTCGATTCCGGACGGCACAACGCTGCTGCTGGATGCAGACCAGGGCAGGATGACCATCGATCCCGCGTCGCCTTTGGTGGAAAGCGCGAACCGCGAAATCGCTGCGCAGCGTCAAGCGCATCATGCCGCGCAAGCTCTGGCACATCTTCCTTGTCACACCAAAGACGGCATGCGCGTCGAGATCAACGCCAATCTGGGTTCGCACCATGATGCTGTTGTCGCGGTCGCCGCGGGCGCGGAAGGCTGCGGTCTGCTCAGAACTGAATTCCTGTTCCTGGATCGTGAAGCTCCGCCCGGCGAAGCCGAGCAAGTCGCGGCCTATCGCGCGATCGCCCATACGCTGGAAGGAAGAACGCTCACAGTACGCACCCTGGACATCGGCGGCGACAAGCCCGCGCCCTATCTGCCGTTCCCACCGGAAGAAAATCCTGCTCTGGGCCTGCGTGGCGTGCGGGTGAGCCTGTGGCGTCCCGATCTTCTGGCGGTTCAGCTGCGCGCCATTCTTCAGGCCGTGCCGGCTTCGCAATGCCGGATCATGGTGCCGATGATCGCAAGTCTCGCGGAATTGCGCGCGGTGCGGCATGTACTGGACCGTGCCCGGGCAGAGCTCGGCATCACGGATCATTTTTCCCTGGGTGTGATGGTGGAAACCCCGGCAGCGGCGATCACCGCCGATCTGCTGGCGGCGGAAGCCGACTTTCTTTCCATCGGCACCAACGATCTCACCCAATATTGCCTGGCGATGGATCGCGGCAATGCCGGGCTGGCATCGGCTTTCGACGCGCTGCATCCGGCTGTGCTGCGCCTGATCGCGGCCACCATAGACGGTGCCGCTCGCCATGGCCGGCCCGTCAGCGTGTGCGGCGGCCTGGCGTCCGATGTGGCAGCCGCGCCGATCCTGATCGGCTTGGGTGTGCGCGGCCTGTCTGCCGCGGCCGCGCAAATCCCCGCGCTCAAGGCCCGTATCCACGACCTCACGCTCGATCAATGCCGGCGCCTCGCCGAAAAAGCCTTGGCTGCGTCTTCGGCGGCCGAAGTCCGCGCCCTTGCTCTTTCCATGGGAGAAACATGATGCGTTCCATCCTGGGATGGCTTCAACCTCTGGGCGGTGCGCTGCTCCTCCCCATCGCCGTGCTCCCTATCGCCGGCCTGCTGCTGCGGCTGGGCCAGCCCGATCTGTTCAATGTGCCGTTCGTCACCGCGGCGGGCGATGCGATCTTCACCAATCTGGGTCTTCTTTTCGCCATCGGCATCGCGGTGGGCTTGGCCAAGGACAATAACGGCGCGGCGGGTCTTGCGGGTGCGGTCTGTTTCCTGGTCGCCAGCCAAGGTGCGATCGCTTTGCTGCAAGCGCCGCCCGAGGTGCTGAAGAACGTGCCCGCGGCGTTCCAGGCCGCCACCTTGGCCCAGTTCAAGAACGACGCCATCGCGCCCAGCGGCGTGCCGATGGGAGTGCTGGCGGGAATCATCGCCGGTTATGCCTATAACCGCTTCCACAATCTCAAGCTGCCCGAATATCTGGCGTTCTTCGGCGGCCGCCGCTCGGTGCCGATTATTTCGGGTTTGGGCGGCCTGGCTCTGGCAGCGCTTTTCGGCCTCACGTGGCAGGATCTCAATCACGGCATCGACATGGCCAGCCGCACCGTGCTGGCGCACGGCTTGATGGGGCCTTTCCTCTTCGGTGTCCTGAACCGGCTGCTGATCATCGTCGGGCTGCACCACATCCTGAACAATTTTGTCTATTTCATCCTGGGCGATTATCACGGCGTGTTCGGCGATCTGAACCGCTTCTTCGCTGGTGATCCCACCGCCGGCACTTTCATGACCGGGTTCTTTCCTGTGATGATGTTCGGCCTGCCGGCCGCGTGCCTGGCGATGTATCATTCAGCGCGCGCCGACCGGAAAGCGGCGGTGGCGGGCATGTTCCTGTCGATGGCGCTTACCGTGTTCATCACCGGCGTGACCGAGCCGATCGAATTCTCGTTCATCTTCCAGGCACCTATTCTTTACGCCTTGCACGCGCTGCTCGCGGGGCTGTCGGAAGTGGTGATGAATCTCCTGGGCGTGCATTTGGGTTACACATTTTCCGCCGGGCTGATCGACTATCTGATCAATTTCAAATTGGCGACGCGGCCGCTGCTGCTCATACCGGTAGGCATCGCCTATTTCGCGCTTTATTACGGCGTATTCCGTTTCACCATCCAATGGTTCGACCTCAAGACACCGGGGCGCGAGGCGCCGGAAGGGGCAGCGGCCACGCCGCAAGCCTCATTCGGCCGGCGTGAGGAAGGTTTCGTCGCTGCCCTGGGCGGCGCGGCAAATTTGATTTCGGTTGACGCCTGCGCCACGCGCCTGAGGCTGATCGTTGCCGATCAATCCAAAGTGAACGAAGCGGCGTTGAAAGCACTGGGCGCCCGGGGACTGATCCGGCCATCGGACAAGGCGCTGCAGATCGTGCTGGGACCGATGGCCGACCAGGTCGCCAGCGACATTCGCGCCGAGCTCAAGCGCGTGCCTGCGGCAGCTGACGGAAACCGTCTTCTTTCCAGTCTGGGTGGCAGCGCCAATCTCGCGCGCGTGACCGCCCGTGCCAGCCGGCTGCTGGTGGAAGTGAGAGACCCCGCCAAAGTGACAGAGGACGCATTGCGGGGGCTCGCGCGCGGCGTGGTTCAGACCGGACCCGCGCGCTGGCAGATCATTGTCGGTCCCGATGCCCAGGCCGTGGCCGATGGATTTGCGGCTTGACGACATTGCCGGCCTTCTGACAAGAAACTGGCATGCCCCATATTCTTCTTGAGGTTTGCGTCGACAGTCCCGCCGGTTTCAACGCCGCGGTTGAAGGCGGCGCCGACCGGATCGAACTTTGTTCTTCCTTGTCGGTGGGCGGGTTGACGCCCAGTCCCGGTTTCATGGCGTTCGCGGCCAAGGGTGCGCGTCCCAGCCGGGCGATGATCCGGCCGCGGGTCGGCTCTTATGTTTTCTCGGAAGACGAGATCGAGATGATGCGCCGCGACATCGACGCCGCGCGCGAAGCGGGGCTTGCGGGTGTGGTGATCGGCGCCAATCTTGCCTCCGGCGCGCTCGACGAAAAAATCACCGCGCGGCTGGCCCAGCATGCGTCAGGACTGGAGCTGACATTGCATCGGTCGGTGGATCTGATGCCCAGGCCGCTGGAGGCGGTGGATATCGCCATCGCGCTGGGCTTTCGCACCATTCTTACCTCTGGCGGCCAGCTCAAGGCGCCGGATGGAGCGGAGATTGTCGCCGCCATGGTCGCGCGCGCCGGCGATCACCTGGAAATACTGGGCGGCAGCGGGCTCAATCCCGGCAATGTCGCCGCTTTCATCCGGAAGACCGGCGTGAAAGCCGTTCACGGCTCCTTCAGTGCGCCTTGGCCGGAGATTGACCAGAATCTGGTCCGCTTCGGCTTTATCGGCAACGATGCGCGCGAAACCAGCCGCGCTACCGTCAGCCAAGTGCGCGCGGCGATCGACGGACTGGGTTGAATTTCAATTGCAGGGCGAGTGGCAACCGATGGTGGCCGCCAGGGACAAATTATAAATCGTCTCGGGATAGCGCGTGCGCAGTGCCTTGTCGGCGGCTTCGGCCCGGTGCACGCATTGTGCGAACGCGTTTCCTTGGACGGCCCAACCCTCCTTGGTGTCGCCGCCGCCATGCAGGCGATGGATCTGATAGGTTTTGGACGCCGCGAAACACGAATCCGCGGAGATCGCCGGATTGGCGCTGAACAATCCCAACAAGGCAGCCGCAACAAAGAGATTAAAGCGCGAATTCATCACGCTCTTATAAGCGACGATCAGCCAAAGGTAAAAGAGTAGGCCTCCGCGCCGGGATCGAGGAATTGGATGCTGAAGGTGTGGTCGGCAACGCCGCTTTGCTGGCGAATCAATTGATAGAGCCGCTGACTGGTGACGGTGCCGTTGCCGCCCGCGTCAATATCCACGCCATGATTGTCGCCAGGCGGCTGGCCATCCAGCGTCACTTTGAAGCGCACCGGTTTGCCGCCACTGGCCGGGCCCAGCACCAGATGCAGGTCGCGGGCATGAAAGCGGAAGTTGATCTTGCCGCCCGCCGTGGCGAGTACATCTTTTTGTTCACCAATGGTCCAGCGTCCGGTAAGGCCCCACTGGTTGGGCTGCAGCGGATAGGGCGTCTGATAATTTGACACTTTATCCATCGAGGGCGGACCCGAAGCGAAATTCTGTCCACGGCCATAGCCCAAATAGGTCTCGGGCGAATCCATATCGTTCTCATCGGCAGCCGCGAAGGCGCCTTTGGCATCCGGATTGACGATCCCACCCGGCACATTCTTGTAGCCGGCTTCCTTGAGCAGGGTCTGGATCACGCGCTCGGATTTGTCGTATTCGCCTTCGCCGAAATGATGGGCGCGAATGCGGCCTTGCGCGTCCACGAAATAATGCGCCGGCCAATATTCATTGTTGAAAGCCTGCCAGATGGCCAGATTGGAATCGACCGCCACCGGATAGGTGACGCCCAGCGCCGCCACCGCGTTCTTCACATTGGCGACGTCTTTCTCGAAGGCGAATTCCGGCGCGTGCACGCCCAGCACCACCAGGCCGTGATCCTTGTATTTCTTGGCCCAGGCTTCGATGTAGGGCAGCGATCTCAGGCAATTGATGCAAGAGTAAGTCCAGAAATCCACCACCACGACCTTGCCGCGCAAGGCCGCGCGGGTGAGCGGCGGCGAGTTGAGCCACGCCACCGCACCGTTCAATTCCGGCATGGTGCCTTCGACCGGCAACATGCTGCCGGCCACTTGGGTGACATGTTGGGCGGGCGTGGGCCTCAGCATGCTGATCAGGCCTTCCTCGAAGCGCGTGGTATTGCCCAGCGACAGCCGCGCCAGAAAACCGGTGTCGAGCCCAAAGGCGATGGCTACGACACCTGCCAGCACGGCCACGCCCAGCGCGCGACGCACCCATTCACCGGCGCCGAGCGATTGCTTCATCGCCTGGAACAGGCGGCCGCCCACCAGCAACGCCAGCGCCAACGACGTGGCCGCGCCCAGCGCATAGGCAAGCAGAAGCAAACTCGTGTGCACGCTGGCGCCGCCGATGGCCGCGCCGGTCAGCACCAAGCCCAGGATCGGGCCCGCGCAGGGCGCCCATAACAATCCGGTGGCGATGCCGAGAAGGAACGAGGCTCCCGCGCCGCCTTGCGCGTCCGCATCGGCCGACAGGCGATTGCCCAACGCCACCAGCGGGCGGGTAAGATAATCGGCCACGTGGCGCGAGAGCAGCGTGACGCCGAACAGCGCCAGCAGGACAAGCGCGGCGATGCGGCCATATTGATTGGCGCTCACCGCCCAGCCGCCGCCCACCGCCGCCAGGCTGGCCACGGCGGCGAACATCACGCACATGCCCAGCAACAGGGGCAGGGTGCCGGTGAGGAAAGGCTTGCTGCCCCGGGCGAACACGAAAGGCAGAACCGGCAGGATGCAAGGACTCACAATGGTGAGAATGCCGCCCAGATAAGCCAGCAGAATCAGAGTCATCGCAATATCCCGATTTGAAGGGGCCTGCCTTGATCTTCGCAGCGATCCCGATGTTCTGCAATTCGTGGCCAGGAAAGGAAAGTTACCGCTTGCGCACACTCAAATAGGAGTATATGCCCTTATATGCTCAATGAGGAGAACATGATGCGCCCGATCCTGCTCGCATTTCTGACGATGACATTCGCCGGCCCGGCCTTGGCGCAAAGCGCGGCCCCGTCGTTGGCTGTTCCCACCACCAAGATATTGGCCATCTCCCATCCCATGGGCGCGCCGATCACCGCGGAGCAGCGCGCCACCATCATGCCACATGAAGTGCGCGACACGGTCGCGGCTTATCTCTCGGGCAAAATCGACCAATGGTATGTGCAGAGCAACGGGCGCGGCGTGGTGTTCATCGTCAATGCCTCGACGCCCGAAGAAGCAAAAGCGATCCTGGAGAAATTCCCCTTGGGTCAGGCCGGATTGATGGGCTTCGATTATATCCCGCTCGGTCCGCTCAGTCCGTTGCGCTATCTGACGGACCAACCGGCCGGGGCTCCGCGCTAGATACGCGAAGCCCACGGTTGGTCGCGGCTCTCGGGGGGCGTTTTGCAGCCGGCGGCTACCGCTTCACCACCAGCTCGTTTTCCTGTGTCAGCGTCACATCCGCGGCGATTTCCCCTTTGGGGCCTTGGCCGACGCGGAACACCACATGCTGGCCTTCGCGCAATTCGCCGATGTCGCAGCGCCTGAGCGTCTCCATATGGATGAAGACGTCCGGTGTGCCCGAGCCGCGCGAGATGAAGCCATAACCTTTGGAGCGGTTGAACCACTTCACCACCCCGTCGAAGGCAGGTCCGCGAGCCTCGGCCAGATAGCGGGGAGCACGCTCGCCGCTGGCAGGCATGGGACGGGCGGTGGAATTGTCCACCGAGACCAGGCGGACGGCCTGCTGGCCACGTGCCCCGTCTACCACCTCGCAGACGACGGTGGCGCCTTCCTGAACCGTGCGGAAGCCGGAATGACGGACACAGACCTGGTGCAGCAAGATGTCATTGCCGCCCTGGCAAGGGGTTATGAAGCCGTAACCCTTTGTAAAATCAAACCATTTAACCTGGCCCATGACCTTTATCGTATTCACTTGGGCAGGCGGGCGCATCAGCACCCGTTCTGAAACCAATATCGCTGAACGTTCCATTTCTCCTGCCTATCCGGCCCTCAGGCCCCCGGTACGCGGCAAATCACTGTTGGAATGACCGTAAGAGGTGGGCCCTAACCCTGTATGTTTTCGCTTAGGAACGGGGCGTTCCAAATACGGAACGGGGGTGATTTCACGGGCGACTTAAGTACTTTCGGAAAGCCCTCTTTCGGGATTTAACAGCAGCGTGACAGTGGAAATACCTTCCCCCCAAAGCATGGCACCTCCGGATGGGGAGCAGCGCGCCAAGTCCATATTGGGTCTGACGGAGCTCGCGCCCGGCGCGCTGCCGCCGCGCGTGGAACAGCTTTGGCGGATGGATGGTTTCGCCGGCAACGTGCCCTTCACCAATCCCATGTTCGTGCCGCTGGGGCTCTCGCCCGACATGGGCCTGGTCTACGAAGCGGTGGCGCGAACGGTGGATCGCCACCCGGCCTTGCGCACCCGCCTTGCCGTCGAGAACGGGCGGGGGATTCAGATCGTGGAGGCATGGAAGCCCTCCGGCATCCCATTGGTGGAGATACGGCGGCGGCAGTTGGAAGAAGATCGTCCGGATGCTCCGCCGTCGCCGATCGGCGAGTTCACGGGCGGACGGATGGACCTTTTTGCCCAAGACGGATTTCGCGCGTGTGCGTTCCGCGATGAAGATGGCGGCGTCACTTTGGGCTTCCTGGCGCACGGCTTTTATTCGGACGCTTGGTCCTCACAAGTTCTGCTGCAGGATTTCCGCGCTTTCCATTCCGCGCTGAAGGACGGAACCAGCCCGGCGCTGACCGACGCCGCGTCCTATGTCGAATATGCAGATAGCCAGAGGCGCGCGCTGGATAAGGATCTGCTGGCCCGCCTTTCCTTCTGGCGCCGGAAACTGAGCGACATTCCGCCGGCGGCCCTTCCTCATGACCATCAAATCGGCGCGAACCGGCGCGGCCGCTCTTATTTCTTCATTCGCGAAGAGATTTTGGCCGGTCTGGTGGCGGCTTCGGCCAGCAAACGCATTTCGCTGACGTTGTTGCTTCTGGCGGCGTTCCAGCTGTCGCTGGGCCGCTGGAGCGGACAAAGAGAAATACTTTCGGCCGCCTACACCGCCGATCGCGTCAAGTCCCAATTCCAGAACACGATCGGGTGCCTGGTCGCCAACATGCCGGTATCGGCGCGGCTGGAGCCGGACCAGCGCTTCAGCCCCTTCCTGTCCGAATTTGCCAAGGACTTCTATGGCAGCTATCCGCACCGCGAAATATCATGCGAGATCTATGACGCGATCTTCGCCCCGCCAAAGCCCTTCTGCGCCACGGTGTTCAATTTCGTGCCGCTGCAGAAGCGCTTCTCCGCCGGCGAGCTGCTCTCGCTGCCGGCCTTCGACGAGACTGTGGTCGGGCCCGATGCGGCCAAGCCTGCGATCTACCGCGATATCTATCTCGGCCTGGCGCAATATCCGAGCGGACTGCTGGGCAAACTGTTTTACGATGCGGGTCTTTTCACGCCCAAGGGCATCGACGGTTTCATCGGGCATTTCCGGCATGTGGCGGGGAAAATCGCCGCCGATCCCGAGGCCAAGCTCAAAGAATTGTTGGCTTAGGCGCGCTCAGATTACTTTCCCAAATAACCAGCAAACAGGTTTGACAGCGGTTCTCCGTGATAGGCATCCGCCAGCTTGTCTGGGTGGATGAACTCATCACGGAACCAGGGGAAGCGGCGCGGATTGAAGGATTCCGTTATCCAATCGATGGTTCGTTTCACCCGGGCGATGCGTTTTGCTTCGGGGTGATAGCTCATCCAAATTTCAATCGGTTGAACGACCTCCAGATGCAGAGGCACCAAGGGCGCGCCAATGGCTTGTGCATATGTCGGCAGCATCCCAATGCCGGCTCCCTTGGCAATTGACCAATAGTGCGCGCTGCTCACATTGCTTCGCAGTGACACAAAGCCGACCGGGGGAACGCCGGGAAACAATTTGTCATAAAGCTCGCGCCAACGCTTGTCGTCGTCGGATTGAATGACGAGACGATGGTGCTGGAGATCAGAAACGGTTTCCGGATGACCGTAAGTATCCAGGTAAGACTTGGCCGCAAAGAACATCAGGTGCATGCAGCCCAACTTCAACATTTTCAGGTCTGACTCCACCGGCCTCTGCCGCTGGACAGCGATATCTGCCTCCAATCGCATCAGATCGACGGCTTTGGTTTCGCATGTGAGATTTACCATTAACCTGGGATTGGCGCGCTGAAACTCCACCAGGCGCGGCGCCAGCCAGAAGGTGCCAAGGCCTTCTGTGACCGCGAGCCGCACTTCGCCCTCGACGTCCTTTTCCCCGGCGCTGCGGGCATAAAGAAGCTCGAATGAAGCCGCCTCCATGCGCAGCCCGGCATGGTAAATTTTCTCGCCTTCCGCAGTCGCACGCACGCCGTCCACATGGCGCGTGAGCAGGGTCACGCCCAATGCGTGCTCGATCTCGTCCACTTTCCGCCGCAAGGCGTTGATAGATTGACCAAGTTTGTCGGATGCGGCGCGGAAACTTCCGCTGCGGATAACTTCCAGGAAGATGCGCACCGTTTCCCAGTCGGGCACGCGCCTGGGTTTAACCACAAGCGCATGTTCGCCTTGTGGAACACCCTGTTCCTCCGAAGACTGCTGACGCAAGCCGCTGACCAAGAAAGAATGACCCCTTCAGTTACCCCGCAAGACTGTAACACAACTCGCTAGCGCAGAGGCACCCATGACCGAACATCCTCTGAGATTGCTTCGTCCGGCGCCTTCGGACCAAGCCAAGCATCAGCTGGATCAACTCGATTCGAGTAAGGTTGCCAGACACTTAGTGATTTTCCGCGCCACCAGCGAGATGCTGGACCATCTTATAGGTCTGGCAAATCCTCACATTCCGGGATTGGCCGGCCCTGCGATCGTGGGTGCGGTGTTGAGGCACAATCCCGATTGCGTCTGGGCGGTTGCGCGGAAACGGAACTTCGATCCCGGAGCCCCCGTAGGCGAAGGTTTTTTCGCCATGCTTCCCCTGACGGCAAAGGGCCTTTTTCAGCTGGCCACCAAAACCTTCAACGGCGCGGATCCCGATCTCAGCCTGATTGCCAAACGAAACGAAAAGCCCGCCGGGCTTTACATGTGGGCGACCTTTGCGCCGGGCGCCTTGGCTACCGGCATCGCCCTGTTCATGGATGAGTTGGCCTCGCCACCATACGAGGGCGTGAATCTCTACTCTCGCCCCAATACGCCCGAAGGCGTTCGATACAATCAGGCGCTGGGGCTGAAGCAAGGCCCCACGATTGGGGCAGTCGTCGCGCCCCATCTCTACGAATTCGTGCGGACGCCCAAGCGTCCCCCGCCGTATGACAGCTACCGCAGCGACAACGCCAGTGGGCTGAGCGTTTCGGTGGCGCGCTCATTCGATGATTTGATGCGGGTCGTCAGCCTCCGGAGCGCGATCTATATCGGCGAGCAAGAATGCCCATACGAGGAAGAATTCGACGGCAATGACATATCGGCAGCGCATCTGATCGGCTATGTCGGCAAGGAGCCCGCCGGCTGCATCCGCATCCGTTATTTCGCCGACTTCGCCAAGATCGAGCGGCTGGCGGTGCGCAAGGAATTCCGCACGACACGATTGTCGTTTCAGCTGGTGCATGCGGCGATCGAGCTTTGCCGGATGAAGGGGTATCGCCGGCTGTATGGTCACGCGCAAAAGCGCCTGGTCAATTTTTGGAGCCGGTTCGGGTTCCACCTTTTTGCCGGCGGGCGGGAGCTTATCTTTTCCGACTTCGACTATGTGGAAATGGTGGCGGAGATCGAGCCGCATCCCGACGCCGTCCGGATCGGTGTGGATCCGTACAAAGTGATCAGGCCTGAAGGCAGGTGGCATCGCCCGGGGATTCTCGAATCGTCTTCGGCGCGCGACGTCACAAGACCTTCCGTCGGAGGATAGAAAATTGGCATCCGTCATCAGCATGTTGAATTACAAGAACCAGGCCGATCAGCCGGTCCTGGTTCTGGTGGGTCTGCATGAATCCGACCTTCCCGAGCTGGAACCGGAGGTGACTTCGAACGCGCTGGACCGCTGTGCGGAAGCATTGGTGGCGGCGCGGGCGCAGCACATGCCGGTCGCCTTCGTGCGTTGCATGACGCCACCTTCGTCGGTCTCGGAGCCTCAGGCCTATCCCGCTTGGCTGAAGGGTTTCGAACCGCAGCGAAATGACTTGGTGTTCGACGTGCTGCAGCCGTCCTGCTATTCCAATGACGAATTCTCGCGGACGATGGATTATTCCGACGGGAATTTCGTGATCGCGGGATTGTTCGCCGATTCCACCTGTCTTGCCACCGCGGTGGATGCCCATCATCGCCGCCACAGTTTCACCTATCTTTCCGATGCCTCGACATCGCGCAACAACGGCACCATTCCCCCGGCACTGTTCCACGATGCGATATCCCAGGTGATGTCGCTCTATGGAGCCGTCGCGGAGAGCCCCGATTGGAGCTTTGGTCTGCCGCAGAACAGAAAAGCAAGATGAAGGAAACGCCGCAGACCCATTCGCTGCCCTATTTTCTGGCGTCGCTGGCAGGCATTGCCCGCGCGCTGGAGGATTTCGGCTATCGCGACGAGGCCAATGAGCTGTTCCGGGTCAAGCGCGAACTCGAAAACAAGATTTTGCCGTCCCAAAAAGAATAATCCGGCATTCGAGAGAAAATCCGTGGCGGCCACCTATCTCAATCTCACGGCTCGGGCCTGGTCCGGGCTGCGCCGTTCCTGGCGGCTTCCCGTGACGGCGCCGGTTCTGTGTCAAACGTATCTGTACGGGCCGGCGCGGTCGCTGGCGTCCGCGCTACAATCGCTTGTGGTGGGATCGCCGAGCGTCGCGGAGGCCGAAGCGATCTTCGTGCTGGGTTTCTGGCGCTCCGGCACCACCCTGATGCATGAATTGCTGGCCGCGGACGAAAATTTCTGTTTCCCCTCCAACTACGCGGCCTTCCATCCGCATCATTTTGTCTTCACCGAGAAGGCCGCCCTGGCGCGCGGTGAAGGCGAGGTCCGGCGGCCTCAGGATGGCATGACCACCGGCTGGAGCACGCCCCAGGAGGATGAATTCGCGCTGCTGGCGCTGGGCGCGCGGTCCCCCTATGAGGGCCTGATCGCGGCGGCCGACTTTGGCCGCGCCATGATGCTGGCCGATCCCGAGGATCTGCCAGACGTGGAGCAAAAGAGGTGGGAGAAGATTTTCCTCCGCTTCTTCCGGGCCGTCCGCTTTGCCCATGGCGCAAAAGCCATGGTCCTGAAGTCGCCGCCGCACTCCTACCGCGTCAAAACCTTGCGCAAATTGCTGCCCAGGGCGCGGTTCATCCTGATGGTGCGCGATCCTTCGGAAGTGTTCGAATCCATGATGAAGACCTATCGCGCCTTCACCCTGCGCTATGGGCTGGTGTCCGGCATGCCCAATCGTGAGCTGCGCGAACTCGTCCTTCGGGAAAGGTTGCGCTGTGAGGAAAAGCTGCTGGCCGGACTTGCCGGACTGGGCGAGGACCGGCTGGCGGTGGTCAAGTTCGAGGATCTCACCGCCCACCCGGTCGCGGTGACGGAAAAAATCTACCGGCAATTCGGCCTTGGCGATTTCGAGGCGGTTCGGCCAAAGCTGATGGCGCGGGTGAAGCGCGGCGGCGGTTCGGGCCGCGCTGCGTCCTTGCCGCCGCCGCCCTGGCAGGAACGTCTTACGACCGCGTGGTCGGATATCTTTCATCGTTATGGTTATCAGGCAAGGTGATCTGTTCCGTGTGCGCAACGCCCCTTTCCGCAACACTTGCCCCCAAGAAGCCTGATCCTGTCTAAGATAAGCCATCACAGCGAGTGGAACGAACAGATGAGTGCACAATCGGTCGAGGGTTACGTTATTTCCCTGCTCAACACGACTTTTCCCGACAGAAGCGGCAAGGGTATCACCCGGGAGACCAGCCTGGTCGCCGATCTGGATGCCGACTCCATGGCGATAGTGACATTGATCTTCGCTATCGACGAGGAATTCGGAGTGGGCACGGACCAGTTGGGCGAGCTGGTGGTGAACTGCCACACGGTGGGCGATCTGATTTCCGCCACCGAGCGGCTTCAGCGCGTCCGCGCCTGATGCCATGAAGTTCGAGCGCCTTCTCACCGGCCTTTCCAGCAAGAAGGGCGCGATCACCATACTGGCGGACGGCAAGCCGGTTCGGCACAGCTATGCGGAACTGGCCGCCGATGTTGCCCGCGTCCAGGAGCAGCTGACCCGTTGGAATGTGAAAGCGGGCGTGCGGGTGGGCATGTTCGCGCCAAATTCCTACGCTTACATGGTGTACGACCTCGCCTTGATCGGATTGAATGCGATCGCTGTTCCCTTCACCGACGATTTCGCCGGGGCGCTCAACCGCGAATTGATTGACAAGCACAATATCGCCCTTTTGTTGCTTTCCCGGAAAGCCAAGCATGAGTTCGACGCAAGCGACCGCACCGTCGCTTTCATCGACGCCGACAACCAAGAAGTGCGCGCGCTGGACCGGGCGCCTTATGCCCATGGCGATGATGAAGACGATCTTTGCCTGGCCTTTTCCTCGGGCTCGGCGGGTGGCCTCAAGGGGCTGGTGATCAGCCGCGGCGGAGCGGAATCCACGCTGCCGCCCGTGGTGGAAGCGATCGGGATGTCGCACAAGGACCGGCTGCTGCTTTTCCTGCCGATGTCCAATTTCCAGCAGCGCATGATGTATTACGCTTCGATCTGGTATGATTTCGACATCGCGGTCACGGATTACACCCAGCTTTACCCCGCGCTGAAGATCCTGCAGCCGACCGTGCTGATCGCCCCACCCATCCTCTATCAGCTCACCCGTACGCGTTTCTCGGATGCGCTGAAGGATTGGAAGCGCCGGCTTGCGGCGCGGCTGATCGCGTGGATCCCCGATCTGGGCTTGCGGCAGCGCCTGGCCAGGCCCTTGTTCAAGGACGTCCACGGCATGTTCGGCGGCAGGATGCGGCTTTTGATTTCCGGGATGGCGCCGCTCAACCGCAATACCATCGATTTCTTTGACAGCATGCAGCTTCCGCTCAGCGAGTCCTACGGGATGGTGGAGGCCGGTTCTCTCACCTACCGTCCGCCATCCTCACGGAAATACGGTTCGGTGGGCAAGCCGCTGCGTGGCGTGACCATGTCCTTTGAGGCAGATGGCGAAATCATCATTCATCGCGAGAAATTCCTCACAAGGAGATATTTCCAATGCGCGCCGGGGGAGAACGAAAATACCTTCATCGGCGCGAACCGGCTGGCCACGGGCGATATCGGGAAATTCGATGCCGAGGGTTATCTCAAGCTGCATGGCCGGAAAAAGGAATTGATCATCACGCCCGGCGGCTACAAGGTTCATCCCGAAGTGCTGGAAGGTGAGCTCAATGCCTGTGTCGATGTGGCCCAGTCGGTGATTTTCCAAAAGCAAGGCGTGTCGCATCTGACTTGCGTGGTGGTCTCGGGTCAGGACCGCACGGAAGGGGTGAGCGCCCGCATCCGCAAATATGTGGACCAGATGATGACGGGCCGCAAAGTCCGGATCGGCGAGGTTCTTTTCGCCGACGAGCCTTTTTCCGCCCAGAACGGGATGCTGCGGCCCAATCTCAAGCTGAACCGCAAGGCGATCGCCGCGAAATACGCGGGCTGACGCCATGGCCGATATGTCGCGCTTGATTGCTCGGGCCGTGGAATACGGCATGCCGGCCTTCGAAATGGCCAGGCTCGCCTATGATTTCAGCTACGATCCCGGCAATTCGCGGCGTGTCCCGGTCAACAGCTTTGCCCATCGCCGGATCCTGTCGGATCACCGCCACCGCCTGGTGACCACGCCCAATCACGATACGCTTTATTCCAGCGCGGTGATCGACCTTTCGCTGGGGCCGGTGACATTGCAGGTGCCGGCGTTCGGCCCGCGCTATCACTCGCTCGCCTTCATGGATTCCTATACCAACAATTTCGCCTATGTCGGCACTCGCGCCACGGGCGGTGAAGGCGGCTCCTATGTGATCGCCGGCCCCGGCCGGCACATTGAAGCGCCTGCGGGAGCCAGGATCCTGCGCGCGCCCGGCAATCACATTTCCATTCTCGCCCGCATCCTGGTGGAGGGCGCCTCCGATTACGCCCAGGTTCATCGGCTGCAGGACCGGCTCGCGCTTTCGGGGCCCGCGCCGGTGCGTTCGGATCTGGTCCGGCCCCTGACCGGTGACGGCGAGAATTTCGCCGCTGTGGTGAACCGCGTGCTGCACGACGATCCTCCGCCGGATGCGGATGCGCCGCTTCTGAAGGAATTGGCGGCGGCCGGTCTGGGCGGCGGGGTCACCGCGCTCACCTCCGAACAGCGCCAATGGTGGCGCAGGGATTTTACGCGGGTGCGAAGCGAATTGATCGCGGCCAGCAAGGAGATCGGCTCGACAATCTTCGGCTGGCAATATTCTCAAAGCTCGGTGGGGAATTTCGGCACCGACTACAGGACCCGCGCGGTGATCGCCATCCAAGGCATGGCCGCCAACATTCCTGCCGAATCGGTCTATGCCTTGGCGCTGACCGATGCCGATGGAAGGACGCTGGACCGACGCCATCGCTATCGCCTGCGGCTTCTTCCCGGCGCGCCGCCGGCAGATGGGTTCTGGTCGCTTTCGATCTATGAAGTGATGGCGGATGGCGGCACGTATTTTGCTGACAATGCGCTTCATCGTTATGCCGTGGGCAGCCTCAGTCCCGATCTTCACCGCAATGAAGACGGCAGCCTCGATGTCCTGATCCAGAAAGAATCACCGCGGGACTTCACCGCCAATTGGCTTCCCGCGCCGGAAGGCAAATGCGCGCTGATGATGCGGGCCTATCTGCCTCGTCCGGACATGTTGGACGGGCGGTTCCGCTATCCCGGAATCGAGCGGCTGGATTGAATTATCCGGTGATCCGGATCACGGCAAACAAAGTCGCTGCTCCGAGAAGTGTGGCCAAAGTGGTGAAGAAGCGGGGATGGGCGTGCTGGCTTTCGGGCAGAAGATCGCTCGCGCCGATATAAAGGAAGAAGCCGGCGAACAGGGCCAATATCAGCGACAGGCTGTTTTTTGGGAAGACGAAGAACAGGCTGATGCCGGCGCCGATCATGGGCGCCACCGCGTCCAGCAACAACCAGCGCAGCGCTTTTTTTCTTTCTCCGCCGTTGGTCATCACGACATTGACGGTGTTGAGGCCGTCGGAGAAATCATGCACCAGCACGGCGATGGCGATGGTGAGGCCCACCGCCTGGCTGGCCTGAAAACCCACGCCAATGGCGAAGCCGTCCAGCATACTGTGGGCGGAGAAGCTTCCCGCGCCGATCCAGCCGCGCGTTTTGCTCCGGTGGTTGCCATCATGGCTGTGCAGCAGCACCAACCGGTCTACCAGGGTATAGAGAAAAAACCCCAGCGCGCTCAACGCCAGGATGGAGCGCGGCCCCCATGTTCCACCTGTTTCCACCGCTTCCGGCAGGAGGTCGAAGAAGGCCAAGCCGATCACCGCGCCGGCGCTGAAGCCCAGCACCAGATGAAGCCGGTCGCGCAACGAGAGCGCGAACAGGCCGCCGACCATGGTGGCTAGAAAAGCACCAAAGGCGATAGGCATGACGATGGCGGCGTGGGACATTCCTTCCCCGGATCGGGACCAGCGGGCTTTCTTTGCGCGGTCGCCTCTGAATATGCAACCGGCAGGAACCATCAGGCGCAAGGGCCGAACGTCAGCCGGTGCGCTGACCCAGCGCCTTCACCAGTCCCACAATCTGGCGGCGCACAAGAGGATCGCCGATCGCCAGGAAGCTGTTGATCAGGCTCCGTCCTTCTGGCGATTTGGCGAAACGGGCGGCATCACCGCGCGCGCCACCGGCTTTTTTCCCGCCCGGCTGTGCCTGCGGCGAGAGAAGATCGCCGACCGAGATATTGAGGAAACGGACGATCTTCATCAGCGTGGCGGCCGAGATACGGTTGGTGCCGTTCTCGTATTTCTGCACCTGCTGGAAGGAGACCCCCAGATGCTTGCCCAATGCTGTCTGAGAAAGAGTGGCTCGCTGACGGTAGAGCTTGAGACGCCCGCCGATCGCTTTGTCAACGGAATGCGAATTCGCCTTTGGCACAACACAACTCCCAAAGCAGCGCCAATACACGGCGCGAGTGTCACGATAGGGCCGGTTGCATGGGCTTGTCCATAAGCCCCCTTATACTTTGACCCAATTAACGCATCGGGCCAGCAATCCTCAAGCCGGGTCGCGAATGCCATCGCTGGGGTGGGGGGAGGCGGCATTGGCCGGCAGCGCCAATCTGGCGATGGTACCGTTACTACTCTCAAGCGAGAGAGTGCCGCCGGCCTGGCGCACGAATTCCTCAATCAGCCCGGCGCCCAACCCTGTCTTGAGCTGCTGCGCGGTGGGAAGGCCGACGCCATTGTCGCGCACGCTCAGGCACCACCCGGTTTCGGTCTTCTCGAAGCTGACATCGATGTCGCCTTCGCGGTCTTCTGGGAAGGCATGCTTGATGGCGTTGGTGATCAATTCGTTGGTCGCCAGCCCCACCGCGATGGCGCGGCTCCTGGGCATATAGGCTTCGTCGCAATGACAGCGCAGATAGACGCCGGCCGGGGGCAGGGTGGCTTCGGCCAGCGCCGCGCAAAGATCGCGGAGATATTGGCGGATATCGATCGCGCCGATATCCGGCAGCGTGTAGAGATGCTGGTGCACGCGCGCCACCGAGCGGATGCGGCCGATCGCCTGCTCCAGGGCGCGGCGGGTCTCGGGATCGCTGCTCTTCCTGCGCTGCAGGTCGAGCAGGCTGTTGACCAGGGCGAAGTCATTGTTGACGCGATGCTGCAATTCGCGGAACAGCAATTCACGTTCCGCGAGCTTGGCGTTGCGTTCGGCGACGATTTTTTGCAGTGCGACACGGAAGCCTTCCCCCGCCGCGATGACGGCGGTCACCGTGATGGTCACCACGATGGTCGAGGCGACCTGCAGCGGGGTGTGGCCGCCCGGCGCGTCCCGGGGCAGTACGAAGATCCAGGCCAGCGCCTCTGAAACGGCCATGGTGCCCACTCCCGCCTCCCAACCGCCCAGCAGCGTGGCCATCAAGGCGGCAGGATAGACAAAGGCGAAGGTCGCGGCGCCCGGGACGATGTGGTCGGCGAGGAGGCGCAGCACTACGGCCAACCCGATTCCCAGCAGGGCGCACGCGGCCTTACTGGCCCAATTGGGTGCGATTCCGGACAATAGGCGCGGAATATCCGGCGCCACGACAGGTTGATTCAATCGAGTCCCCAATGACGAATTTCGTCCCCGCAAAAGCCTAGTTCGGGATCGCGGAGCGGGCAACGGGATCGAATTCAGCTTTTGTTACGGGCGTCGCATCAGTGGAACGCGGGGAACTTGGCGGCGGCACGCCAAAGAACACGCCAGCGAATCAGTGAGCCTGTCCGGTGCCGCAATGATCACAGATGATTTCGGACTGCGGAACGCCCACCAAAGGACGCTGATAGAATCCATCCGACAGGGACACCAGCCTGCGGTCGTTAGGAAGTTCGGATGCCGGTGTCTCCCAAATCGCGACTCCGGAAGAGCCGCATTTGCGGCATTGGAGAAAAATCTGTTCTAACGGTTTATCCATCCAAAATCATGCGATCAAAATGCGCGCGAAACCTATCGGCCGCGCGCCGCGACGGTCAAATTAAGCCTTTGATATGGATCAGGCGATCTGGCGCAGCGCGTTCGCCAGTTTGGCGGCCATGGTTTCCATATGATCTTTTTCCAAGATCAGCGGCGGCGACAGCGCGATGATGTCGCCGGTCACTCGGATGAGAAGACCTTCATGAAAACATTTCAGGTAAATCTCATAACCGCGCGCGCCCGGTGCTCCGGGGCGCGGACTGAGCTCGATGCCCGCCACCAAGCCGAGGGTGCGGACATCGGCCACGTGCGGCTGGCCTTTCAGGCCATGCATCAAAGCTTCCCATTCCGGCGCCAGCTTGGCGCCGCGGGTGAGGAGATTTTCCCGTTTGTAGATGTCGAGCGTCGCCAGAC
The DNA here is from genome assembly GCA_036271455.1 of Rhizomicrobium sp. Lineage (GTDB taxonomy): Bacteria > Pseudomonadota > Alphaproteobacteria > Micropepsales > Micropepsaceae > Rhizomicrobium. The sequence goes on from DATBAP010000093.1 coordinate 22,021, forward strand.
CCGCGGCACACGCGGCGGGATGACCGGAATAGGTATAGCCGTGGAATAGTTCGATCTGGTCCGGCGGACCCTGCATCAAGGCGTCGTGCACGGCGCGGCTGACAAATACCGCGCCCATCGGGATCGCGCCGTTGGTCAATCCCTTGGCGGCCGTGACCAAGTCGGGCACCACGCCGAAATAATCCACCGCGAAGGGCGTGCCCAGCCGGCCGAAGCCGGTGATCACTTCGTCGAAGATCAGAAGGATGCCGTGCTTCTTGGCGATGGCGGCGAGCCTCTCCAAATAACCCTTGGGCGGCAGCAGCACGCCGGTCGAACCCGCCACCGGCTCGATGATCACCGCGGCGATGGTTTCGGCGCCATGCAGCGCCACCAGCCGTTCCAGATCGTCGGCAAGCTCGGCGCCATGTTCGGGCAAGCCGTGCGAGAAAAGATTGCGCGCGAGATCGTGGGTGTGGCGCAGATGCTCGGCGCCCGGCAGAAGGGGGAACATCCGGCGGTTGTTGACCAGGCCGCCCACGGAAATTCCGCCAAAGCCCACGCCGTGATAGCCACGCTCGCGTCCGATCAGGCGCGTGCGCGTGCCCTGGCCGATGGCGCGTTGATAGGCCAGCGCGATCTTGAGGGCGGTGTCCACCGCTTCCGAACCCGAATTGGTGAAGAACAGCCGGTCGAGTTGGGCCTTGGGGCCGCCCGGCGCGATCGCCGCCAGCCGTTCGGCGAATTCGAACGCGCCGGTATGGCCCATCTGAAAGGCGGGGGAATAATCCAGCCGTTCCAGCTGGCGCGCCACGGCTTCCGTGATTTCAGGGCGGCCATGACCAGCATTGACGCACCAAAGGCCCGCCGCGCCATCCAGAATTTGGTTTCCGTCAAGGTCACGATAATACATGCCCTGCGCACTCTCGAGGATGCGGGGCGCTTTCTTGAATTGCCGGTTGGCCGTGAACGGCATCCAATAATGATCGAGATTTTGCGTATTGGGGGCGGCGGACATTCCGCTTCTCCTTTTCGGATAGCGGGCGCTTAAGCCCCCGCGAGACGACGCGGGTTATAGCCCGGCCAACCCAGCTAAGAAACAGCAGGACGCCGGGGTCTGCCATGCGGCACTGAATTTATTCCGGCCAGCCCTGTGTGCCGATGAGAGGCACAAAGCGCACGCCGCCCAGATCGTCTTCCTGGAATCCTTCTTCACCCGTTCGGCGAATGCGGAGCAGCCTTTGCTCGTCCGCTTCGCCCACCGGCACAATCAGCCTGCCGCCGATTTTCAACTGCTGCTTCAGCGTATCAGGCGGCTTCGGCACGCCGGCGGCCACCAGAATGGCGTCGAACGGGGCTTGTTCCGGCCAGCCGGTGCTGCCGTCTCCAGTCTTGAGCGCGATGTTGTCATAACCGAGCGCGCGGCAACGCGCGCGGGCGGCATCGGTCAGGCTCGCGTGACGCTCGATGGCGAAGACTTGTCCCGACAGCCGGCTGAAGATCGCGGCGGCATAGCCCGAACCCGCGCCCACTTCCAGCACACGGTCCGTGGGCTCAAGCTCAGCCGCCTCGGCCATCATTGCCACGATATAGGGCTGGGAGATGGTCTGGCCTTCGCCGATGGGGAGCGGACTGTCCTTGTAAGCCAATTCCTCGGTCCCGGCGCTGACAAAAGCTTCACGCGGAACATGGGCCATGGCGTCCAGCACACGGGCATCGCGCACGCCACGGCGCGCGATCTGGGCCGTGACCATCCTTTCGCGGGCTTTCTCGAACGCCATGGATTTCTTCATCATAACAAATAAGGCAAGCCACTTCAGGCCGGCGAAACGCATCATACGCTCGCGCGTTGCTTTCACGGCAAGAAATGGCATTTCAGGAGGATGGAATGGCACGGTATGGCAAAAGCGTCGGCAAGGACGTCAAGCGCGCGATGCACCGCAAGAAAAAGGGCAAACTCAAACGCGGCAAAAGCGGCAAGGGCGGCACGGTGAAGAGCCGCAAGCAGGCCATCGCCATCGGCCTGTCCGAAGCGCGCAAGGAAGGCAAGAAAGTGCCCAAGCGGAAGACGAAGAAGCGGAAGACAAAAAAGCGCTGACGTCCGAGGCGTCAGTCTTGAGTCAGGGGAAGGAATAGCGCGATCGTGAAGCCACGCGGCTGAACAGTATCGATCTCAAGCCGTGCGCCATGCAGATCGGCGATAGCCGACACCAGCGCCAGCCCCAGGCCAAAGCCGGGCCGGGTGCGGCTGGCCTCGCGGCGATAGAAACGCTGAAAGAGCTTTTCATGCTCGTCCGGGGGCACGCCCGGACCATCATCGCTCACCCGCACCACGGCGTCCTGACCTTGGCGCCGCAGCGTCACAGACACGCGTGAACCTTTGGGCGTGTGGATGATGGTGTTTTCGATCAGGTTGGAGAAAAGCTGGGTAAGCAATTCCCGGTCACCCGACACCTGCAGCGGCCGCTCCAGCACAAATTCAAGCGTGTGGCTCGAATCCTCGGCCACGGGCGCGAACAAATCGCGCAAATGGATGAGGAACGCCGACAGTTCGAGCGGCGCGAAGGCCGCACGGCGAGCGCCGGCTTCGATCTGGGCGATGCGCAACAAGGCGGTGAACACGGCCAGGATATCGTCGGAGGCGGCGATCGCGCCTTCCAGAGCCTTGTCATAATCCTCGGTGGTGACGGCGCGTTCTCGCGCCCGCTCCAGGCGATGGCGCAGATGTGTCACCGGCGTGCGCAGATCATGGGCGATGTCGTTGGTGACCTGGGTCACATTGTTCATCAGCGCGGCGATGCGGTCGAGCATGGCATTGATGGTCTCGGACAGTCGGTCGAGCTCGTCCTGAGTTCCCCGGATGGGAACGCGGGTGGTAAGATTGCCGGCCATGATGGCGCGGCAGGTTCTGACGATCACGTCGGCGCGGCGCAGGAAGCTGCGGCTCACCAGCGTACCGCCCAGCAGCGCCAAGATCAGCGCTCCGGCAAACACCCATGACAGTGTGATCAGGATGCGGCGCTGGGTGAACCGCGCGCGATAAAGGTCGCTGCCGGAAAAGACGTAAAGATCCGGCGCCAGAAATATGCCCACGCCCAGGATAGCGTGTCCGGGCGGATTGCCGGGATAGGGCAGGGAAAGGACGCCGGTTTGTGGCGGCATCGGCGAAAGATTGCCGGCAAGCGGTGTCCGTCCTCGCTCCAGCAGGAAGAAATCGGAAGTGCCGGGCGCGGCCATGCGCTGGCCGATCACTTCCTTGGCCTCGGATACGCCATTGGTGCGATAGCCATCCTTGACCGCGGCGATATCGGCATTGGCGAATTGCACGATCTGGTCGCGGAATTCCCCGTTCACGATCACGATGGTGACGGCGGTCAGCGCCGCGGCCGAAAGCGCGAAGATGGCGACGAAGATCGCCGCGATGCGAAAGCCTTCGGTGTGAAAGGCTCTAATCGGCACGCAGGATATAGCCCGTGCCGCGGATGGTATGAATCAATTCGACTGCCTGGCCGCGATCCATCTTGCCGCGCAGGCGGCTCATATGGGTTTCCACAATATTGGTGCGGGGATCGAAATGCAGCTCCCAGACATTCTCCAAAAGCATGCTGCGGGTGACCGCGCGCCCGGCGTTGCGCAGCATATATTCCAGCAGCTTGAATTCCTGGGGCTGCAAATCCACCATCTTGCCGGCACGGCGCACTTCGCGCCGGATCAGGTCCATTTCCAGATCGCCGGCGCGCAGCATGGTCTGGCGCTGGTCGCCGCGCCTGGTGATGGCATTGACGCGCGCCACCAGCTCGGCCAACGCGAAAGGCTTGGTGAGGTAATCGTCGCCGCCGCCTTCCAGCCCCGCCACCCGGTCGTCAATGCCGCTCATGGTGGTGAGGAACAGCACCGGCGTCTGGCTGCCTTCACGCCGCAACTGCTTCACCAGGCTGAGGCCATCCATGCCCGGCAGCATGCGGTCCACGATCAGGGCGGCGTGCTTGCCGCCGCGCGCCTTGGCCAGGCCGTCGGGTCCGGCGAAGCTCTCGTCCACTTCGTGACCCTGGGCGCGCAAGGCGTGGCCGATATGGTCCGCCGTCTCGAGATCGTCTTCGATCACCAATATTTTCATGACCATGTCCGGGACGCTCCAACCCTATGTTCGAGGGCGCGGCCTGCCGTGGCAAGGGCGCAAAAGCGTCCGCGCGCCGGAGTAAATTGATTTTTGGTATAGGCCCTGTTACCCAACCGACAAACCAGGATGGGAAAAGAACAGCATGAAACGCGGTCTTTTTGCTCTTTTATTCCTATTCGCCGGCTGCGGCTTGGCGGACGCCGTATTGCTGGGTCCGGCCCAAATCGATGGCTCGCATCTGTTGCCGCCACCGCCCGTTGCCGGCTCGCCCCAGGCGCAAGCCGAGGTCACCGAACTTCATGCCATCGCGGCGCGGGCCACCCCTGGCATGATGGCTGCCGCCAAACATGACTCCGATGACGAGCGGCCAGACCTGTTCAACAACGTTTTGGGTTTTGACCTGACGGCGCTGCCGGCCACTTCAAAATTGCTGGACGATGTCGTCCAAGAACAGTCGGCGGATGCCGGCGCGGCGAAGAAATTCTTCCACCGCGACCGGCCCTGGATTGTCGATTCCACCATCGCGTCCTGCGAGATGCATGCGCCCGGTCCTGCCAGGACATCTTATCCCAGCGGCCATGCCACCTTGGCTTTTTCGACCGGCGTGGTGCTGGCGGCGCTGATGCCAGACAAGGCGCAAGTCATTCTGGAGCGCGCCCGCGAATATGCCGAGAACCGGCTGGTCTGCGGCATGCATTTCCGTAGCGACATTATGGCCGGCCAGGACTTCGGCACTATCGTGGCGATCCGGCTGATACAGGATCCCCGCTTCGCCGCCGAGATGGATGCGGCGCGGGCCGAATTGCGCAGCCAGCACCGCGTAAACTGACGCCATTCAGACTCGGTTCTCTTGATGGCCGGCCCTTTTGCAGGGAAGATGGCGGGCTTTTGCAAACCCGGGAGGGGACGATGCGGATCATTCAGACCACGCTGCTATGCACTTCACTTTTGATAGGGGCGGGCGCGCTCGCCCAGGCGCAGACCGCCGCGCCACCGCCGCCTACACCCATGACTTTGACCAGCTCGTCTTTCACCGACGGCGCCGTCATTCCCGACAAGTACACCCAGAATTCGCCATCGCCCGTCTCGCCCGCACTGGCCTGGGATAATGCGCCAGCCGCGACCCAGAGCTTCACGCTCATCATGCATGATCCCGACACCGCGCCGCGCAAAGGCGTGGAAGATGTGTTGCACTGGATGGCCTTCAATATTCCCGCCAGTGTGCATGCGCTTCCCGAAGGCGTGCCCAACCAGCCCACGCTTTCCGATGGCACCATCCAACCCAACAATCTGGGCGGCCATCCCGGCTTCATGGGTCCGGGCGCGCGCGGCGTCTATCACCACTACACGATCGAACTCTTCGCGCTGGACACGAAATTGACTCTGGGCCCGGACGCCACGCGCCAGCAGGTGCTGGCGGCGATGGACGGCCATATCATCGGCAAGGCGGCGATCGAAGGCCGCTTCCACCGCTAGAATTCCGGCGATACCGCCTGAAAAGAAAAAGCCCGGTGGCGCGGCCGGGCTTTTTTCATGGCCGCGAATGTGCCGTCAGATATGCATCAGCAGCGCGATCAGTAACAGCGCCACGCTCCCGAATAGCCCCGCCATGAAGATGAAGAGCTCGACAGGGCCCCGGAGGACCGTCGCGCCTCGGCGGGTCTTGGGCGCGTTATATCCCGAATATTTTGCCATGCATTCCATCCTCAAAACGAGAGCGGCGGGAACTGGCTTGCGCCATTCTCCGCCGCTCTTTGTGACCGCCGGGTCATCTCTGACCGGCAAATCACATGAAGAGAACGCCGAAGCTGGAGGGATGTTCCAGGAGTTGGGCGCAGGAACGGATTGGGCTAGCATCCTTTCGAGCCGGGCGTCCCAGGGGTAGAGCAGAAGGGTGGAACAATTCGACATTGTGGTGGTGGGCGGCGGCGTTAATGGCTGCGGCATCGCCCGGGATGCGGTGGGCCGCGGCTTTTCCGTGCTGCTGGCCGAACAGAATGACCTCGCCTCCGGCACCTCCTCAGCGTCCACCAAGCTGATCCATGGCGGGCTTCGCTATCTGGAATTCTATGACTTCGCCTTGGTGCGCGAGGCGCTGAAGGAGCGCGAAGTGCTGTGGGCGATGGCGCCCCATATCATCTGGCCGCTGCGTTTCGTGCTGCCGGAAGCTGCGGATTCCCGCCCCGCCTGGCTGCTCAGGCTGGGGCTTTTTCTTTACGACCATATCGGCGGAAGAAAACGCCTGTCGCCGACGCGCAGCCTGAACCTCAGGCGCGATCCCGCGGGCGCGGCCCTGAAGCCGTCCATGACACGCGGCTTTGAATATTCCGATTGCTGGGTGATGGATTCGCGCTTGGTGGTTCTGAATGCGCGCGACGCTGCAGGGCGGGGCGCGCGCATCCATACCCAAACTCAGGTCACCCATCTGACGCGGCAGGACGGCGGCTTTGTGGTGCGGCTGAAGGACCGAAGGTCCGGCGAAACCCGCGAGGTAGGGGCGAAGCTGGTGGTGAACGCCGCCGGACCTTGGGTGGATCATGTGCTGAACTCGGTGGTGGGCGAAGCGTCACGCCGCCATGTCCGCCTGGTGCAGGGCAGTCACCTGGTGATGAAGCGGCTCTATGATCACGACCGCTGCTATATCTTCCAGAACCGCGACGGACGGGTGATCTTCGCCATTCCTTATGAAAATGATTTCACTCTGATCGGCACCACCGATCGCGATTACCCCGGAGATCCGGCGATGGTGAAGGCGACGCCGGAAGAGATTGATTATCTCTGCGCCGCGGCCAGCGAATATTTCCGCATTCCCGTGACGCGCGAAGGCATCGTCTGGACCTATTCGGGGGTGAGGCCGCTTTACGACGACGGCGCCTCGAAGGCGCAGGAGACCACCCGCGAATATGTGCTCAAACTGGATGGCACGATGGAAAGCGGCACGATCCTCAACATATTCGGCGGCAAGATCACCACCTATCGCCATTTGTCGGAACGGGCGCTGGAGAAGATCGAAAGCGTCTTGGGCGCGCGCGGCCCCGCCTGGACCAAGGGCGCGACCTTGCCGGGCGGCGATTTCCCCATGGATGGCTTCGAAGCGCTGGTGACATCGCTCCAGAAACGCGCGCCAAAGATCGCGCCGCCGACCATCCGCCGCCTGGCGCGCGCTTATGGCACCGAAGCGCAGGCGATCCTGAAGGATGGCGATCTGGGGCGGATATTCGGCGCCGATCTGGGGGAGCGCGAAGTGGCGTTCCTGGTGGAAAAGGAATGGGCGCTCACCGCCACCGATATTCTTTGGCGGCGCAGCAAGCTGGGGCTGCGTTTCTCGCCGGCCGAGGAACAGGCGCTTGCGTCGCATCTTGAAGGCGCGACAGATCAAATCGCACGAGCGTGAGGGAAGCATGGCGAATTTTGTACTGGCGGTGGATCAAGGCACGACCTCGTCGCGCACAATCATCTTCGATGGCGCCTATCGCGTGCAAGGCGTGTCGCAGCAGGAATTCCCGCAGATATTTCCTCGCTCCGGCTGGGTCGAGCACGATCCGGAAGACATCTGGCGCACCGTGCTTGCCACCATGCGGGGCGCGCTCGCCGATGCCAAATTGTCGGCCTCCGACATCGCCGCCATCGGCATCACCAATCAGCGCGAAACCACTCTGATCTGGGACAAGAAGACCGGCCGCGCCATTCACAACGCCATTGTCTGGCAGGACCGCCGCACCGCCGATGCGTGCGAAAAGCTGCGCCGTGACGGCGCGGAACCCATGGTGACGGCCAGGACGGGTCTTCTGCTCGATCCCTATTTCTCGGCCACCAAGATCAGATGGATTCTGGATCAGGTCGAAGGCGCGCACGCGCGGGCGGAACGCGGCGAGCTCGCCTTCGGCACGGTGGACACCTTCATCCTTTGGCGGCTCACCGGCGGCAAAGTCCACGCCACCGATCTCACCAATGCCTCGCGCACGATGCTTTGCGACATCGAACAGGGCGTCTGGGACGATGAGCTGCTCAAGCTGTTCGGCGTGCCGCGCGCAATGCTGCCCGAGATCAAGCAATGCCGCGACGATTTCGGCGCCACCGATCCGGCTTTGTTCGGGACCGCCATCGCCATTCGCGGCATCGCCGGCGATCAGCAGGCGGCGACCATGGGCCAGGCCTGTTTCACGCCCGGCATGCTCAAATCCACTTATGGCACGGGTTGCTTCGCGGTCCTCAACACGGGCGCGAAACGGATCACCTCCACCAAGCGGCTTCTCACCACCATCGCCTATCGCCTCGACGGCAAGAGCGTTTATGCCCTGGAAGGTTCGATCTTCGTGGCGGGCGCGGCGATCCAATGGCTGCGCGATGGCTTACATCTGATCGCCCGTGCCGACGAAAGCGGGCCCCTGGCGGCGGCCGCCGATCCCGAACAAGCGGTCTATCTGGTCCCCGCCTTCACCGGCCTGGGCGCGCCCTGGTGGGATGCCCATGCCCGTGGCGCTTTGTTCGGGCTTACCCGCAACACGGGGCCCAAGGAAATCGCCCGCGCCGCGCTGGAAGCGGTCTGCTACCAGACCCTCGATCTCCTGGACGCCATGCGCGCCGATTGGCCGGGCGCTTCGGACACGGTGCTGCGGGTGGATGGCGGCATGGTGGCCAGCGACTGGATGCTGCAGCGGCTGGCCGACATCCTGGATGCGCCAGTGGATCGGCCGGTGGTGCTGGAGACCACCGCCCTGGGCGCGGCTTGGCTGGCAGGTTCAGGCGCAGGCGTGTGGCCGGGCGAAGAAGGCTTCGCCAAAAGCTGGCGCCGCGAAAAGCGTTTCACGCCGACGATGGAGGCGAGGACACGGGCACGGCTGGTGGCGGGTTGGCGTGATGCCGTGACCCGTACACGCACGAACTGACCGATGGTGGCATCCGCTTCGG
>DATBAP010000094.1:0-50293 GCA_036271455.1 Rhizomicrobium sp.
CACGATCTCGGCCTCGGCATCGTGGCTGAGATAATTGAGGGTGGTGACAATGCTCCAGCGGTCCATCTGGCCCTGATTAATTTGCTGGGTGCCGTGATAAAGGCCGGTGGTGTCGCCCAACCCGATCGTATTGGTGGTGGAGAACAGACGAAAGGCGGGATGCGGCCGGATCACCTTGTTCTGGTCGAGCAAAGTGAGCTTGCCTTGGACTTCCAGCACGCGCTGGATCACGAACATCACGTCGGGACGGCCGGCGTCATATTCATCGAACGCCAGCGCCACCGGCCGCTGCAGCGCCCATGGCAACAGGCCCTCGCGAAATTCAGTGACCTGCTGACCATCCTTGAGCACAATGGCGTCCTTGCCGATCAGGTCGATGCGGCTGATATGGCTGTCCAAATTGATGCGGATGCAGGGCCAGTTGAGCCGTGCCGCCACCTGTTCGATATGGGTGGATTTGCCGGTGCCGTGATAGCCCTGGATCATCACGCGGCGGTTGAAGGCGAAGCCCGCCAGGATCGCCAGCGTGGTCTCGCGGTCGAAACGATAGGCATCGTCGCGGTCGGGCACATGCTCGCTCGCCTTGCTGAAGGCGGGCACTTTCATCTTGGTCTGAATGCCAAAGACTTTCGCGGCATCGATTTCGATGTCGGGCTTCGCCGATGGATCCAAGGCTGTTTCTGGAAAACTCATATCTCTGTTCCGGATGGCATCCACCCGGCATCAGCGGCGGGGACGATCAGGCCAGGCCGAAGGCGCGCAACACGCCATAGGCCTTAATCACCTGTTTCAGACGCTCTTCGGCGCCCCGGTCGCCGCCATTTGCGTCGGGATGGAACCGTTTCACAAGTTCCTTATACCGCGCCTTGATCTCGATCAAGGTGGCGTTGTGCGCCAGCTGCAGCGTGTCCATCGCGGTGACCTGCAGCCGCGTCAATTGGCGTTCCGGACGGCGCGGCTGGCCATTTTCATCGTCCTCGCCGAATACCGCATGGCCGTCATGAAAATGCGCGGGGCCTTGACCGGTCCGGATCGGGGCGCCGCGCCTGCCCAGCGGCCAGGTGGGGCGATGGCCGAAAATCGCTTCCTCGCGGAACTTTTCGATGTCGCTGTCGTCCATGCCCTTGAAGAAATCCCATGCCTCATTGTGCGCCCGGGCATGGGCGGTGCAGAGGAAAAGATAGTCGGAAAGATTCTCGCGCGATTTCGGCACCCGGCAATCGCCCGGCTCCGCGCAATTCTTGACCGCGCAGGGACGTGCCTCGCTTTTGGCTTTAGGCACCGGCACATCCTTCTTGATGCGGATGTCGCTTTTGAAGCGCGGGCGGGGCTGCGTCATGAAGCAATTATGGGTGCGAAACGGTTAAAAACCAAGAAAACGTATCGCTTGACTTTGGCTGGGACTTCGCCGCTTGGTCCAAATCATGAGCGTATCCGAGACAATACGGGATAAACTTGCTTCGGCGTTCGCGCCAAGCGAAATTTCCGTGACGGATGACAGCCATCGTCATGCCGGGCATTCCGGCGCCACGCGCGACGACGGCAGCCAGGGCGAGACGCATTTCACCGTGCGCATCGTCTCGGATCAATTCGCCGGCCTGTCGCGGGTGGAACGGCAGCGCCGCGTCTATACCGCCCTGGATGAGGAAATGCGGGGTCAGGTCCACGCTTTGTCGCTGACCGCGCTCAGCCCTTCGGAAGTTTGAACCTCAGCGCCTTGGCGGCGACAATCATGCCTTGGCGTGCCTCATGTCTTGGTGTGTTTGAGCGGAGGGGTGACCTTGATTGCCGTGATCTGATTGCGCTGGCGCCGCAGGACTTCGAATTTGTAGCCGAAGAAGGCAAAGCGCTGACCCGGATCGGGAATGGTCTGGGCTTCCTGGATCACCAGGCCGGCGACGGTGGTGGCGCCTTCATCGGGCAAATTCCATTCCAGCTCGCGGTTCAAGTCGCGCACCGTCACGGTGCCGTCCACCAGATAAGAGCCATCGGGGCGGCGGCGCACATCCGGCCGTTCCTCCTGCTGATGCTCGTCGGGCAATTCGCCGAAAATCTCGCCGAATATGTCTTCCAAGGTCACCAGGCCCTGCAGGCCGCCATATTCGTCCACCACCAGGGCAAAATGACTGCGGCGTTGGCGGAATGAGTCCATCAATTCTTCCAAGGTCGTGGTCTCGGGCACGAACCAGGGCGGTGTCGCCAATCCTGGCACATTGCAGGCCTTGAGATCGCCCTTGTGTTCAACCAGCGCCATCGCGAGGTGCTTGGTGTGGAGCACGCCGATGATGTTCTCCGGCTCGCTGCGCCATAGCGGCACGCGGGTATGCTGGCTGTCCATCACCTGGGTTACGATGTCCTGGGGCGGCAGATCGGCGTCCACAGTGACCATGTAGGTGCGGTGCATCATCACATCGGCCACGGTGAGATCGCGCAGATCGAGAATTCCCCCGATCATATCGCGATGTTCGCGTTCGACACTGCCTTCTTGGTGATGCAGCGCCACCGCGCCGCGAATCTCGTCGTGCGCCGCCTCGACGCTTTCCATATGCTCGGGTTTGACGCCGAACAGAAGAAGCAGCTTCCACACCAGCCATTGCACTCCGGCGACGATGGGGGCCAGCACGGCCACGATCTTGCACAGGGGCGCGGCCACGGCCAGCGCGGCGCGGTCGGTGCGGGTGATGGCTAAGGTCTTGGGCAGGACTTCGGCGAACACCAGGATGACCAAGGTCATCACGGCGGTGGTCACCGCCACGGTGCGCGGGCCCAGCCGCGCATTGAAAATTTCGGTGGCAAGCGATGACGCCAGGATGTTGATGAAAGTGTTGCCCAGCAGGACCGCGCCGATCAGCTGCTCGCGGTTGGCAACCAGCCGGTTGACGTCGCGGGCGGCGTGGCTGCCATCTTTTTCCAACTGGTGCATGCGGCCCCGGCTGACCGCGGTGAGCGCGGTTTCCGACAGCGAGAAGAAGGCCGAAACGATCAAAAGCAATAAGATGGCGCCGAGCGCGGGCAGAAGCATGGGCCTTGGTCCTCAAACTCTGAGAAGACAATGCCAGCTTTCAGCCGTTCAGGACATCTTTCACGGCGTCCAAGGGCACGTCGCTGGTGACAAAGGCGCGTCCCAACCCGCGGACCAGGATGAAAGTGAGCTTGCCATCCTTCACCTTTTTGTCATGGCCCATGGCGGCCAGAAGCGCCTCCGCGGCGGGGCGGGGCGGGGCGATGTCGCTGACGAAGGCGGGCAGGCCCGCTTCTTTCAAATGACGTGTCAGCCGGTCCGAATCGTCCTTCGGGCAAAGCCCCAGGCGCACCGACAATTGGAACGCCAGCGCCATGCCGATCGCAACGCCTTCGCCGTGAATCAGGCGCGCCGAAAATCCCGTGGCTGCTTCCAGGGCATGGCCGAAGGTATGACCCAGATTGAGCAGCGCCCGCTCGCCCGCCTCGCGTTCGTCGCGGGCCACGATCGCCGCTTTCATCCGGCAGGAATGGGCCACCATATGGATCAGGGCCGCCTTGTCTCCCGCCAGCGCCTTGGCGCCATTCTGTTCCAGCCAGGAAAAGAACTCCGCGTCGCCCAGCGCGCCATATTTGACCACTTCGGCATAGCCCGCCAGCAATTCGCGGCGCGGCAAGGTTGCCAGCAGCGCGGTGTCGGCGATCACGATGCGGGGTTGATGAAACAGTCCCAGCAGGTTTTTTCCTTGGGGCGCGTTGATCGCGGTCTTGCCGCCCACCGAGGAATCCACCTGGGCCAGAAGTGTGGTGGGTATCTGGGCGAAGGCCACGCCGCGCTTGAGAATGCCGGCGGCAAAGCCGGTGAGATCGCCGATCACGCCGCCGCCCAAGGCGACGATCAAGCCGCCGCGGTCCACGCCGCTATCGAGCAGTTCGCGGGACAATTCCGCCAGCCCGGCGAAACTCTTGGATTCTTCGCCCGGCGGCATCACCAGTGGATGCGCGTCCATGCCGGCCCTGCCGCAAGATTCCAGAAAATTGGCGAGGTGGATTTCGCCCACTGTGGCGTCGGTGACCACCGGCAAAGGTCCGCGCGCCAGCGGCTTCAAAAGCGCGCCCGCTTCGCCGAGCAAGCCATGGCCAACATGGATGTCGTAACTGCGCTCGCGTAAGGCCACTTTGATGATCTCGGTCATGTATCCCCGTACAATCCGTGCGCGCGCAACGCCTCGATGATGCGCTCGACAGGGGCGCCATGCGGCTCGTCTGCGCTGTCCAGCGTCATATCGGCTTTGGCATAAACCGGTTCGCGGATGGCGAGCAACCGTTCCAAGGTGGCGTGTATGTCGCCTTCCTTCAAGAGTGGCCTGGTCTCACGTTTTTTCACCCGTGAGACCAAAAGATGGATTGGCGCCTTCAGCCAGATGGTGAAGGCGGCATCGGCCATCGCGGCCCTGGTGGATTCATCCATGAAGGCGCCGCCGCCAGTCGCCAGCACATGGGGCGCCTCTTCCAGAAGCCGCGCGATCACCTTGCGCTCGCCGTCGCGGAAATGACTTTCACCGAAGCGCTCGAAAATCTCCGCGACTGTGAGACCCGCCGCCGTCTCGATCTCATGGTCGGCGTCGCGGAAGGGCACGCTCAGCCGCGCGGCCAGCCGCCGGCCGATCGACGTCTTACCGGCGCCCATCATGCCCACCAGCGCTATGGTACGGTTCAATGCCATGCCTTTCCGATACACGAAAGTTCCGGCGGAAAAAATGCTAAAGCAGAGCAATGACTCGCCAAGACGGCCGGATCGAAGCCTTTCTGGAGATGATGAGCGCCGAACGCGGGGCCGGCGCCAATACGCTGGCCGCCTATGCCCGCGACCTTGCCGATTTCGCGGGCTTCGCCAAAGGCGGGATCGCGTCGGCCAGCCGCGAGGATATCCGCGCCTATCTGGCGCATCTGTCCAAGGCGGGATTGGCGGCGTCATCCCAGGCGCGGCGCCTGTCGGCGCTCCGCCAGTTTTTCGGCTTTCTCTATGGCGAGGGTACACGCAAGGATAATCCCACCGAAGCGGTCGAAGCGCCAAAATTGTCCCGGCCGCTTCCCAAAATCCTCTCGACCGATGACATGGAGGCGATGATCGCGGCGGCGACAAAAGGAGACGATGCCGAAGCCAAGCGTCTCACTTGCATTGTCGAGATGTTGTACGCGGCGGGATTGCGGGTGTCGGAACTGGCGGGACTGCCGCTTCAGGCGGTGAAGAGCCGCGAGAATTTCATTCTGGTCAGGGGCAAGGGCAACAAGGAACGGCTCGCGCCCTTGAATGCCAGCGCGCGAACTGCGATCGAAGCCTATCTCGATGTGCGCGCCGGGTTCTTGCCCAAGGGGCCGCGCCGCGCCCATGCCGAACGTTTTCTGTTCTGCTCGCGGGCGGCGGAAGGCTATCTCAGCCGTCAGCGGTTCCATCAGCTTCTGAAAAGCCTGGCGCTGAAAGCGGGGCTCGATCCCGCCAAGGTCTCGCCCCATGTGCTGCGCCACGCTTTCGCCACCCATCTGGTGGAAGGCGGCGCCGATCTCCGCTCGGTGCAGACTTTATTGGGCCATGCCGATATCGCCACCACCGAAATCTACACCCATGTCGCCAAGGATCATTTGAAAAAGGTCATGAACAGGGCGCATCCTTTGTCGAAGGAGCGGAAACCGCGTTGACATAACAATGCTTTCCTTTTCCCGGGCTGATATGGCAACTTCCCCCCGATTTTCGGAACAGCTTCATGCATTACCTGGATTTTGAACGCCCCATCTCCGAACTGGAAGGCAAGATCGTCGAGCTGAGGAAGCTCGCCGAAACCGATCCCAACATGGACATCGACGGCGATGTGGCGCGGCTCACCACGCGGGCGGACCAGATGGTGCGCGATACCTATGCCCGGCTTACGCCCTGGCAGAAGGTGCTGGTGGCGCGTCACCCGGACCGGCCACACTTTCTCGATTATGCCAAGGTGATTTTCGACGACATGACGACGCTGGCCGGCGACCGCTCATTCGGCGAAGACCAGGCGGTGGTGGCGGGCCTGGCGCGGTTCCGGGGACGGCCGGTCGCATTTCTGGGTCAGGAAAAAGGCAACAACACCAAGACCAGGCTGCAGCACAATTTCGGCATGGCGATGCCGGAAGGTTATCGCAAAGCCGTGCGGCTGTTCGAGCTGGCCGGCCGTTTCGGCTTGCCGGTGCTGTCCTTCTGCGACACCTCGGGCGCCTATCCGGGCGTGAGCGCCGAAGAGCGCGGCCAGGCCGAAGCCATCGCCCGTTCGATCGAGGCGGGGCTGGCGCTCAAGGCGCCGTTCATCGCCACCATCGTCGGCGAAGGCATGTCGGGCGGCGCCATCGCCATCGCCGCCGCCAATCGCGTCTATATGCTGGAGCACGCCATCTATTCGGTGATTTCGCCGGAGGGCGCCTCGTCGATCCTGTGGCGCTCGGGCGA
Organism: Rhizomicrobium sp.; assembly: GCA_036271455.1. Classification (GTDB taxonomy): domain Bacteria; phylum Pseudomonadota; class Alphaproteobacteria; order Micropepsales; family Micropepsaceae; genus Rhizomicrobium. Next base: position 6,440 of record DATBAP010000094.1, read on the forward strand.
CAAGGCGCAGGACGCCGCCACCGCGCTCAAGATCACGGCCCAGGATCTTCTACAATTGAAATTGATTGACGCGGTGGTGCCGGAGCCAGAAGGCGGCGCCCACCGCGCGCCACAGGAAGCGATCCAGGCGGTGAGCGATCAGATCGCCAAGGGCCTTGCCGAAATGGACGGCCAGAGCGGCGAGCAATTGGTACGGGCCCGGCGGGAGAAATATCTCGCCATGGGCCGTAATCTCTGAGCGCCGCCGCTACCACCAACGCTTCCATTTGAACCCGCCCTAGGCGTCCTAGCGGCAGCGTATGGACGCGCGTGGGGCGCGAACACGGAATTTGGGCAACTACCACCAACCCTTCCATTTGAACCACCCGATGGGCAGGACGATGGAAAGCACGATCAGGAACAGGCCCCACTCATAACCCAATGCCCAGCTCAGCTCGGGCATGTTATGGAAATTCATCCCGTACATGCTGGCCACAAAGGTGGGCGGAATGCCCACCACCGAGGCGATGGTGAGCACTTTGAACAACTCGTTCTGTTCGGTGTTGATGAAGCCCAGATCGGCGTCCAGCAGGAACTGGATCTTGTCGGTGAGATGCACTTCGTAATCATTAAGCGATTGGACGTCGTTCGCTGCCGTTTTCAGGCGCGCCTTGAGCTGCAGTCCCATCCAGCCATCGCCATGCTCCGCCACAAACGGCAACGCGCGTTGCAGGACCAGCAATGTGTCCCTTGTATGGGAAAGCCGTTCGCCCAAATCGCCGATTTCGACCAGCGTGTCGCGCAACATGCGGTTCATACGAATCACGTTGCGCTCGGCCTTGCGTGAAATGTCCTTGTGAAAAATGCGGTTGGAAATGGCCAGCGCCTGGGCCCGCATGTCTTCCAGCCGGTCGGCGCTGTAATCGACCAGCGCTTCCAGGATCATCAGGAAAATCTCGGGAGCGCTGTGGTCTCGCTTTTCGACCCGCGCGATGATGTCCGGAAATGTGTGCAGATGCGCGAAACGAACAGTGACGAGCATGTCCTTGCTGAGGACCAAGCCCAGCGGCGAGGTGATGTCGCCGTCAGGACCGTGCGGCGTCACCGGCACGGAAATGGTGAAAACGCCGTCCTCATATTTCAGGCGGCTGGAAAACTCGATTTCCTCCAGCTCCTTGCGGGGCGGAATGTTGAGGCCATAGGTGCCGCAGGCTTTCGCGACTTCCTCTGACGTGGGCTCGCAGAGGTCAACCCAGACGATTTTTTCCTGAACCTTGTGTTCGGTCAGCACGTCACGTCTCCTCGGCGTCTGACACGCAAGCGTCAGAAAGCGTCATCGCCACCTCAGGCCTCGGCCCTCGGCAGAGCGAGACAATCAGACCAAGGCTCCATGACAATGCTTGTATTTGCGTCCTGACCCACACGGACACAGCGCATTGCGCTGCACCTTGGCCCAGGTCTCCGGCTTGTTGGGATCGACCGGTCCGGTGGGCACGCGGGTGAACTCCGCCAGCGGCGGCGCCATTTCATCTTCGCCGGTGAGGGGATCGATATGGCTGGCCTGCATGACGGGCAGGGGCCGGGGCGCGATCTCGGGCGGCGGTTCGCCGGTTTGGATCTTCACATGCATCAATTGCTCGATCACGTCGCTGCGCAGCTTGGCCAATAAGGCCTCGAACAACTCGAACGCCTCGCCTTTATACTCGTTGAGCGGATCGCGCTGGCCATAGCCGCGCAGGCCCACATATTGGCGCAGATGGTCGAGATTGACGATGTGCTCGCGCCAATTGGTGTCCAAGGTCTGGAGCAGGATAGCTTTCTCGACATAGCGGGTGATGTCGACGCCGAAATTGGCCGCACGCTCGGCGGCGCGCGCTTCCACGGCTTTCTGGATGCGCTCGCGCACTTCCTCGTCGGCGATGCCTTCTTCCTTCGTCCAGTCCAGGACCGGCAGATCGAGCGCGAAGATCTTCGCCACTTCGTCATGCAGGCCCGCCGCGTCCCATTGCTCGGCATAGGCTTTTTCCGGAATATGACGGGCGACCAGGGCCTCCACCACGTCCTCGCGGAAATCGGCGACTTGGTCGGAGACGTCGTCCGACGACATGATCTCCTTGCGCTGCTCGAAGATCACCTTGCGCTGGTCGTTGAGCACATCGTCATATTTGAGAATGTTCTTGCGGATTTCGAAGTTGCGCGCCTCGACCTTCTGCTGCGCCTTCTCCAGCGCCTTGTTCACCCAGGGATGGGTGATGGCCTCGCCGGGCTCCAGCCCCAAACGGGTGAGGATCGCGTCCATGCGCTCGGAGCCGAAGATGCGCATCAGATCGTCCTGCAGCGACAGGAAGAATTTGGACGCGCCCGGGTCGCCCTGGCGGCCGGACCGGCCGCGCAGCTGATTGTCGATGCGTCGGCTTTCATGGCGCTCGGTGCCGATCACATACAGCCCCCCCGCTGCCAACGCCTTTTCCTTGTAGGCGGCGACTTCGTCGCGAATGGCCTGAATCCTGACCGCGCGCTCGGCCGGATCGGTCACGGTCGCCAACTCGTGGCGGATGCGCATATCGGCATTGCCGCCCAGCTGAATGTCGGTGCCGCGGCCGGCCATGTTGGTGGCGATGGTGACGGCGCCGGGCACGCCGGCCTGCGCCACGATAAAGGCTTCCTGCTCGTGATAACGGGCATTCAGCACATGGTGGGGCACGCCCCGCTTCTTGAGCAGCTCGGACAGATGCTCGGATTTCTCGATCGAGGTGGTGCCCACCAGCACGGGCTGGCCTTTTTCGCGGCACACTTCGATCAGCTTGATGATGGCGTCGTTCTTCTCGTCGGCGCTGCGATAGACCTCGTCGTCAAAATCGGCGCGCGCCACCGCCACATTGGTGGGCACTTCAAGGACGTCGAGCTTGTAGATATCCATGAATTCGGCCGCCTCGGTCATGGCGGTGCCGGTCATGCCGGCCAGCTTCTCATAGAGGCGGAAATAATTCTGGAAGGTGATGGAGGCGAGGGTGACGTTTTCCGGCTGCACCGTCACCTGTTCCTTGGCTTCCAGCGCCTGGTGCAGGCCCTCCGAATAGCGGCGGCCTTCCATCATGCGGCCGGTAAATTCGTCGATGATCACTACCTGATCGTTCTTGACGATATAGTCCTTGTCACGCTGAAACAGGTAATGCGCTTTCAGCGCCTGATTGACGTGATGGACCACCGAGATGTTCTCGGTGTCGTAGAGATCGCCATGAGCGAGCAGTCCGGCGGCGCGCAACAGCTGGACCATATGCTCGGCGCCGTTTTCGGTCAGCGTCACCTGGCGCTGTTTCTCGTCCAGGTCATAATCTTCGCGCTTGAGATGGACCATGAGGGTGTCCACGGCCCTGTACATCTGTGTCAGGTCCTCGGTGGGACCGGAGATGATCAAAGGCGTGCGCGCTTCGTCGACCAGGATGGAGTCCACTTCGTCGACGATGGCATAGGCATGGCCGCGCTGGGTCATGGTGTTGAGCGCGTATTTCATGTTGTCGCGCAGATAGTCGAAGCCGAATTCGTTGTTGGTGCCGTAAGTGACGTCGGCGGCATAGGATTCGCGCCGCTCCTCGTCGGCGAGGCCATGGACGATGCAGCCGACCGTCAATCCCAGGAAGCGGTAGATCTGGCCCATCCACTCGCTGTCGCGCTGGGCCAGATAATCGTTCACCGTCACCACATGCACGCCGTCACCGGCCAGGGCGTTGAGATAGGTGGGAAGAGTGGCGACCAAGGTCTTGCCTTCGCCGGTCTTCATTTCCGAGATATGGCCGTCATGCAGCACCATGCCGCCCACCAGCTGGACGTCGAAATGGCGCTGTCCCAGGGTCCGCGTGGCAGCCTCGCGCACCACCGCAAAGGCCTCCGACATCAGGTCTTCCAAGGTCTCACCCGCCGCGAGCCGCTCGCGGAACGCGGGGGTCATGGCCTTGAGCTCTTCGTCGCTCATGGCCTTGAAGCGCGGTTCCAAGGCATTGATCTTGGTCACCGTCGCCCAATAGGGCTTGATTTTGCGCTCGTTGGCGGAGCCAAAAAACTGTTTCGCAAGCGCGCTGATACCCAGCATGAAGTCCTCGGTAGGGCCGGCTTTAGGGATAAAACCGCCAGTCCGGATGGCGGTTCGAGGCCTGTGACATAAGAACGGCCTATCCCATTGTCAAATTTGGCCTAAGCCGAAATAGGGGCTTGTCAAAATAACGGTTTTCCACACACTCCGCCGGCGGCGGCCGGGGGCCGCCAATTCCGGGGGACGCATGGCCAAGGGTAAGAAAAAGCCGCCAGCCATGCCACAAGCCAAGCCGTCCAAAGCGATATCGCCACTGGCGCCGAAAAGTTTCGCCCATCTGCCGCCTTTGGCCGGGGTAAGGCTGGCCACCGGCGAGGCGGGGATCAAGTACAAGGACCGCACCGACGTGCTGCTGGCGATGCTGGCGCCCGGGACCGAGGTGGCGGGTGTCTTCACCAAGTCCAAGACCGCGTCCGCGCCGGTCGAATGGTGCCGCACCCAGTTGAAGCGCGGCCAGGCTCGCGCCCTGGTGGTCAACAGCGGCAACGCCAACGCCTTCACCGGCCAAGCCGGTCAGGCGGGGGTGCGCGCCGTGGCCGAGGCCGCCGCCGCTGTGGTGGGCTGCAAGACATCGGAGGTCTTCCTGGCGTCGACCGGCGTGATCGGCGAACCGCTGGCGTCGGAAAAAATCACGAAGATTCTTTCCAAAGTGGCCGACGATGCCTCGGCGTCAGGCTGGCGCGCCGCCGCCGAAGCGATCATGACCACCGACACGTTTCCCAAGCTGGCCACCGCCATCGCCGCCATCGATGGCGTGAAAGTCACGATCAATGGCATCGCCAAGGGCTCGGGCATGATCGCGCCCGACATGGCGACCATGCTGGCTTTCGTCTTCACCGACGCCAGCCTGCCGGCTTCGGTGCTGCAGGAATGTTTGAGCGCGGGCGTGGGACCGTCCTTCAATTCCATCACGGTGGATTCGGACACCTCCACCAGCGACACGCTGCTTCTGTTCGCCACCGGCAAAGGCGCCAAGCATGGCGCGGTCGCCAAGGCGTCGGACAAAAGGCTGCTGGGCTTCCGTAGAAGCCTGGACGCGCTGTTGCTGGAGTTGGCGCTGGCGGTGGTGAAAGACGGCGAGGGTGCCGGGAAATTGATCCGTGTGGATGTGAGCGGGGCCGAGAGCGACCAGGCGGCGCGGCGGATCGCGCTTTCCATTGCCAACTCGCCCTTGGTCAAGACCGCGATGGCCGGCAATGACGCCAATTGGGGGCGCGTGGTGATGGCGGTGGGCAAAGCCGGAGAGGCCGCCGACCGCGACAAATTGAAGATTTCTTTCGGTGGTCATCTCGTCGCCGAGAAGGGTGCGCGCGCGCCCAAATATGACGAGAATGCGGCGACCAAAGCGGTGTCCGGACGCGAGGTGGAAATCCTTGTCGATCTGGGACTTGGCAAAGGCGTGGGCCGCGTTTGGACCTGCGACCTTACCCATGGCTATATAGATATTAACGGTTCGTACCGTAGTTAGCCTGCCGCACGGCTGGTAGGATACCGCTATGGGCGAATCGAAGGACCTGCTCGCAAACGGGCAGGGGGGATTGCTGACGCGCCGTATGATACTTGGCGCAGCGGCGTTGCTTGTCCCTGCCTCGGCGCGGGCACAGGCGCTTTATGCCGAACCATCGCTGGCCTTGAAGGATTTGGAAGCGACGAGCGGCGCGCGCATCGGCGTGGCCGCGGTCGATTACAATTCCGGCAAGCTGGTCTGCTGGCGCGAAGGCGAACGCTTCATCATGTGCAGCACGTTCAAGCTTTCACTGGCTGCGGCGATACTCGCCCGCGCCGACGCCGACCAGGAAGATTTGAACCGCGTCATCCATTACAGCAAAAGCGATCTGCTCGAGGTCTCGCCCGTCACCACCCGCAATGTGGAGACCGGCATGCGCGTGGTCGATCTGTGCGAAGCCGCGATTGTCTACAGCGACAATACCGCCGCCAATCTGCTGCTGACCGAGTTGGGCGGGCCGCAAGCCTTGACGGGGTGGTGGCGCGAGATCGGCGACACTGTCACGCGGCTGGACCGGCGCGAACCTGCTCTCAATGTGCCCGATGGCGACATGGACACGACCACGCCGGCGGCGATGCTGGGCGATCTCAAAGGCATGCTACTGGGCAACGCGGTTTCTCCAGAAGCGCGCGCACGGTTGATGGGTTGGTTGGCCGCCAGCACCACCGGTACGGCGATGCTGCGCGCCGGCGTGCCCAGTGGCTGGACGGTGGGCGACAAGACGGGCCGCTGGAGCAGCAACGATCCATCGCAAGGCGCCACCAACGATATCGCTATTCTTACGCCACCGGGACGCAAGCCCATTCTTGTTGCCGCTTACACGATGGGCGGACGTGGCGATGACGCGGCGCGCCAAGCCCTGATTGCCGATATCGGACGGATCGTTGCCGCGCGTTTCGCTTAGATCAGATTCGCGTCCAAGGTGATTTCCGCCTTGAGCAGCTTGGAGACGGGGCAACCCGCCTTGGCCTTTGCCGCCAGCTCTTCGAATTTCGCTTTGTCGCAGCCGGGAATCTTGGCCGTCAGGGTGAGATGAACCTTGGTGATGGCGAAGCCGTCGCCCTGTTTTTCCAAGGTGACATCGGCCTGCGTGTTCATCTCATCGGCGGTGAAGCCGGCATCGCCCAGGATCAGCGACAACGCCATGGTGAAACAGCCGGCATGGGCCGCGCCGATTAGTTCTTCCGGATTGGTGCCGGGCTTGCCTTCGAAGCGGCTGGCGAAACCATACGGGTAATCCTTGAGCGCACCGCTCTTGGTGGAAATCGCGCCCTTGCCGTCCTTGAGGCCGCCATGCCAGACGGCGGTTCCAAAAGTTGTCATGCTAGTCTCCTTGTTTTCCGGCGTTCTGCTGGCCCTTCTCCAGCATCTTAATGGGATTTTAGCATGACAATTAAGACAGCTTTAGCCCGGGATATTTCACCATGAGCCACGACAATGTGCTTCCGGTCATTCTTGTGGTGGCGGCGGCGCTGATCGATCCGGATGGCCGGGTGCTGATAGCCCAGCGGCCGCCGGGCAAGGCGATGGCGGGACTATGGGAATTTCCAGGCGGCAAGATCGAGCCGAACGAAACACCGGAAACGGCGTTGATCCGCGAACTGCGCGAGGAATTGACCATCACGGTCAAGCCGACATGCCTGGCGCCGTTCACCTTTGCCTCGCACAGCTACGCGCAATTCCATCTTCTGATGCCGCTTTATCTGTGCCGGCGCTGGGAAGGAACGCCGCGCGCCCACGAGCATTCGGCGATCAAATGGGTGAGGCCACGCGAGCTGATGACCAACCGGGACGCGTTTCCCATGCCCGAAGCGGATTTGCCGCTGCTGCCGATGCTGCGCGATCTGCTGTGACCAATTTCGCCGCCGCTGCCCGCGGCGCAACTGCGATCGAATATGCCCTGATCGCCGCTCTGATCTCGCTTGCGATCATCACCGCGCTGGGCAGTCTGGGCACGCAGATGGCCGCCATGTATGTGCGTATTGTTTCAGCTATGCCCTAGGCTTTGCGTTCGACGGTGCCTAAGGCGTCGCTGAGGCGCGTCTTGGCGCTGCCGGGCTTGAGCGGCTGCTGCTGGCTCTCATGCGGCGCCCATCCGATAAGATACAGCATCTCGAATGTCGCGATCAGCTTGCCGCCCTGGGCGTGGTGGCGGGAATAGTGATCGTTCAGCGCGCCCAGCATGCGCTTGCCGACGAAATTTTTCCACCGCCCGGAAAGCGCGTTGCTTTGGCCATGGGCGCGCAGGTCCTGGATCAGGGATGGAAAAGTGGAATAACGCACCGTCAGCCGCTCGATATCGGTGACTGGCAAGGCGAACCCCGCGCGCTGCAAAAGCGTGCCCATGTCGCGCACATCGGCGAAGGGGACGACATGCGGGCTCGCGCCACCCAGAATCTCGCTTTCGGCGGCAGTGAAGCTTTGGCGCAATTCCGTCAAAGTCGCGCCGCCGAACAGCACGGCCAGGAAGAGCCCATCCGGCTTGAGCAGGCGGCGGATCTGGATCAAGGCGCCCGGCAGATCGTTGATCGCCTGCAGGGAAAAAAGACTGACGGCGAGGTCGAACGGCCCTTCGGCGGCAAGGAATTCCCGTTCGTCGAAATCAGCGATGGTCCAGTCCTGCGCGAAGCGTTTGATGCCGTGCGGCAAGACATCGCCCACCCACAATCCGCGATCGAAGCTGCGGGTGACGGCAGAAAGCCGGTGGAGAAGCCCGTCCAATCCCGCCGCATCCAGAAAACGGTCTCCACCGATACGGGCGGCGCGCGCCCTGGCCGCCTGGGCGGTGCGAAAGTCAAAAAGGGGCGGGTGTTCCGAACTCACGGCGGCTAGATTAGAGGCAATGACGCTGAATTGGAAAATCGCGGACCTTCTGTTTCCGCCGCTCTGCATCGCCTGCCGCGAACCTTTGGGCCAGGGCCAAGGCTTTTGCGCCTCGTGCTGGAGCAAAATTTCCTTTCTCGACGGGCCGCTGTGCGATTGCTGCGGCTTGCCGTTCGGCGTCGATCCTGGCCCCGGCGCGCGCTGCGCCGCTTGCCTGGCCAAGCCGCCATCCTTCGACCGCGCCCGCGCCATCATCGCCTATGACGAATCGAGCCGGGGCCCCATTCTGGCGCTCAAGCACGCCGACCGCCTGGAGCTGGTGCCGGGTTTTGCGCAATGGCTGGCGCGGACCGGCAAAAGCCTGATCGAAGACAGCGAGCTGATCGTGCCGGTGCCGCTGCACCGCACGCGGCTTTGGCGCCGCCGCTATAACCAGGCGGCGGAACTGGCCCGGGCGCTGGGCCGGCGAACAGAAACGCCTGTTGCGGTGCGGGCGCTGGTGCGCAGCCGGGCCACGCAAAGCCAGGGAGAGATGGTTTCGGCCCGCGCCCGCCGCCGCAATGTGCTGGGCGTGTTCAAGGTTCCGGATGCGGCGCCGGTCCGGGGCCGCAATATCCTTGTGGTGGACGATGTGCTCACCACCGGGGCCACGGCGGATGCCTGCGCCCGGGCGTTGAAGCGGGCGGGCGCCGTCAAGGTGCAGATTCTGGCGTTGGCGCGCGTTGTGAAAGGTACCGAAGCTTCGGTATAAAAGAATCATGACGAAGCCTGTCACCGTCTACACCACGCCGATCTGTCCTTATTGCGCCCGCGCCAAATCGCTTCTGGCCAAGAAGGGCGTCGCTTACCAGGAAGTGGATGTGATGATGGACGACAAGGCCCGCGACGAGATGCTGGCCAAGTCCGGCGGCGCCCGCACCGTGCCGCAAATCTTCATCGGCGACACCCATGTCGGCGGCTCGGACGAACTTTATGCCCTGGAGCGCGAAGGCAAGCTGGACCCGCTTCTGACCTAGACAAGCCCCGACTTGGCTCCGACAATGCGCAAAAAGGGGAATTTGCCATGACCAGGTTGATGCTCACCGCCGCGACGTTGCTGATCGCTATGCCCGCGCTCGCCCAGACCATCCTGCCCACGCCCAACATGGACGAAGGTCGCGCGCCTCGGCCGCCGCGCGCACGCGGCATTCCCACCGCGCTTGCTGTCGAGGCCGACCAGACCGCTGTCGCCATGTGCACCGCCCAAGGCCTTAAGGTCACCGCGCTGACCATCGACTCCGCGGGCACGCCGATCGCGCTGATCTCGGGCGATGGCGCCGCCGCGATCACCCAGCGCATCGCCTCGGGCAAGGCTACGACCGCGCTCAAGATGAAGATCACCAGCGGCGAGGCCACCACCCGTGCGCAGACGGACCCAGCCTTCATGGCGCAATTGATGGCCGATCCGTCGATGGGCCAGCCGCGGAAGGGTGGCGTTCCTATCGTTGTAGGCGGCGAGATCATCGGCGCCATCGCGGTTTCGGGTGCGCCCTCGGGCGATCAGGATGAACCTTGCGCCAAGGCGGGATTGGCCAAGATCAAGGATCGTCTCCATTGAGCAAATTCCGAGCGGCTTGTGTTCAACTTCGCTCCGGCGACGATGTGACGGAGAATATCCGCGACGCCGCGCGCTGGATTCGCGCCGCCGCCAAGGACGGCGCCCAGTTCATCGCCACGCCGGAGAACACCACCCTGATGGCGCCCGATGCGGGGGCCAAACTGGCGCAGAGCTATGACGAGGCCCATGATCCGGCGCTGCCGGTATTCAGCGATCTCGCCAAGGAATTGGGCATCTGGCTGCTGATCGGTTCGCTTGCGATCAAGATGAGCGACAGCAAGACCGCCAATCGCTCCTTCCTGTTTTCGCCCGATGGCAAGATCGCGGCGCGTTACAGCAAGATTCATCTTTTCGATGTCGATCTGCCGTCGGGCGAGACCTATCGCGAGTCCAATACGGTGGCGGGCGGCGATGAGGCGGTGGTGGCCGAAACGCCCTGGGGCAGGATCGGGCTTTCGGTTTGCTACGACATGCGCTTCGCCAATCTTTACCGCGCGCTGGCGAAAAAAGGCGCCTTTGCTTTCACCGCGCCTTCGGCTTTCACCGAGACCACCGGCAAGGCGCATTGGCATGTGCTGCTCCGGGCCCGGGCGATCGAGAATGGCGCCTTCATGATCGCCCCGGCGCAAGGCGGCCGCCATGCCAATGGCCGGAGCACCTATGGTCACAGTTTGATTGTCAGTCCCTGGGGCGAAATCCTGGCCGAAGGCGGTGTTGATCCCGGCATCATCGCGGCTGAAATCGACCCGGAATGGTCCAAAGAGGCGCGCGCAAAGGTCCCAAGCCTTAACCATGACCGGGCATTCAGCCTGTCTTGATCCATCTGGCTTGAGCGGAATCACCATCCGGAATAGTGTGCCTGACGGCCTGGGGCAGGCCGGTGGAGCGTAAAAGGGCTGTGATCGTCTACAATCTGCGTTGCAAGAACGGCCACGAATTCGAGGGCTGGTTCCGCGATAGCGTCGCCTTTGACGCACAGTCGGAAGGCGGAAAGCTGATCTGCCCGACCTGCAATTCGCGCCGGGTTGAGAAGGCCATCATGGCGCCCGCAGTCGCGACCAGCGAACGGGTCGCGCTCTCGAACCCCGACTCCCGGAAGATGCGGCAATTCATGACAGGCCTGCGCAAATATGTGCAGGAGAATGCCGAATATGTTGGCCCGAAATTCGCCGAAGAGGCCCGCAAGATCCATTATGGCGAGTCGGTGGACCGCCACATTTACGGCGAGACCACCATGGAAGAGGCGCAGGAATTGGTCGAGGAAGGCGTGGACGTGGCGCCGCTGCCGCCGGATTTAGAAAGCGCCAATTAAGCCGCCTCTTATCGTGCGGCCACTACCATGTAATTCACGTCCACATCATTGGACAGGCGCCAATCCCAGGTCAGAATATCAAAGAAAACACCCTGTGTTTTCAGGATGGTTAAGCCAGTCTCTTCCAGTGATTTTTGAATCGCGCTGGGCGGCAGGAAGCGGTTCCAGTCATGGGTGCCCTTGGGCATCCATTGCAGCACATATTCGGCGGCGAACTTGGCCAGGGCCAGCGATTTCAGGGTCTTGTTGATGGTGGCGACGATGGTGATCCCGCCGGGCTTCACCAGCCGGGCACAGGCGGCGAGATAGGCCTTTACGTCGGCGACATGCTCGACCACTTCCATGTTGAGCACCACATCAAAGCTTTCGCCCGATTCCGCCAGGCTCTCCGCCGTCGCCGTGCGGTAATCCACCGCGACGCCCGACTGGGTGGCATGGGCGCGTGCCGTGCCGATGTTCCGCTCCGAGGCGTCCGCGCCCATGACAGCGAAGCCCAGTCGCGCCATCGGTTCGGACAGAAGGCCGCCGCCGCAGCCGATATCGAGCAGGGAAAGGCCCTCAAACGGCCGGAGCGATTGACGATCCCGGTGAAATCGGGCCAGCGCCTGGTCGCGGATGAAGCCCAGCCGCACCGGATTGAATTTGTGCAAGGGCGCGAACTTGCCCGACGGATCCCACCATTCCGCCGCGAGCTTTGAAAATTTGGCCACTTCGGCGGGATCGACCGAGGCGGCAAGGGAAGTGGAGATCATGGCGCTTCGAGGGTTGAGCGGGAAAGCATGCGCGTCTATGTAGGCCGCCGCATAGAGCAGGGCAAACCAGGTCCCCCAGACGCAGATGGCGACAATTACAATGAAATTCGGCGGCACTTCGGTGGCCGACCTGCCGCGCATTCGCCATGTGGCCTCCCTGGTCAAGGCCGAGGTGGAGCGCGGCAATCAGGTGGTGGTCGTGGTGTCCGCCATGGCGGGCGAGACCAACAAGCTGGTGGCCTGGGCCAACGAAGCCGCCAAGCCGGATCCCGAAGACAACGCCCGCGCCGTTCCGGACCAAAGGGAATATGACGTGGTGGTGGCCGCCGGCGAGCAAGTGACGGCCGGCCTTCTGGCCGTGACCTTGAACGCGATGGGCATCAAAGCCCGATCGTGGATGGGCTGGCAGGTGCCGATCGAAACGTCGGCGGTGCATGGCGCCGCCCGCATCGAAGCGGTGCCCGCCTCCGACATGTCGGCCAGCCTGGCCAGGGGCGAAGTCGCCGTGGTGGCGGGCTTCCAAGGCGTGGCGCCGGGAAACCGCATTTCCACCTTGGGCCGGGGGGGCTCGGACACTTCGGCGGTGGCGGTGGCCGCCGGCATCAAGGCGGAACGCTGCGACATCTACACCGACGTGGACGGGGTCTACACCACCGATCCCCGCATCGTCGCCAAGGCCCGCCGACTGGACAAGATCGCGTATGAAGAGATGCTGGAGATGGCATCGCTGGGCGCCAAGGTGCTCCAGACCCGTTCGGTCGAGATCGCCATGCTGCATCGGGTGCCGACCCGGGTGCTCTCCACTTTCGCCCCCGATCTGGGCGGCACATTGCTTTGCGACGAGGAAGATATCGTGGAAAAGAAACCGGTCACCGGCATCGCCTATAGCCGCGACGAAGCCAAGATCACCTTGCAGAAAGTCCCCGACCGTCCGGGTGTCGCCGCCACCATTTTCGGCACCTTGGCCGACAGCGGCGTCAATGTGGACATGATCGTGCAGAACGTTTCGGAAGACGGCAAGGAAACCGATCTCACTTTCACGGTGGCGCGGGGCGAGCTCGCGCGCGCCCTGGCGGCGATCGAAACCCACAAAAACACGATCGCCTATCGCCATCTCACCCACGACGCCAATGTCGCCAAAGTCTCCATCATCGGCATCGGCATGCGCGCCCATCCCGGCGTGGCCAAGACCATGTTCCAGACTCTGTCCGACAAGGGCATCAACATCCAGGTGATCTCCACTTCCGAGATCAAGGTGAGTGTGCTGATCGACGAGGAATATGTGGAATTGGCGGTGAGGGCGCTGCATTCGGCCTATGGGCTGGACGCCGCTTGAACGTTCGTCTGGCCCCGCCATGACATGCTAGGAAGGGCCTGATGTCCTCCGCCGGTGGTCCCCGACTGCTTCTGCGCCGCCTGCGCGAGATCATGGCGGAACAGACCAGCGCGCAGATGCGGCTGGACAAGCTGGTCGCGGTGATCGCCTCCAACATGGTGGCGGAAGTCTGCTCCATCTATCTGCGCCGCGCCGGCAAGATGCTGGAACTGTTCGCCACCGAAGGCCTCAATCCCACCGCGGTCCACGCCACGCGGCTGCGCGAAGGCGAGGGCCTGGTGGGCCTGGTGGCCGAAACCGCCGAGGCGGTGAATCTCTCCGACGCGCCGACCGATCCGCATTTCTCCTATCGCCCCGAAACCGGCGAGGATCCCTACCGCTCCTTCCTGGGTGTGCCCATTGTGCGCGGCGGCCAAGTGTTCGGCGTCCTCACTGTGCAGAACAAGGCCGAACGGATCTACGCCGAAGAAGAAGTCGAGGCGCTCCAGACCGTGGCCATGGTGCTGGCCGAAGTGGTGGCGCAGGGCGGCTTCTTCAATGTCGCCGAGTTGGACGAGCCTGAGCTTCGGATCGACCGGCCGCGCAAATTCACCGGCGAGGGGCTTTCCGAAGGTGTCGCGGTGGGACGCGTGGTGCTGCACGAGCCGCGCGTCAAGGTCGAGCGCATGATCGCCGACAATCCGGTGGAAGAATTGAAGCGGCTGGAAGAGGCCATCGGCTCGCTGCGCGAAGGCGTGGACCAGATGTTGGCGTCGTCGGAACTCGATCTCACCGGCGAGGGCCGCGAAGTGATCGAGGCCTATCGCCTGTTCGCATATGACCAGGGCTGGCGCCAGCGCATGCGCGACGCGGTGCGGACCGGCCTCACCGCCGAAGCCGCGGTCGAGCGCGTGCAGGACGAGATGCGGTTGCGCGTGCAGCGCCTGGGCGATGCCCTGCTGCGCGAACGCGCCCATGATCTGGACGATCTGGCGCGCCGGCTGCTCCGCCATCTCACCGGCGACGGTGTCGCGGCCGATCTGCCGCGCGACGCCATTCTGGTGGGACGCAATATGGGTCCGGCCGAACTGCTGGATTATGGCCGCGACAAGTTGTTGGGCCTGGCGCTGGAAGAAGCCGCGTCCACGTCGCATGTCGCCATCGTCGCGCGCTCGATGGGGCTGCCGCTGGTCTCGTCGCTGGAGGGGATCGCCGACAGCGCGCGCGCCGGCAACGCCATCGTGGTCGATGGTGAAAGCGGCGAAGTGCATTTGCGCCCGCCCAGCGAGATCGTAGCAGCGTTCGAGGAGAAACGCGCGCTGAGGCGTCAGGTCCAGGCCCGTTTCGCTGCGGTCAGAGACTTGCCCGCCGTCACCAAGGACGGCGTGCCCATTCGCCTGATGATGAATGCGGGTCTTGAGTTCGACATGCCGCATTTGAAGGAATCCGGCGCCGACGGCATCGGCCTGTTCCGCACCGAGCTGCAATTCATGCTGGGCGAGACCATGCCCCGCCTGGCCGATCAATGCGCTTTCTACAAATCCATTCTCGACGCCGCGGGCGACAAGCCGGTAGTGTTCCGCACTCTCGATCTGGGCGGTGACAAGGTGCTGCCCTATGCCCGCTGGGAGCGCGAGGAAAATCCCGCGCTGGGCTGGCGCGCCATCCGCATCGCGCTCGATCGCCCCGCGCTGCTGCGCTACCAGACGCGAGCGCTGTTGATGGCGTCGTCCGGACGCACCTTGCGCATCCTGCTCCCGATGGTGAGCAATGTGGACGAGTTCAATCGTGGCCGCGCGCTGATTGACCGTGAGCTAGAGCGGGCGCGGCTGATGAATCACACCAGGCCCACCCAGGTGCTGGTGGGGGCGATGCTGGAAGTGCCGGCGCTGGCGTTCATGCTGCCGCAATTGATGCGTTCGGCCGATTTCGTCTCGATCGGCTCCAACGATTTGCTCTCGCTGGCCTTTGCGGTCGATCGCACCAATCCTCGCGTCTCGCGCCGCTATGACAATCTCAATCCCGCTTCGCTCACTTTGATCCGGCTGATCGTGCAGAGCGCGGCCGAGAATTCTGGCGATCTGTCGCTGTGCGGTGAGATGGCGGGCCGTCCCCTGGACGCAATGGCGCTGCTGGGTCTGGGCATCCGCACGCTTTCCATGCAACCCGGGCAGATCGGCCCGGTCAAGATGATGATTCGCTCCCTCAATCTGGGCGAAGTCGCGGCATTCGTGGATCGGCTCTGCGGACGCACCGACCATTCGCTGCGCACCAGACTGTCGGCTTTTGCCGCCGAACGCGGCATCTTTCTCAAATAGGGACGATTTTTCCAGTCTTTCCGGGCTTTTTTAAAAGACTTGTGTTGTCCCGCCGGGGATTTGCGGTAGAATAGCCAAACTCGCAGTTTCGCATTAAAAGCCCGGGAATATGCGAGTCCCCGGCCAGATATCCAGATGACCAAGCTCACACAATTAAGCATGGACGGTGAAGGCGGCCGGCGCCGGCTTCACTTGCGTGAAATCTCCGGTGACAGCGAAACCCCGCTCGAGACCGTGGGCCAGGATTTGCGCACCGCGCGGCTGCGGCGAGGCGAAGACCTCGCCACGGTTTCGCGCGCGCTCAAAATTCGCAAGGAACATCTGGACGCGGTCGAGGAAGACCGGATCGAAAGTCTTCCCGGCAAGACCTATGCGATCGGCTTTGTGCGCAGTTACGCGGGCTATCTGGGCCTTGATGTGACCGCCATGGTCGAGCGCTTCAAGGAAGAAATATCCGGACGCCATGACGAACACACATCCGCCATAGCGCAGATTCCGGATGAAGAGACCCGTCATCTGCCGCGAGGCTGGCGCATCGTCGCGGGCGTGGTGGTGCTGCTGCTGGGTTATGGCGCCTGGCATCTCTTTTCCAGCGGCTCGACGCAGGTCGCGGTGCCGCCGCCGCCATCGCTCAATCCACCCAAGACCGCGGCGGCCAAACCCGCTCCCGCGGCGCCCGCGCCCACGCAAACGGCGTCCGCCGGGCCTGTGACACCGGCGCCTTCAACCAAACCCGCGGCCTCTGCGGCCGCGCCCTCCGCCAGCATGTCATCATTGCCGGCGCCCGCTTCGACTCAAACCAAGCCGCCGGTCCCCGATAACGCCGTCTCTACCATCGGCGCCTCAGGCGGTACGGTCTATGGCGAGCAGAACCGCAATCCTCGCGTGGTGCTCAAGGCGCGGACCGACACTCGCATCACGGTGCGCGGCGAGGACGGCTCGCTTTATCTCAATCGCGATCTCAAGGCGGGGGACACCTACATGGTGCCTAACCTTCCGGGACTTTCTCTCGCCACCAGCAATGCGGGCGCGATCGAAGTGGCTCTGGATGGTCAGGTGCTGGGCCCGGTGGGGCAGGGCCAGGAAATACTCGGGCGGGTCTCACTCGATCCTCAATCGCTTGTGGATCGCTTCAACGCGCATTAAGGACAGGCCATGAGCATCCGGGCTTATCGCGACATTCACCGGCGCAAGTCGCGCCAGATCATGGTGGGCAAGGTTCCCGTGGGCGGCGACGCGCCGATCACGGTGCAGACCATGACCAACACCATCACCGGCGATGCACGCGCCACGATCGACCAGATTCGCGGCATTGAGGAAGCGGGCGCCGATATCGTGCGCGTTTCCTGTCCCGACGAAGACGCCACCAAGGCGATGAAGGCGATTACCGCCGCGTCGAATATTCCAGTCGTGGCTGATATCCATTTTCATTACAAACGCGCCATCGAGGCGGCGGTGAACGGCGCGGCCTGCCTGCGCATCAATCCCGGCAATATCGGCAATGCCCAGCGTGTGCGCGACGTGGTGCAGGCGGCCAAGGATCATGGCTGCTCGATGCGCATCGGCGTCAATGCCGGTTCGCTGGAGCCGGACCTGCTCGAGAAATACGGCGAGCCATGCCCAGAAGCGATGGTCGAGAGCGCGCTCAATCACGCCAAGATTCTCGATGATCTGGATTTTCGGGAATACAAGATTTCGGTCAAGGCGTCGGACCCGTTCCTGGCCGTGGCGGCTTATCAGGCGCTTTCGGAAGTGATCGATTGCCCCCTGCATGTCGGCATCACCGAAGCGGGCGGGATGATTTCCGGCACGGTGAAATCCTCCATCGGGATGGGCATGCTGCTGTGGAGCGGGATTGGCGACACCATCCGCGTCTCGCTTTCGGCCGATCCGGTGGAAGAAGTGCGCGTCGGATTCGACATCTTGAAGTCACTCAACCTGCGCCATCGCGGCGTGAACATCATTTCCTGCCCGTCTTGCGCGCGCCAGGGCTTCAATGTGATCGAGACGGTGAAGACCCTCGAAGAACGCCTCAAACACATCGCTACGCCGATGTCGCTGTCGATCATTGGCTGTGTCGTCAATGGTCCTGGCGAGGCGCGGGAAACCGATCTGGCTTTTACTGGCGGCGGCGCGGGCAAAGGCCATGGCATGATCTATCTCAACGGCAAGCCCGCTTATAAGCTCGGCAACGAAGATCTGGTCTCACACGTCGTCGAACTCTGCGAGAAGAAAGCCGCCCAGATCGAGGCCGAGCGCAACGGCGTCAAAGAGCCGCTCGAAGCCGCGCAGTAGCGTGGCTCCATGATCCCCGTCGCCAAGCTGGAGCGTCTGCTCGACCGCTATACCGCGTTGGAAAGCGAGATGGCATCGGGTGCGTCCGGCGCCCAATTCGTCAAACTCTCACGCGAACACGCGGAGCTTTCACCCGTGATCGAGGCGGCGCGCGCCTATCGTTCGACGCAAAAGCAGATCGAGGACACCGACAGCCTGATCGCCGATCCCGCCAGCGACAGCGAAATGCGCGGTTTGGCTGAACAGGAGCGTGCCGAACTGAGGCAAAGGCTGGAGTCACTCGACCGTGAATTGAAGGTCCAGCTTCTGCCTCGGGATGCGGCAGATTCCTCTTCGGCCATCGTGGAAATCCGCGCCGGCACCGGCGGTGATGAAGCGGCTTTGTTCGCCGCGGATCTGCTGGGCATGTATCAACGCTATGCCGGCCTTCAGGGCTGGCGCGCCGAAATCATGGATATGACGGAAAGCGATCTGGGCGGCATCAAGGACGCCACACTGGAAGTCACGGGCCGGGGCGCCTTTGCCAAGCTCAAATTTGAAAGCGGCGTTCATCGCGTGCAGCGCGTGCCGGTAACCGAGGCGCAGGGCCGCATCCATACCTCCGCGGCGACCGTGGCGGTGCTGCCCGAAGCCGAGGATGTCGATATCGTGATCAACGATAAGGATCTGCGCATCGATGTCTATCGCGCCCAGGGCGCGGGCGGCCAGCATGTCAACAAGACCGAAAGCGCGGTGCGCATCACCCATCTGCCGACCGGCATCGCGGTGGCGCAGCAGACCGAGAAGTCCCAGCACAAGAACAAAGCCCATGCCATGAAGCTGTTGAAAGCAAAGCTCTACGACATGGAGCGGCAGCGGGTTGACGGTGCGCGGGCGGCGGAACGCAAGAGCATGGTGGGCTCGGGCGATCGCAGCGAGCGCATCCGCACTTACAATTTCCCGCAAGGCCGCGTCACCGACCACCGCATCAATCTTACTCTCTACAAGCTCGACCGCATCATCACCGGCGATGAATTGTCCGACGTGGTCGACGCGCTGGTGTCGCAGGATCAGGCCGACCGCCTGGCGGCGTTCGAGGCCGAAGACGCTTGAGCATCCGCGATCTTCTTCATGACGCAGCCAAGCGTCTTGCCACAGCAGGCGTGGGCAGCGCCCGCACCGACGTGCGCATCCTTCTGGCCCATGCCATGGGCGTGACGCGTGAAGATCTGATCGCGGCCACGCGCCAGCCCTCGGCCGAAGAAGCCGCTTTGTTCGAGACCTTCGTCACCCGCCGCACCGCACGAGAACCCGTTGCCTATATCCGCGGCTCGCGCGAATTCTGGAGCCTGGAGTTCAAGGTGGGTCCTGGCGTGTTGGTACCCCGGCCCGAAACCGAGACCCTGATCGAACAGGCGCTGGCGGCGTTTCCCGATCGCAACACTGCCTTGTCCATCGCCGACCTGGGCGCCGGTTCGGGAGCATTGCTGGTCGCCGCGCTGAAGGAATTTCCCAACGCGCGGGGCACCGGTTTCGAGCGTTCACCGGAAGCATTCGCTTATGCTGAGGCCAATCTGGCGCATCATGGCTTGGCGGCGAGAGGCAGGATCGTCGCCGCGGATTGGAGCGAGGCGGATGGCCCCTTCGATCTGATCCTGTCCAACCCGCCCTACATTCCGCGCGGCGACATCGAAGACCTTGATCCCGACGTGCGCCTTTTCGAACCGCGCGCTGCGCTGGATGGCGGGACGACCGGCCTTGACGCCTATCGTGGCTTGGCGGGGCTCTTGCCGCGCCTGCTTAAGCCGGGCGGAATGGCGCTCCTGGAACTCGGCCTGGGACAGGCGGAACAGGTGGAACCCCTGTTCCAGAACCTCGCCGTCGTCCGTGTCGCACCCGATTTGGCCGGAATTTCCAGGGTTTTGGTGCTTCAGGCCTCAAAATAGGGCTTGGAAAGCGAGGGGGCGCCTATTATTTTTACAGCCGAAGGGATCGGAAGATTCCCCTTGCGGCCGAGGAAATTGGGGACCGCAAGGTGGCTCACGGAAACGTGAGGCCGGGTCAGGGGACTCATACGCGAACAAGACGCGCCGCCGTCGGGCAAGATTGCCCATGCGGGCTGCGCGGGAACGGTATCAATAGGCAAAGGGATTCAATGAAGCGCTCACGCAGAGGCGGCCGCAGGCCGCAACACAATAATGGCGGCGGTGGCGGCGGCGGCCATAACAATGGCGGCGGCGGGTTCAACCCCAACCGGACGTTCGATTCCTCGGGGCCCGAGATCAAGATTCGCGGTGCCGCCAGCCACGTCTATGAGAAATATCTTCAGCTGGCCCGCGACGCCAATTCCGGCGGTGACCGGGTGATGGCCGAGAATTATCTTCAGCATGCGGAGCATTATTACCGCATCATGACGGCCCAGCAGGCTCAGCTGGCCCAGTACCAGGCCCAGCAGGCCGCCCAGAACCCCAACCGTCAGCCGGGTCAGGAAGGTCAGCCCCAGCTTCAGCCGCCGCCCCCGCAGGGCAGCGCTCCCTCCTTCTCGCTTGCCGAAGGCGGCACGGACGAGGACGAGGGCGAAGACGCGGAGGCAAGTTAATTTTATCCCCCATCTGTCTTCCTCGGGATAAACCCTCGGAAGACATCTTCCCCCGCCGAGCCTTTGGCTGCGGGGGAAGAAAGCCTCGGCCAAGCTTCGTCTTCCTCCCCTTGAGTGACCGGTTCCTTCTCCCCATATCTGCCTGGGACGGCGCTCCTCGGAGGCCGTATCTTGAATTGCCTGCGCCCGGACGGGGCAGGCAGGAGGCATGCTCTAATGGACATCGAGAAATTCACCGAGCGGTCGCGCGGCTTCATTCAGTCGGCCCAAGGCCTGGCGCTCCGCTCCGGCAATCAGCAATTCACTCCCGAACATCTTTTGAAAGTTCTGCTCGATGATGACGAGGGTCTGGCGTCGCGCCTGATCCGCGCCGCGGGCGGCAACGACGGCGCCGTGCGCCAAGCCAACGACCAGGCGCTGGCCAAGCTGCCCAAGGTCGAAGGCGGTTCCGGCCAGGTCTATCTCTCGGGCGAAATGGCGCGCATGTTGGATTCCGCCGAACAGGCGGCCAAGAAAGCGGGCGATTCCTTCGTCACCGCCGAATATTTGCTTCTGTCGCTGGCCATGACGGGCGAGACCGGCCGGATTCTCAAGACTGCCGGCGTTGCGCCCCAGGGGCTGAACAAGGCCATTACCGATCTCAGGCAAGGCCGCTCCGCCGACAGCGCCACGGCCGAGAATTCCTATGACGCGCTCAAGAAATATGCCCGCGATCTCACCGAGGCGGCGCGCAATGGCAAGCTCGATCCCGTGATCGGACGCGACGAGGAGATTCGCCGCGCCATCCAGGTTCTCTCCCGCCGCACCAAGAACAATCCCGTGCTGATCGGCGAGCCCGGCGTGGGCAAGACCGCCATCGCCGAAGGCCTGGCGCTGCGCATCGTCAATGGCGATGTGCCGGAATCGCTGCGCGACCAGAAGCTGATGGCGCTGGACATGGGCGCCTTGATCGCGGGCGCGAAATTCCGCGGCGAGTTCGAGGAAAGGCTGAAGGCGGTGCTCAATGAAGTGACCGCGGCTGCCGGCAAGATCGTCCTTTTCATCGACGAACTGCACACCCTGGTGGGCGCGGGAAACGCAGAAGGGGCGATGGATGCGTCCAATCTGTTGAAGCCGGCGCTGGCGCGCGGCGAGCTGCACTGCGTGGGCGCCACCACCCTGGCCGAATACCGCAAATATATCGAGAAGGATGCCGCACTGGCGCGGCGCTTCCAGCCTGTCTTCGTCAATGAGCCGACGGTTGAGGATACGATCTCGATCCTGCGCGGCTTGAAAGAGAAGTACGAAGTCCATCACGGCGTGCGTATCACCGATGCGGCGATCGTGGCAGCGGCAACGCTGTCCAACCGCTACATCACCGACCGTTTCCTGCCCGACAAGGCCATCGACCTGATGGACGAGGCGGCGTCGCGCCTGCGCATGCAGGTGGATTCCAAGCCGGAAGCGCTGGACGAACTCGACCGCCGCATCATGCAGCTGAAGATCGAGCGCGAAGCCCTCAAGAAAGAAAACGACCGCGCCTCGAAGGACCGCCTGGCCACCTTGGAGCATGATCTGGGCGAGCTGGAAGACCGTTCCGCCACGCTCACCGCCAAATGGCAGGAAGAGAAGAAATCCGTCGCCGCTGTCCAGAGCCTGAAGGAAAGGCTGGATGCCGCGCGCCAGGAGGTTGAGATCGCGCAGCGCCGTGGCGATTTCGCCCGCGCCGGCGAGCTCACCTATGGCGAGATTCCCAGCCTCGAGAAACGCATCCGCGAGATTGACGAGAAGAACAATGCCGCCTTGGTCAACGAGGCCGTGACCGAAGAGAATATCGCCCAGATCGTGTCGCGCTGGACCGGTATTCCCGTGGACAAGATGCTGGAAGGCGAACGCGAAAAGCTGCTCCACATGGAAACCTCGCTGGAAGGCCGGGTGGTGGGCCAGAACGAAGCCGTGCATGCCATCGCCAATGCGGTGCGCCGCGCCCGCGCCGGTCTCCAGGATCCCAACCGGCCGATCGGCTCATTCCTGTTCTTAGGCCCGACCGGCGTGGGCAAGACCGAGCTCACCAAGGCGCTGGCCGCCTTCCTGTTCGACGACGACACCGCGATGGTGCGCATCGACATGAGCGAGTTCATGGAAAAGCACGCGGTGGCGCGGCTGATCGGCGCTCCGCCCGGCTATGTGGGCTATGAAGAGGGCGGCGTGCTTACCGAAGCGGTCAGGCGCAGGCCCTATCAGGTGATCCTGTTCGACGAAGTCGAAAAGGCGCACAGCGACGTGTTTAATGTGCTGCTGCAGGTGCTGGACGATGGCCGGCTCACCGATGGCCAAGGCCGCACTGTCGATTTCCGCAACACGGTGATCATCCTCACTTCGAATCTGGGCACTGAATTCCTCTCGGCCGACGAGAGCGGCGACCAGAAGCACGCTCGTGCCCAGGTGATGGCGGCGGTGAGGGGGCATTTCCGTCCCGAATTCCTCAACCGGCTGGATGAAATCATCCTGTTCCACCGTCTCTCGCGGGCCGACATGGACAAGATCGTGCATATCCAGATCGGGCGGCTCACGCGTCTTCTGGCTGACCGGAAGATCGAGATCACGCTGGACAAGAAAGCTACCGAATGGCTGGCCCATGCCGGTTATGATCCGGTCTATGGCGCGCGGCCCTTGAAACGGGTGATCCAGCGCCGGCTGCAGGATCCGCTGGCGCATCAGATCCTGGAAGGCAAGATCGGTGATGGCGACAAGGTGAAGGTGAGCGCCACCAAGACCGGCCTCACTCTCAACGGACAGGAATTCGCCGCCGCCAACGATGAGTTGGTGGGTGCAGCGCCTGCCGGCGTGTCTCTCAATTAAGAAGGATCAGCGCGCCTTTGCCTGCCTGAGGTCGGCGGAGAGATCCGCCACCTTGGTCTCGAGCGGCATGGCCGCGATGGTCGCGTCCGTCTTCAGGCGCTGATCGAGAAAGGCGCGCAGCTCGCGGCCGTTCAGCAAGCGGCCTTCGGCCACTTTCACGGTGAGCGGATTGACTTGGGCGTTGTTGATCCGGATTTCGTAATGCAGGTGCGGACCGGTGGCGAGCCCGGTCGCGCCGCTATAGGCGAAGACCTGGCCCTGGCGCACGCGCGAGCCGTGATGCATGCCGGCGGCGAAGCGCGAGAGATGGCCGTACGCCGTGGCATAGCCATTGCCGTGATTGATCACCACGAAATTGCCGTAGCCATTGGCCCAGCCCATGAACGAAACTTCGCCCTCGCCCGCCGCCATCACCGGCGTGCCGGTGGGCACGGCGAAATCCACGCCCTTGTGCATGCGGGTATAGCCCAGGATGGGATGGAAGCGCCGGCCGAAGCCCGAGGAGATGCGCGCGCCGTCCACCGGCGTCTTCATCAGCATGCCCTTGGCCGACTGGCCCTTGGCGTCGAAATAATTCGCGGGCTCTTCGGGATCGGGCTGATAGCGATAAAGCGTGACGTCGTGGCCGGACAGCCGCATCCGCGCATACGAGATGTCGCCGGTTTTCGCCGGCTGGCCCTGGGGCGTGTAATAATAATCGTAATAGACCTCGAAGCTGTCGCCCGGCTGCAGGTCGCGCTGGAAATCCACCTTGTAGGAGAACATGCGGATCAGCTCTTTGACGATGTCGGCGGGGATACCCGCCTGCATGCCGGCCAGATAGAAACTGGAATCGATGGTGGCGCCCGCGCGGTGGTGATGCACCGCGAGTTCCTTCCGGACCATGTCGGCGGCGAAGCCGCCATCGGTGGTGCGGGTGATGGTGATGTCCTGTTCTATGGTGGGCGAGAAATGCAGCGACAACAGCCGCGAGATGTTCTGCGAGTCCACCGGCGTGGCGCCGGCATCGCTGTCTTCGGCGACCGGCACGGTCACCGGCTTGTGGTTGACCATCACCACGGCCGTTTTCGGCTTGGGCGCAGCGCCCGTGGCGTCGATCACCGGCGCCAGCGAATAGGTGAGGTCGAAGGTCATGCCGGCCTTCAGCGCATGGGAATTGAAATCCTTGCCCATGGCGGCGATCGCGGCATTGGCGTCATTGGCGGAGACGCCGACATCTTCCATCGCGCCGGCCAGCGTGTCGCCGCGATCCAAGGTGACGGTGCGGGTTTCGATGCCCGGCGCGGGACTGGCTTGGTCTTCGTCGCCGGTGGGCACGGGCCCACGCTGCGGAATCAATGAGGCAAGCCGGTTGGCGCCGCCGGCCTGCACCAATTTCATGAACAGCTCATAGGCCACCGGTGTATGGGTGGGCGCGCCCACCATGGGACGCGTGACCGGAAGCGTGCCGACCGCCATCCAGGTGATGGCGCCCGCGACCAGCAGCGACAGAGATGTGGAGACAAAGGTCCAGCGGCCATCGGTGGTGGCAGGCGCCGTCTCGCTTCGTCCGTTATGCGTAATATTCAAGCGTGCGCGTGGCGCACCCAGCTCGTGGTCCATACCGGTCCCGTCATTCAAGGAGAGGCGGCGCTGTTCGCGACCACTAGCCCCCGTCTGCCCTAACTGCCGCGAGACCCCACCCCGGCGCGCGTCTGTTAAGACTAGGCCTCAATGGTTAATGACCCGTCAAGCATTTTTGCGTCCGCATTTATTGCGGACTCGTCATCGGGCGGAACTTGGGGTCACGAGACGCGGCTGCTTCGAGCCTGCTAGAGCAACGCAATGAGTCTTCTGCGCCGATTCCTTCTCGCCTTTCTGCTGGCGATTCCGATTCCGGCTTATGCCTGGGGTCCGGAAGGGCATGAAGTGATCGCGCGCATCGCCGCCGACAATCTCTCGCCGGCGGCGCATCTGCGAATCTCTCAATTCCTGGGCGGCGACGCGCCCGCTTTGATGGTGCTGGACTCCAACTGGGCGGATGAGATTCGCGCCGACCGGCCTGGGACCACGAATTGGCATTTCGTCAATATCGAGATCGGCAGCAAGGGCTATGATCCGCGGCGCGATTGCGCGCGCGACGATTGCGTGGTGGCGCAGATCAATCGCGATATCGCCCTGTTGCGCGATCCCAAAGCGCCGCACGCCGCCAAGATCGAGGCCCTGCGGTTTTTGATTCATTTTGTGGGCGATCTGCATCAACCGCTTCACGCCGCCGACCGGCGCGACAAGGGCGGCAATGGGCTGATCATTTTCGTGAAAAACCGGCGTACCAATCTGCATCGTGTCTGGGACGAAGATTTGGTCGAGGCGCTGGGCCCCGATGCGGGCGCCGTTGCCGGCAGCATCGAAGCCGGTCTTTCGCCCCAGGACAAAGCCAAATTGGCGGCGGGCACACCGGCGGACTGGGCGAATGAAAGTTTCAGCGTGGCGGCGAAAGAGATTTATGCGCGCATCCCGTCACGCGGATCGGTGCGGCTGCCACGCGATTATGCGCGGCGGGAAAACGCGGTGGTGCGCCTGCAACTGGCCCGCGCCGGCATACGGTTGGCGGCGCTGCTCAACAATATTTATCGCTAAGAACCGCTTTGGTTCGGCTTGGTCTGGAGTTGGACGAAATTCTCGATTCCCATCTGCTCGATCAAGCGGATCTGGGTCTGCAGCCAGTCGATATGTTCTTCTTCGCTTTCCAGGATGTCGACGAACAGCTCGCGGCTCACATAGTCCTTGATGTTCTCGCAGTGCGTGATCGCCAGCTTGAGATCGGGCAGCGAGCGCGTCTCCAGCGAGAGATCGCAACCGATCACTTCGCGCACGCTTTCGCCGATCATCAGCTTGCCCAGATCCTGAAGATTGGGAAGCCCGCCCAGGAACAGGCAGCGCTTGATCAGCCGGTCGGCATGCTTCATCTCGTCGATGGATTCTTCGTATTCCTTTTTGGCGAGTTCGCTCAGGCCCCAATCGGTCAGCATCCGCGAATGCAGGAAATACTGGTTGATGGCAGTGAGTTCGTTCTTGAGGATGATATTGAGGAATTGGATGGTCTTGGGATCGCCGGCAAGCGAGGCGTGGGGCTGGGGACCAGGCGCTTCGGCCTGGGCTACGCCGCTTGTCGAACGGCTTTTTCGTCCAGCATTTCTTCGATCGTTTCCTGGCATCGTCCGCAATTCTTTCTTGCGCCGCAGCGGGCATAGACTTCATCGGAACAGCAGGCGCCGCCTTGGATGGCGGTGCGGATGCGGTCCTCGTTCAGCCTATTGCAGACACAGACGATCATCAAAGCAGGCCCTTGGGAAAGGCTGCTTTATAGGCTAGTTGCGAGTGATTGTCAATGTCAGGAACGGGCGGTTTTGGCGTCCTTTTCGGCCAGCTTCTGGACCGAGACGTAGTCGGTCTTGCCCGTGCCCAGGACCGGAAGCTCGGCCACGGTGATCACTCGGCGCGGCACCGCCAATTCCGACACGCCATGATTCTGCGCCCAGGCCACCAGATCGAGGCGGCGGGCCTCGGCCACATCCGTCACCAGCACGATCTGTTCGCCCTTGGTGGCGTCGGCCACTGCGACCACGGCGTGATGATTGTCTGGCCAGAGCGCCGCGGCGATATTCTCGACCACCGCCAGCGACACGGTTTCGCCGCCCACCTTGGCGAAGCGCTTGACCCGGCCGCGAATGGCGATGAAGCCGTCATCGTCGATGCTGGCGACATCGCCGGTGTCATACCAGCCGTCTTCCGGCGGCACGATATGGCCGGGCGCGTCGGCGCGGATGTAGCCCAGCATCACGTTCGGGCCCTTGACCTTGAGAAGCCCGGCATTGGGAATGCCTTCGACCGGATCGAGCCGCGCTTCCATGCCCTGCATCAGCCGGCCCACCGTACCGGGATGATTGGCTTCGATCTGGTTGGCCGCCACCACCGGCGAAGCTTCAGTGACGCCATAGCCTTCCAGGATCTCCATGCCGTATTTGCGGCGGAAGAAGGTACGGGTCTCGTCGCGCACGCGTTCGGCGCCGCACACCGCCAGCCTGAGACTGTCCAGATCGCCCGGCTCACCGGCGCGGCCATACTGGCTGATGAAGGTATCGGTCGAGAGAAGAATAGTGGCCCGGGCTTCTCGGATGCGCCGCACGATCTCGCGCGGCTGAAGCGGGGTGGGATGGCAAACCACTTTCACCCCCGCGATCAAAGGGAGAAGCATTCCCACCGTCAGCCCGAAACAATGAAACACGGGCAGGGGATTGAACAGCACGTCGCTGTCGTAGAGATCGATATGGGAACGCACCTGGGCGATGTTGGCCAGCAGATTGTGATGGCTGAGCGCCACGCCCTTGGGCTGGCCCTCCGTGCCCGAGGTGAACAGGATCGCCGCCGGCTTGTCATGCGCCACCTGGCGCGCGAGCAGGCTGGGAGAAAAACTGCCCACCAGTCCCGTGAGCTTGTCGGACAGCGATAGCTTGGCCCGCACATCTTCGAGATAGACCAGCTCTGCCACTTCGCCGACAGCCTGGGCGGTGTCTTCCAGTTTGCCCAATTCGATAAAGCGATGGGCGGTGATCACCCGCTTTACTTCCGCGGTGTGGATGGCGCTTTTGAGATCGGCCTCGCCGGAGGTGAAATTGATCATGGTGGGAACGCGGCCGTAAGCTGTAAGCGCCAGGAACGCCACCGCCGAGCCCACACCCGTGGGCAGCATCACACCCACTTTCTCGTCGCGCTTGGTGCCTTTGCGTAAAGCGTGACCCAGCGCGAAGCTGGCTCGCACCAGTTCGTCATAGGTGAGGACGCGCCCATCGCCGTCCACCAGCGCGGGTGTGCCGCCGCCGAATTCGCTGCGCGCATCAAGGAAGGCGTGAAACAACGAGCCGCGTGTGGCCGCCAGATCGAAAGGCAAACGGCTGGGCCGGCCGGAGGGGTTGGTTTTCATGCTAGTGTCCATGATCGGACACTAGCACAGGATATGAACGGTCAGAGTCGAAGGCCGCGCACAATCAAGAGGGGAAGAATATGACGTATTTGCTTCGCCGGTCCGCCGCCCTTGCGCTGACGCTCGCCGCCGCGCCGGCTTTCGCGCAAGACACAGGCCCGGCGGTCCACGGCATTCCCGTCAAGATCGCCATCGAGGGCGCGCAGGCGTCTCTTGCCGCATGCACGGGGCATGGGCACATCACGGTTCTGGTGGTGGACGAGGCCGGGCTTCCGATCGCGATGCTGTCGGACAATGGCGCCAGCGCGCTCACCCAGCGGCTTGCCGGCAGCAAGGCGCGGATCGCCGCCAAGCTGAAAATGTCCAGCGCCGAGGCGGCTTCGCGCTACAAAAGCGACGATCAACTGATGTTCCAGCTGGTGATGGATCCGCAGATGGGAATTCCCCTGCCGGGCGGCCTGCCGATCATGCTCAATGGCGTTAGTCAGGGTGCGATCGCGGTATCCGGCGCTTCGGGCGGTTTCCATGACGAGCAATGCACCCAGCCCGGCCTGGACCGGATTCAGCAATTGCTCGCAGCGGGCTAGGTCGCGCGAAAATGCCCAATCCAGCTTTGGAAGCTGCGGATGAGTTTTTCGCGGCCCGATTCGCTGGTGGCGCTCTGGATCAGTCCGCTCAATTGCGCGCGGAGCGGCTTGGCTTCGCTCCAGAGCTTTTCCGCTTGGTCGGACACCGCGTCGCGCACCGGACGGACGAATTCGCGCTGGAAGCGGCGGGGCCCGACGATCGCCAGGGCCAATGCCGCCAACCCCACAGTGCCGATGGCCACATAGGCAACCTTGGCGGCCGGGCTGGTTGCGGCCCGGTAAACCCGCGTCTTGAGGGTGGGATGGTGCGAACGGGCGGCGATGACGGCGGAACGGCGGGCGCGAACGGCCATGGGGCCTTATCCTGAGAATGCCCATCCGCAACGCGGCACTGGGGTAAAAGGTTCAGGAAAGGAATAAAATCCCAATTACGTAGTTGACACCACAAAGTCCATAGGGTAGTATTTGGCCCATAGGAGCTAAGTCCATGGGCAAGAACATCTTTTCCGGCAAGCATTTCCACAATGAGGAAGCTGCCCGCACATGGTTTGAAGCGGCGCGCTGGCCCACCGGAGCCTATTGCCCCAAATGCGGCTCCCTGGAGCCCTACAAGACCAAGAAGGCGGGCGTTTATCGCTGCAAGGAAAAGACTTGCCGCAAGGATTTCACGGTGATGACTGGCTCTGTGATGGAGCGCAGTCATGCCAAGCTGACACAGTGGGCGATGGGCTTCTGGCTGGCCGCCTCTTCCAAAAAAGGGTTCAGCGCTCACCAATTACACCGCGCCATTGGCTGCCAATACAATACGGCGTGGTTCATGCATCACCGCATCATGGAAGCAATGCGCCAAGGCGGCCTTGATCTTCCCCCGATGGGTGGCGCTGGCCGCATTGTCGAAGCGGACGAGACTTATTACGGCAACGTCAAAAACCCAAAGACCGTAACAAAGTGGGGAACGCCGTATCTCAAGAGCGGAAAGGTCGCCAACAAGCGCCCTATCGTCGCTCTAGTCGAACGCGGCGGAAAAGTGCGGACGTTTCATGTCCCGCGCGCTGATAAGGCGACGGTCTACGGTATCGTGCGAGCCAACGTCCATCATGAGACGCGGCTGCATACCGATGAAAGCAATCTGTATCATGGCGCTGAGAAACATTTCGCCACTCACGAAACCGTCAAGCACTCCGCTAAGGAATATGCGCGGGGCGATGTAAACACCAATTCGGCGGAAGGTTATTTTTCAATCTTCAAACGCGGTATGCGTGGCGTGTACCAGCATTGCAGCGAGAAACATTTGCACCGTTATCTCGCGGAATTCGATTTTAGATATAATCATCGTGAGGCGCTTGGGTTTGATGATGAAACCCGCACGATTGCAGCCGTGAAATCCGGCGAGGGCAAGCGTCTCACCTACCGAATTCCTGACTAGATCGAAGTCATTCAAAGCATTGGCGGCGCATTTCTCTCGCTGGCGAGAGAAGAATTAGCTTTTCTTCTTCTTGAGGGTTTTTGATTTTGGTGAACGCGGGTCGCCGTCTTTCTTTGGTATGTCGGCAAGCGAGGTCGGTCCAGATTGAAATGCTCCGGTCAGTATTTGATCTAACCGCTCTTGTGTTTCCTGTTCTGTAAAATCTTCCACCATTCCAGTGTCAAGCGAGTATTGAACTACCGTTTCAATGATGCCTCGCACGCCCGGCACGCACCCTTTGAAATCAATGCGGTCTAGAATTTCTTCGCCACCCACCCGAATGACGCCGCTGATCAAGGCATGAACAAACGACTGCGTGACCAGCGTCACATCGCTGAAGTCAATTTGCACCACGCCAGAATGTTCCAAGGCGGGCTCAATGGCGAACTGTCGTATGTGGGCGGCGGCGTCCTTATCTTCCGCAAACGCGCCAACCTCAGGATAGATTTCAATCGTCGGCATTAGGAGAACCTAATTTTGGCGGTGTAATCGCGTCGGTTTTTCACATCCAGCCGATAGGCGTGCCGGATCTGATCCAAAAGGTCGGCAAACGCCGCCCCTTGTTGGACGTTTATATCTATACCGACGAGAGTGCCGGGCCAATGGGGAAGTCCCGTGGCAAATTTATGATGATCATTGAGCGGGTTTGGGTTTAGCGACGCTTGGCCGCCCTTGCCACGCATCAGCCGGTAAGCCGCGCTGCCGCTGTACAACAAAAACATGTTTTGAGAAAACGCGGCGATGCTCTTTGTGAAAAAGAGTCCAGCTCCCGCATTGAATGATGTGCCGCCGATGCGCGGGGTTGTTCCGGATATGCCCGGCTGCAACGCGAGCGTAATTGCTTCGACATCGGTCTTAACTGTGTGATGCCGACTCATATGGCCAAAAACACCAATGCCAGCGTCGGCAATCCCAATCGCGATGCGTTTTGATTCCTGGTAATATTGCGCGGTTACAAAAGCGCCGACAGGTGATGAGGAGTGCTCAAGCACATTTCTTACCATTTCGGAAAAGACGTATTTGATCGGATCGGCGACTTCGGGCGGCGCATGCAGAAGCGGCACCAGATTGGCGATGGCGTCTTTTAAGGCCTCATTGTTCCGGATTTGAGTTATCGGGATAAACCGACCGGCTTCCTCATGCTCCTGAATTTCCACCGGCACCGGAAGATTGATGTATTTGAACAAGCCGGTTCGGATCAGATAGTTCAGCGACGGCACGCCGATTACTTCGCCAGTGAAGGTGCCCCCCTTACTATTCACCAGCGCGGCCGCGCACGCGGTGAGCGCGATTGCAGCCGGATGAAGATGCACCCAGCGGTCATGCATCGAAAGCTCGAACGTCGTTGGGTCTTGGGTGTCGTTGCCCTTCAAGAATCCGGTGAAGTTCTGAAGAGTGGTGCCATTTGGGGTGTAGAATTTCACGCCATCATGCCCTGCCAGCCAGTCCGCCACTTTCGCACGAGGATCGGCGATTGGGTCAATGGCAGCTAGAAGGCCTAACCTCCAGGGATTGGTCATGTGGTGTCAACTACGTAATTGGGAATAAAATCCGCATAGCCGCACCCACCCGCGCGATGGGTGATTTTAACCCGGCCGCCCTCTATATCTGTGACATGACCGTCGTGATCGACCGCCTCCGCCATCCTGAAAAGGCGCACCGCCCGGACCAGGAGATTCTCCGGAAGCCCGACTGGATCCGGGTGAAGGCTCCTGTTTCGCGCGAATATGCCGCCACCAGGGCGATCGTGCGCGAGCATCATCTCCACACCGTTTGCGAGGAAGCGGCCTGTCCCAATATCGGCGAATGCTGGACCAAGGCGCACGCCACCATGATGATCATGGGCGACACCTGCACGCGGGCCTGCGCCTTCTGCAATGTGAAGACGGGATTGCCGGGTCCGCTCGACGCCGATGAGCCTGCCAATGTGGCGGCGGCGGTGAAGAAGCTGGGCCTGCGTCATGTCGTGGTCACGTCGGTGGACCGGGACGATCTGGCCGACGGCGGGGCGGAACATTTCGCCCAGACCATCAACGCCATCCGCGCCCACAGCCCCATGACCAGCATCGAAGTGCTGACGCCAGACTTTTTGCGCAAGGACGGCGCCATTGCAACCGTGATGGCGGCCAGGCCCGACGTCCTCAACCACAATCTGGAGACGGTGCCGCGGCTTTATCTGACAGTCAGGCCGGGCGCGCGCTATTTCACATCGCTCAGGCTGCTGGAGCAGGCCAAGGAGCTTTACCCTGAGGGCTTCACCAAATCGGGTCTGATGGTGGGATTGGGCGAAAGCCGCGAAGAGATCATGCAGGTGATGGACGATCTGCGCGCCGCCAAGGTGGATTTCCTCACCATCGGCCAATATCTCCAGCCGACCAAGAAGCACGCCAAGCTGGAACGCTTCTGGACGCCGCAGGAATTTTCCGGCCTGGAACAGGTGGCGCGCGCCAAGGGCTTTTTGATGGTGTCGGCGTCGCCTTTGACGCGCTCCTCCTATCATGCCGACAGCGATTTCGCCGCGCTCAAGGCGGCGCGCGCCGCGAGCCGGTGACCGAGCACAGCGAAACCCGTATCGTTCCGTACACGGCTGATCTGATGTATGCCGTGGTCGCCGATATCGAACGCTATCCAGAATTCCTGCCCTGGGTGGTGGCGCTCAGGATCAAGTCGCGCGCCAAGGAAGGCGCCCGCGAGATCATCATCGCGGAAATGGCGGTGGGCTATCGCACTTTGCGTGAACGCTATACCAGCCAAGTCGTGCTGGACCCTGAAGCACGCAGCATCGATGTGGTGGCGATCGAGGGACCGTTCCATTGCCTGGAAAATCATTGGCGCTTCACGCCGGAAGGCAGTAGCGCCAAAGTGGACTTCCGGGTGGCGTTTGAATTCTCCAGCCGCTTGTTGCAAATGGCGGCAGGTTCGGCCTTCGAAAAAGTGCTGATGAAGATGACCGACGCCTTTGAAGCCCGCGCGGCCAGCCTTTCGCGCTCTTCTGCCTAACGACTAGAGCGCTGCCCGCAACAACTGGATTGCTTCGCGTACGGTGGCGAGGCGCACTTCGCTGCGCCCGATATCGCCAAAGCGATATTCGTGTGAAGAAATATTGTGGCCATCGGCCAGCGCGACATACACGAGACCTACCGGCTTCTCTGCGCTGCCGCCACCCGGTCCGGCAATGCCGGTGACGGCAATCGCCAATTGTGCACGCGCGTGGCGCAAGGCGCCATCGGCCATGGCGCGCGCGACCTGATCCGACACCGCGCCATGTTTGCCGAGCAGCGCCGCCGGCACGCCCAGCGACTCCTCTTTCGCTTCATTGGAATAGGTGACGAAGCCGCGCTCCACCACATCCGACGAGCCGGGAATTTCGGTGAGGAGGGCGGCGATCAATCCGCCGGTGCAGCTTTCGGCGGTGACGACGCGGATATTTTTGGCGCGCGCCCTGTCCAGCACATCCCGCGCCTGGTCCAGCAGCGCGGCGTCGAACATCACACCACCCGGAAATATTGGAGCGCGCCGGCGATGATCGCGGCGGCGAGGCCTGCCACCATGTCGTCGGCCATCACACCCAATCCGCCGGGCAGCTTTTCCGCCGCCGATATCGGCCAAGGTTTCAAGATGTCGAACAGGCGGAATAAGATGAATGCGAGGGCAAATTCCGTGACACTCGGATAAACCGGCGTCAAGCAAATGCCGGCGCAGGCCAGCCACTGTCCGGCCAGTTCGTCGATCACGCATTCGGATGGATCGTCCCGGCCGGTGGCGCGGACATGATCGCCGCAAGCCCAGATGCCGATTATGAAAGTGATCAGACTGGCTCCAACCAGAACGACGCCACCACCGTGACGCGCTATAATCATCGCGAGCGGTATTGCCACGATGCTCATCACGGTGCCCGAGGCGACGGGGAAATAGCCGATGCCGAAGACCGAGGCGATGATGGTGGAAAATCTCATGGGATCCCTATGAAGGCAGACGGACAGTGGCGATGGCCTGTGCCGCCAGGCCTTCGCGGCGCCCGGTATAGCCCATGCCTTCGGTAGTGGTGGCTTTCACACTCACCCGATCCAGGGCCAGCGACAGAATTTCGGCGATGCGGGCACGCATGGCGTCCCGGTGCGGGCCGATCTTGGGCTGTTCGCAGATCAGTGTAACGTCGCAGTGAAGGATCTCGCCGCCCTTGGCTTTCACCAAGCCGGCGGCGTAATCGAGGAACTTCCAGGATGGGGCGCCGCGCCAGCGTTCGTCCGTAGGCGGAAAATGCTGGCCGATATCGCCGGCGCCAATGGTTCCCAACACCGCGTCGGTCAGGGCATGCAGGCCCGCGTCGGCGTCGGAATGGCCTTCCAGCCCGTGATCATGCGGCACCTTCACGCCGCACAGCCAGACATGATCGCCGGCGGTGAAACGGTGCGCGTCATAACCGATGGCGCTGCGTGTCTCGCTTCCCAACAATCGCTCCGCCAAGGCGAAATCCTTTTCCGTGGTGACTTTCAGGTTGGTTTCCTCGCCTTTCACCGCCTCGACCGCAAGTCCCGCCAGGCCCGCGATCGCCACATCGTCGGTGGCCTCGGCCCCCGCGTGATCGCGATGCGCCTTGAGGATGGCGACGAACTTGAAGCCTTGCGGGGTCTGGGCGCGCTCCAAGCCGTCGCGCGGCACCGTCACCCAAGCCTGGCCTTCCTTGCGCCGGAGCGTGTCGGCCACCGCGACCATCGGCACCGCGCCGTCCGCGCCTTTTTCCAGCGCCCCGATTACTGCTTCGATGGTGGCGCGCGAGACCAGCGGCCTGGCCGCATCATGGATCAGCACATAGTCGGGTGCGTCTTTCGCCAACTCTTCCAGACCCAGGCGGACCGAATCCTGCCGCCGCGCGCCGCCGATTATGGGAGGAGGGGCGTCCGGCCCCATGGCGGCGCGATAAAACTGTTCCTGGCCCGCGCCGATCACCACACGAACCGGGAAGCCGCCAAATGCATCCACAGACCGGCGCAGCATGGAGCGTCCGGCCAGAAGCTCATATTGCTTGGGCGTGGCCCGGCCGGAGCGTTCTCCCTTGCCGGCGGCGACGATCAGGATGGCGGTGCGGAACATGGCGGTCTGCCTAACATTGCTGGATACCGCTTTGCGACAATTGATTGTTGTGGCAATATTTGCCTATAATAGCGCCATGCTCAAATAATAGGCATTAATGGAAACTCTTACCCTGATGCGCCGGTCGATGACGGAATTCCCCATCGCCAATGCCTTGCCGCTGCCGATCCTGGTGATCGGCCCCCGGCGCGAGATTCTTTATGCCAATCCCGCCGCCGAGCAATTCTTCGACACCGGCGCGGCGATTCTCACCAAACAGAATCTGGTGGACCTGCTGCCTTTCGGCTCGCCCATGTTCCAGCTGGTGGAGCAGGCGCGCCGCCGCGACGCCTCGGCGGCCGAACGCGATGTGGATCTCTCCACGCCCAAACATGGCGAGCGCCTTGCCGATGTCACGGTGACCCCATTGCCCGATCCGTCCGGCACCTTGGTGATCTCTCTGTCCGAACGCAGCCTGGCCCAGCGCATGGACCGGCAATTGATGGCGCAAGGCGCGGTGCGCTCCATGCACGGCATGGCGGCGGTGCTGGCGCATGAAATCAAGAATCCCCTGGCCGGCATTCGCGGCGCGGCGCAATTGCTGGAAGAACAGCTTCCGCCTTCCGAACGCGAGTTGACGCTGCTGATCTGTGAGGAAAGCGACCGCATTCGCGGTTTGATCGATCGCATGGAAGCGTTCGGCGACACCAGCACCTTCCAAAGGAAGCCCGTCAACATCCATGAAGTGCTAGGCCGGGTGCGCCGCATTGCCGATACCGGCTTCGCCCAGGGCGTGGCGTTTACGGAGAGTTTCGACCCCTCGCTACCGCCGGTGAAAGGCGACCGTGATCAATTAATCCAGGTGTTCCTCAATCTGGTGCGCAATGCGACCGACGCGTTGCCGCAGAATGGCGGCGAAATCACCTTGACCACCTGCTACCGGCCGGGCGTGCGTTTCGGCACCGGCACCTCGGGCGAGCGCGTTTCGCTGCCGCTGGAAGTGACGGTGCGCGATAATGGCACGGGCGTGCCGAGCGACCTGATGCCCTACATTTTCGATCCCTTCGTCACCACCAAGGCGCGGGGCTCGGGCCTGGGCCTGGCCCTGGTCGCCAAGATCGTGGGCGATCATGGCGGGGTGATCGAATGCGACTCCACGCCTGGCCGCACAATTTTTCGCGTTCTGCTTCCCATCATCCCAAGCAAAGAGGGCGAATGATGTCCGCCACCATTCTTGTCGCCGATGACGACAGCGCCATCCGCACCGTGCTTCATCAGGCCTTGGCCCGCGCCGGTTATGACGTGCGCACCACCGGCACCGCGGCGGGGCTATGGAAGATGATCACCGCGGGCGAGGGCAGCCTCGCCATCACCGATGTGGTCTTGCCCGACGAAAGCGGCTTCGAGCTGATCCCCCGCATCAAGCGTTTGAGGCCCGATCTGCCGATCGTGGTGATGAGCGCGCAGAACACCCTTCTTACCGCCATCACGGCGGCGGAGCGGGGCGCGTTCGAATATCTGCCCAAGCCCTTCGACCTCAAAGAACTCACCAACGTGGTGGCGCGCGCGCTGGCCGCGCCCGGGGTAAAGCGCGAAGAGCGGGAGGAAGGGGAAGGCGAAGACCGGCTGCCGCTGATCGGCAGAAGCCCCGCGATGCAGGAAATTTATCGGGTAATCGCGCGCCTCACCCAGACCGATCTCACCGTGATGATCATGGGCGAGTCCGGCACCGGCAAGGAATTGGTGGCGCGCGCGCTGCACGATTACGGCAAGCGGCGGCATGGACGCTTCGTCGCCGTCAACATGGCAGCGATCCCCAAGGAACTGGTGGAAAGCGAATTGTTTGGCCATGAGCGCGGCGCCTTCACCGGCGCCACCAATCGCGGCATCGGCCGGTTCGAGCAGGCCGAAGGCGGCACGCTGTTTCTGGATGAGATTGGCGACATGCCGCTGGAAGCGCAGACAAGGCTGCTGCGCGTTCTTCAGCAAGGCGAATACACCACCGTGGGCGGGCGCATGCCGATCCGCACCGATGTGCGCATCATCGCCGCCACCAATCGCGATCTACGCCAATTGATCGCCCAGGGCCTGTTCCGCGAGGATCTTTATTACCGCCTCAATGTCGTGCCGCTGCGCTTGCCGCCATTGCGCGAGCGCGCCGAGGACATCGCCGATCTGGCGCGGTATTTCCTGCGCAAGGCCGAGAGCGAGGGCCTGCCGGCCAAGTCAATCGACAATGACGGGCTGGAAATCCTGCGCCGCCACCGCTGGCCCGGCAATGTGCGCGAATTGGAAAATCTGGTGCGGCGGCTGGTGGTGCTGAATGCGGGCGAGACCATTCCCGCCCAGGCCATCGCCGCGGAATTGAAAGAGCCGGCGCGGCAGATGGCCGAGGAAGCGTTGGCGGAAGAGGCGCCATCGCTCAGCGCCGCGGTGGAGAAATTCCTCAGCCGCTATTTCCTCAGTCATGGCGACAAGCTGCCGCCGCCCGGCATCTATGACCGCATCCTGATGGACGTGGAGCGGCCTTTGATCTCGATCTGCCTGGCGGCGACGCGCGGCAACCAAATCCGCGCCGCCC
Organism: Rhizomicrobium sp.; assembly: GCA_036271455.1. Taxonomy (GTDB): domain Bacteria; phylum Pseudomonadota; class Alphaproteobacteria; order Micropepsales; family Micropepsaceae; genus Rhizomicrobium. The sequence goes on from DATBAP010000094.1 coordinate 44,516, forward strand.
AGCTCTTGGGCCTTAACCGTAATACTTTACGGAAGAAAATTAGGGACCTGGATCTCGAGGTTATTCGTGGGCTTCGGGCCGAGTAGGCCCGAAGCGGCGCAGCGCCGCGAGCGCCAGCGTAGCAGCGGCGCGAGCCAGGAAGAGCCGAATAGGCCCGAACCGTAGGCCGCGCGCGGCGCAATTAGACAGATTTGCCAGACCCTTATCCCTGTTGTACGATTGCATCGCTGCATTCTTGCAACAGCCTGTGCTGCAGCTACAATACGCAGATCTGACCAACGGCCAGATCTGACCAGCAAAGGGTGCCGTATCTCGAACGGGTCTTTCATACGCCGCGAGCGCGAGCTTTTCCGCGGCGCCTCCCGCCCATCGCAGCTTGCGTTGGGGGTCGGCCTCTTGGCGATCCTCTCCGGCGCCGTCACCTACGGCATCCTCTCCGGCTTGATCCCCTGGACACCAGGACGCGGCGGCCTGATCGTTCTTCTTCTGATCAATCTCACTTTGGGATTGTCGCTGGGCGCCTTGATTGCCTGGCGGCTGGTGCGGCTTTGGACCGAGCGCAAATCCGGCCGCGCCGGCGCGCGCCTGCATGTGCGGCTGGTCACCTGGTTCGGCACTATCGCCGTGGTGCCCGCCATCCTGATCGCTATCTTCGCGGCGGTGACGCTCAATTTGGGTTTGGAAGCCTGGTTCTCGGACCGGGTCAAGGAAGCGTTGGGCAGCGCCGTCAATGTCGCCCAGCACTATATGAACGATCATGCGCGCACCATTTATGGCGACGCCTATGAGATCGGCAACGCCGTCCAGCGCGATCCGAGCCTGTTCGATGCCGACAAGCATGTGAAGCCCAAGGAATTCTTCACCAAGCTCTATTCCTTAGCCCAGGAGCGTGGGCTTCAAGCCGCATATATCGTGGACGGCAGCGGCAAAATATTGGCCTCGACCAAGCAGCAATTCATCAAGGATCCCAAGCCGCCATCGCCGGCAGATATTGCGCAGGCAGGCGCGGGCTCGATCGTGGTGCGCGGCGACGCCACCACCGGCATCGGCACCGTTACCGCGCTGATCCAGATGCCGACCTTGAAGGACGCCTATCTCCTGGTGGTGCGTCAGGTCGATCCGCAAGTGTTCGGCTATTACAACCGCACCAAGCTCGCGGTGTCGGAATATGACCGGCTGGACCAGAACCGCTCGGAATTGCAGCTGGTGTTCGCGGCGCTCTATGCCGTGGTCTCGCTGGTCACGCTCTTGGGCGCGGTCTGGGCCGGCATCTGGGCCGCCAACCGGCTGGTCCGGCCGATCTCCAATCTGGTGAGCGCGGCGGAACGGGTGTCGGAAGGCGATCTCACCGCGCAGGTGAAAGTCGCCGAGAATGATGACGAGCTTGCCAATCTTGGTCACGCCTTCAACCGCATGACCAGCCAGCTCGCCGCCCAGCGCGCCGACCTGATGACGGCCAACCGGCTGAACGAAGAACGCCGCCGCTTCACCGAGACGGTGCTGTCGGGCGTGAGCGCGGGCGTGATCGGCCTGGACCGCGACGGCAACATCACCATCATCAACCGCGCCGCCGCGCGCCTGTTGAACGCCACACAAGACGAACTGGAAGGGCGTCATTATGCGGAGTCAGTGCCCGAACTGGGCGCCCTGATCCGCCGCGCATTGTCCGAGCCCGCAGCCCGGGCCAGCGGCGAAGTCACCGTCAAGCGCACCGGCAGTCCCCGCCAATTGTCGGTGCAGGTCTCCAGCGAGCCCGGCAATGCCGCCGGCTTTATCGTCACCTTCGACGACATCACCGATCTGGTGGGGGCGCAGCGCACCGCCGCCTGGGCCGATGTGGCGCGCCGCATCGCCCATGAGATCAAGAATCCGCTCACCCCCATCCAGCTTTCCGCCGAGCGGCTGAAGCGCAAATATACCAGCGAAGTCTCCACCGATCCGGAAATTTTCCAGCAATGCATCGACACCATCATCCGTCAGGTGGGCGATATCGGCCGGATGGTGGATGAATTCTCGTCCTTCGCGCGCATGCCCCGGCCCGTGATGCGGCGCGAGAACGCCGCCGAGCTTCTGCAGCAGGCGGTGTTCCTGCAGCGCGTCGCCCATCCCGATATCGCCTTTGCGGTCGAGGCGCCCAAAGACCCGGTCTTTTTCGAAGGCGATGGGCGGCTGATCAGCCAAGCACTTACCAATGTTCTCAAGAATGCGGGCGAGGGGATCGCCGCGCGCCTCACTTCGGGCGACGAGGCGCCGGGCAGGATCGTGGTGGCGCTCCAGCCGAATGGCGCCACGTTCGCGTTCAAAGTCAGCGACAATGGCATCGGCCTTCCGGCCGAGCATCGCCATCGGTTGACAGAGCCTTATGTCACCACCCGCGCCAAAGGCACCGGTCTGGGTTTGGCGATCGTGCGCAAGATCATGGAAGACCACGGGGGCGAAATTGCGTTGGGGGACGCGGAAAGTGGCGAAGGAGCCGAGGTCATACTGACCTTTCCCTTCGCGCAAAAGACTGTGCGTCAGAAAGGCAATGAGAATGAGCAAAACCGGATCGCCGATCACGTCTGAGATCCTGGTGGTGGACGATGAGGAGGATATCCGCGACTTGATCGCCGGCATCCTCAAGGACGAAGGCTACGAAGCCCGCATGGCCGGCGACAGCGATGGCGCCCTGGCGGCGGTCCGCGCCCGCAGGCCCCAGCTGGTGATCCTGGACATCTGGCTGCAGGGTTCGCGGCATGACGGCATCCATGTGCTGGATCAGATCAAGCGCGAGCATCCCGATCTGCCGGTGGTGATGATCTCGGGCCATGGCACCATCGAGACCGCGGTGGCCTCGATCAAGAAAGGCGCCTACGACTTTATCGAGAAGCCGTTCAAGGCCGACCGCCTGCTGCATGTGGTGGAGCGGTCGCTGGAAGCGGCGCGGCTGAGACGCGAAGTCCAGGAGTTGAAGCTCAAGGCCGGCGACGATGGCGAGATGGTGGGTCAATCCTCGGTCGTCACCCAGTTGCGCGCCTTGATCGACAAGATCGCCCCCACCAACAGCCGGATTCTGATTTCGGGGCCCGCCGGCTCAGGCAAGGAAGTGGCGGCGCGCCTGATCCATGCTCATTCGCGCCGGCTGACGAATGCCTTCGTCGCCATCAACTGCGCCACCATGGCGCCGGCCCGCATCGAGTCCGAGCTGTTCGGCGTCGAGCAGGCCGACACCCACAAGACCGGCCTGTTCGAGCTGGCGCATAATGGCACGCTCTATCTGGACGAAGTCTCCGACATGCCGCTGGAGACGCAAGGAAAGATCCTGCGCGTGTTGATCGACCAGACCTTCACGCGGGTGGGTGGCACTACCCGGGTGCAGGTGGATGCGCGGGTGATCTGCTCGACCACGCGCGATCTGCGCGCCGAGACCGAGGCGGGCCGCTTCCGCGAGGATCTTTATCACCGTCTCAATGTGGTGCCGGTGCGCATTCCCTCGCTCGCCGAACGCCGTGACGACATCCCCGGCCTGATCTCGCATTTCATGACGCGCCTGTCGGCCGCCAGCGGCTTGCCGGTGAGGAATATCGGCGACGACGCCATGGCGGTGCTGCAGGCTCATAGCTGGCCCGGCAATGTCCGCCAGCTGCGCAACATCGTCGAGCGGCTGTTGATCCTGGCCAGCGACGATCTCAACGAGACCGTGACCGCCGATCTTTTGCCCACCGATCTGGGCAGCGGCAATGGCTGGGGCGGGCAGAAGGGCGGCGATCTGGTGATCTCGCTGCCGCTGCGCGAGGCGCGGGAGATTTTCGAGCGCGACTATCTGGTGGCGCAGATCAACCGTTTCGGCGGCAACATCTCACGCACCGCGGCCTTTATCGGCATGGAACGCTCGGCCCTGCACAGGAAGCTCAAATCCCTGGGCGTGGGCTCGTCACAGACGTTCAACGCCTAAGCTCTTTTGCCAGGTTCATCATGATAAAGTGGAATTCATCGCCCGCGCCGGCAGGACGCATCGCCTATGTCAATGGCCGTTATCTGCCGCATGGCCGCGCCGGGGTGCATATCGAGGATCGCTCGCTGCAACTGGGCGACGGCATCTATGAAGTCACCGCCATCGTGGGTGGCCGCTCGATCGACGAGGAGCCGCATCTCGACCGCATGGAGCGCAGCTTGCGCGAATTGGGCATGGCGATGCCGATGGGCCGCGCGGCGATGAAACTGGTGATGCGCGAGATGATCAAGCGCAACCGGGTGAAGAGCGGCCTGCTTTACATCCAGGTGTCGCGCGGCACGGCACGGCGTGACCATCCCATTCCCGAGACGCCGCTGCGTCCCACCTTGATCATGACCGCGCGTTTGCAAGACCCGGAGCTGAGCGAGAAGAAGCGCGCCCATGGTGTCGCCGTGATCACCCAGCCCGATCAGCGCTGGGCCCGGCGCGACATCAAGACAGTGCAGCTTTTGCCCAATCTTCTGGCCAAGACCGAGGCGCGCAAGCACGGCGCCTATGAGGCGTGGCTGGTGGACGGCGAAGGTTTTGTGACCGAAGGCGCCTCGACCAATGCCTGGATCGTCGACAAGGACGGCCATGTCGTCACGCGCCAGCTTTCCAACGATATCCTGCCCGGCGTGACGCGGCGGGTGATTTTCGAGGCGGCGGCGGACGCCCAGCTCGCCATCGTCGAGCGCAAATTCAGCGTCGCCGAGGCCAAGACCGCGCGCGAGGCCTTCATCTCGTCGGCCAGCGGCGCGGCGATTCCCGTGGTGGCGATTGATGGCGTGCCGGTGGGCGATGGCAAGCCGGGGCCTTTGGCCCGGCGCATCCGCGAGTTATATGCCCACAAAGCGGGCATTCCGGGCTGACGGTGCCTCACCGCTGATTGCGTTACGATTTTTTTCCTTTCGCAGTTGCGGCAATCCACTATGCTGGAATCACTGGCCCATATTTTTAGGGCGAATGAAAAATGGGAAAACCCATGAGCGATAAACAACAAAATCTGCAAGACACGTTCCTCAACGCCGTCCGCAAAAGCAAAGCCTCGGTCACGATATTCCTGGTCAATGGCGTCAAACTTCAAGGTAACATCACCTGGTTCGACAATTTCTGCGTGCTGCTGCGCCGCGATGGCCAGGCCCAACTGGTCTACAAGCATGCCATTTCGACCGTGATGCCGATGGGGCCGATTCAGCTTCAGGATGAAGCCGCGCACGAGTCCGCCTGATCTTGACCACGCGTAAAGAGAAGGCAGGTCGCGTTTCAGCCTTCGTCATCCATATCGAGCCCAAATCGCGCACGGAAAATGCGCGCGATGCGGAAGCGCGGCTGGAAGAAGCGGTCGGCCTAGCCGGGGCTATCGATCTGGAGGTGGTGGAAGCCCGGATCGCGCCCTTGGCGCGGCCCACGCCCGCCACCCTGATCGGCTCGGGCAAGGTGGCTGAGATCGCCGCCCAGACCAAGGCGCTTGAGCCCGAAGTGGTGATCGTCAACGCCCAGCTCAGCCCGGTGCAGCAGCGCAATCTGGAGAAAGCCTGGGGCACCAAGGTGCTGGACCGCACCGCGTTGATCCTGGAGATTTTCGGCGCGCGCGCCGCCACCAGGGAAGGCCGGCTGCAGGTCGAGTTGGCGCATCTCACCTATCAGCGCTCGCGGTTGGTCCGAAGCTGGACCCATTTGGAGCGGCAACGCGGCGGCTTCGGCTTCCTTGGCGGCCCGGGCGAAACCCAGATCGAGGCTGACCGGCGGCTGATCGGCGACCGCATCGTCAAGATCAAGCGCGAGCTGGAAGGGGTCAAACG
>DATBAP010000095.1:0-8920 GCA_036271455.1 Rhizomicrobium sp.
CCGGCGAGGTAGATTTTGCAGCCGAGCTGCGTACGGTCTGGCGTTTTTTGGGAAGGACAGGCTATGACCAAACGGCCGCTGATCGTTTTTGATGTCAACGAAACCCTGCTCGATCTGGGTAGCATGGCGCCGATTTTCGAGCGCATCTTCGGCGAGCGGTTGGCGGTGCGGCTGTGGTTCGATGACCTGATTATCTATTCCCAGGCGCTCACCCTGGCCAATGTCTATATCCCCTTCACCGATATCGGCGCAGCGGCCTTGAAGATGCTGGCGGACACGCGCGGTATCAAGATCACCGAAGCGGACAAAGAAGAACTCACGGAAAAATTCTCTTCCATGCCACCGCACAAGGAAGTGCCGGGGGCGTTGCGCAAATTGCGTGAAGCGGGTTTCCGCCTCTTCGTGCTCACCGACAATATGCTCGAGATACAAGGCAAGCAGCTGGAGCGCGGCGAAATCATCGATCTGTTCGAGCGCCGGTTCAGCGCTGACGGGGCCCGGCGCCACAAGCCCGCGCCGGAAGCCTATGCCTATGCCGCGCGCGAATTGGGCGCGAAGCCTTCCGACATGTTCATGATCGCCTGCCACACCTGGGATACGATTGGCGCCAAGAGCGCCGGCTGGGGCGCGGCGCTGATCAAGCGTCCCGGCAACGATCTGTTGGAGGTGGGGCCGCAACCGGACATTGTGGGCCATGACCTCGACCAGGTCGCCGACGAATTGATCCGGCGCCATCGCGATTGATGGCCTTCCCAAATAGGTGGTGCTGACGCATCATTACCCCTTATGGGGTGGTGATGCATAAGCGGCTTTGCCTGTCGGTTGCGGTCTTTCTGGGCGTCGGTGGCGCAGCGGCATCGGCGCAGACACTGCCCGACCCCAATCTGGTGTTGGAGCCGTATCATCCCAGCGGCATTTACAAGATCGGCGAACGCGCGGGTTGGAATATCCATGCCCTGCTGGGCGCGGGTTACACCCGATACAGCTACGAACTCAGCGAGAACAATTGGAAAGTGATTCAATCGGGCGAGACCGATCTCTCCTCCGGGCTGGGCACCGTTTCGACGGCGTTGGATCATCCCGGCATGTTGTATCTGCGGCTGCGCTATATCGGCGTGCCGGCACCTGCGACATCTCCCAGCCAGCAGGAGCTGGACAAGATGACGGCGGGCGCGGCGGTGGCGCCGGAACAGATCATGCCGCCGACGGGCAGGCCTACCGATTTTGACGCCTTCTGGGCCGGCAAGCTGGCGGCGTTGAAGCGCGTGCCGGTCAATCCGCGAGTGACGCCCACGGCCAGTGACCGCGACGGAATTGCACTGTCCACCGTGACGCTCGACAGCTTGAATTCCCAGGTGCACGGCTATCTGGCCGCGCCCGATGACGGCGCCAAGCATCCCGCGTTGTTGATCTATCAATATGCCGGGGTCTATGCGCTGCAGAAAAACACCGTCACCGACCGCGCCGCGGAAGGCTGGCTGGCCCTTGATGTGGACGCACACGACATGGCCCCCGATCAGGCCACCGCGCCCCTGGATTACGCCGGCATCGGCAATACCAGCCGCGAGACGCCTTATTTCCTCAACATGTATCTGCGCGACACCCGCGCGCTGGACTATATCGAGAGCCGGCCCGACTGGGACGGCAAGACCATCGTGCTGATGGGCATGTCGATGGGCGCGCAGCAAAGCTTTGCCACCGCCGCGCTCAATCCCGGCCGGGTGACGGCGATCATCGTCAATGTCCCGGCGGGCGCGGATATCAGCGGCGATCTTACCGGCAGCCGCCGCGGCTATCCCAATTGGCCGGTCGACGATCCGCGCGTGGTCGAGACCGCGCGCTATTTTGACATTATGAATCTTGCCCCGTCCATCAAGGCGGAAAGCCTGGTCGCGTTCGGCTTCATCGACACCACCTCGCCGCCCTTTGGCGTCTTGGCCGCGTTCAACCAGATCCAGGGGCCCAAAGAGGCGGTGCCGATGCCGCTGTCCGACCACAACCACATCACGCCCCAGGCTGAAGGCACCTATTTCATACGCTCCCGCGATGTGCTGGAATCGTTACGGGAAACGGGCCACTTCACGCCTAAGCCCAACGGTCTTGCCCCTTAGCTGGTTGACTCGGCCTTCTCTCGCTCCATCATAGCTGGAGATTTTCGGGGGCTTGATCATGGCGCAATCGACAACAACACAATCAAACAATGTGAACCGGCGCGAGCTTTTGGCCGGCGCCAGTTTAGCGGGCGTCAGTGTAGGCGCGGCGGCGCTGCTGTTGGATGACAGCGGTGCACAAGCGCAAGGGGCGGCGAAGCCCATCGTTTTCGCCCACACCACCATCGTCACACCCGACGCCACCAACGACGATTTCGCGCTGGCTGTGGTGGGCGACAAGATCGCCGCCATCGGTCCCAGCGCCGCGGTCCTGGCCCGATATCCCAATGCCGAAGTCGTTGACGGGCGCGGCAAGGCGGTGCTGCCGGGTCTGGTCAACTGTCATGCCCATCTCACCGCCACCTTGGAGCGCGGCTTCAACGAGGATTTCGGCTTTCCCAATGCCGCGCATCCGGCGCTGTCGCCCACGCGGCTGCTGCAGGGCGACGAGAAGACCTTGATGGCCCAGATCGGCGCCCTGGAAGCGATCAAGAGCGGCACCACTTCGTTGGTCGAGTTCGCCTCGGGCATCAGTTCCTATGCATCGGCGCTGGCGCGTTCGGGCCTGCGTTTCGTTTTTGCGGAATCGGTGGCCGATACCGCGAATGTCACAGCACCCATGTCGGCGGAGGGTCTGGCCAAAAGCCAGACGCCGCAATATTCCGTCCTGCACCGCGACGAAGGCATGAAGAGCGTCAGCGATCTTTTTTCCGCCTGGCATGGCAAGGAAAAGGGCCGCATCAGCGTCTTTCCCGCCGCCGCGCTGGCCGAGACCACGTCGCCCGAATTGTGCAAAGCCGTGCGCGCCTTCGCCGAGAAGCACGATCTGGGCTATTCCATCCATCTGTCGCAGAGCCGGCCGGAAGTGGATTTCATGGTCAAACATTATGGCCTGCGTCCGCCGGCCTTCCTGGCCAGGCATGATTTCCTGGGACCGCGCCTGTTCGCGGCGCATTGCCGTTTCGTGGACCGGGGTGACATGGCGCTGCTGGGAAATTCCAAGACCATCATCTCGCACCAGGCCGCGATGGCGGCCAACCGCGCGGTGATTCCGCCAATCCCGGAGCTGCGCGCAGCCGGCTGTCCCATCGCCAACGGCACCGACAACAACACCAACGACCTGTTCGAAGTGATGCGCATCGCGCTGGTGACCGAGCGGATCGCGCGCAACAAGGACGACGATCCCAATCCGGGTCTGCAGCCGCAGCCTGAGGACATGCTGCAGGACGCGACAATGGGCGGGGCGCGCGCGCTGAACCAGGAAAAGACCATTGGCGCACTGGAAGTGGGCCGCAAGGCTGACCTGATTGTGATCAACACTCAGCGTCCGCATCTGGTGCCGGCGGGACGCATCCTGTCGGCGTTCATTCACAACGGCCAGCCGTCCGACATCGAAAGCGTGATGGTGGATGGCGCCTTCGTGATGCGCGACCGCAAAGTGCTCACCATGGACGAAGCGGCGCTGGTCGCCGAAGCAGACAAAGTGGGACGCCGGATTTGGGGCCAAGTGAAAGCGGCAGGTCCGATTCCGATTCCGCGGTTGCACGCTTAAAGATCATTCAGTTCCCTTCTGTTCCTGCAGGAACCACGCAACCTCTCGCCTGCGCGGTGGTTGTCATTCGTGCAACGACAGATGGAGAGCGAGATGAAATTTGTTGCATTGACTTCGGTTGCGGTGGCCGCTGTTGCGGTTCTCGCTATGGGCGCGGCGCCTGCGGTCGCGGCCCCGGACGACTACACGACTGTAGTGACGACACCGCCCGCCGAAGTTCAGTCTACTGATCAAGCCCGCCAGGACTATTATCAGAACCAGCTGAACGCGGCGCAGGCCCAGACCCGCGCCGACCAAGCGATGGCCCAGGCCGACCAAGCGCTTTCGGAACGCGATCAGGCTCTGGCCGATCGTGATGCCGCCCAAGACCGCGCCTATGACGATCGCGCAATCAGGGAAGACCAGCGCGACGACACTCCGTAACCGGTGACAGGAAAGCCCGTTTCGGCGGGCTTTCTTTTTCCTCTTTCCAATTGTTCATCTTGCGAGGAACCCGCAAGCTCGGGATGGATCATTGCTCTCGCGACAATTTGGCCGCGTGCCCATTCCTTGGGTGGATTGCGGGACGATGTAAAATACGCATAGTCCCGTGTAAATAAGATCCAGGGGGCACCATGCTGAAATCATTCGCCATTGCTTTGCTTTTGACGGTCGCCGCACAGCCCGTGCTGGCGGATGAACCTGATGGCCTGAAGCTGCCGTTTGGCTTCCATGCCCAGGTGGTGGACGAGGGCACCGGCCCCGGCGCGCGCCACCTCGCTGTTCATGGCGACCACTTATATATATCCACGCGCAAAGAACGCGGGGCCACCACCGAGCCCGGCGTGATCGCAATGGACATTACCGGCGATCACAAGGCGTCTGGTGTCCAGCATTTCGGCACCGTGAATGACGGCACCGGCATCCGCTTTTACAAGGGCGCGCTGTATGTGGCCTCGCCCAGTACGGTCTATCGCTTCATGCTCAAGGGCAATGAGTTGATCCCCAGCGCCAAGCCGGACGTGATCGTGGACGGCCTTCCCGCTATCGGCCACGACAATGTGGGCATGGCTTTCGACAATGACGGCCATCTCCTCGTGGCGGTGTCGGGCCAAGACAACATCTGCACGGACGCGAGCGTCCCCAAGGACCAGCCGGCCAAAGGCCTCAATCCCTGTCCGTCGCTCACCGGCCGCGCCGGCGTGTGGCGCTTTAATGCCGGGAAGACCAACCAGAAATTTCCCGCCGATGGCGAGCAATGGGCCACCGGGGTACGGGACATGATGGCGGTGGATTGGTCGCCTGACATCCATGCCATGTACGGCGTGATGCAGGGCCGCAACGGTACTTCTCAGCAGTTCGGCAAGGTCGTGTCGGCCGAGGATGACCGCGATTCCATCGCCGAAGAAATGCATCGCCTCGACAAGGGCGCCAATCTGGGCTGGCCTTACACCTATTACGACATCGCCCCGCATGCGCGGCTGACGGCGCCCGAATATGGTGGCGACGGCAAGATGCAGGCGGAAGGGAAATATTCGACCCCGGTGGTGGCGTTCCAGGCCCATCAATCGCCGCTGGACCTTTTGTTCTATGACGGCAAGCAATTCCCCAAGGAATACCGGGGCGGTGCATTCGTGGTGTTCCAGGGTGGTTCGGGGGGCGTCTTGCCGCTGGGCCATCATGGCTATGACGTGGTGTTCGTGCCCTTCGACAAAAAGGGCAAGCCCGGCCAGGCGCAGATCTTCGCCGATGATTTTGCCGGTCCTGATGCCGCGGACCGCAATCCCGGCAAGGCCCTGTACCGGCCCAGCGGCGCGGCGGTTGGTCCCGACGGTTCGCTCTACGTGGTGGATACGCTCAAGGGCCGGCTTTGGAGAATCTATTACACCGGTAAATAGTCTGTCTTAGCTCACGAACAAAACCCGCGCGGTGCTTTAGAATCGCGCGGGTTTTTTTGTGTCACGCGGCATGCACAAGGAACTGCGCGGCGATCAAGACCACGAAGGCCAGGCCGAAAGGAATGGCGGCGATGGCGTGCAGGATGTTGCTCAGGCTTTCATCGATATCGAAAGTGCTCATGTGAAATCTCCCGTTTCTTAAATCCGCCCCGATCGGCGAATGAAAGGAAGATAGGCATGCGCGAAGATTTTTTGGGTCAAGTGTTCGCAAGCAAAGTGTAAAAGTTTGCCAAAGACGCGAACGCGCAGATGAGCAACGCGCAATGATTCAGACGCGGGGAAAATTCACCAGTGCTGCGCGCCAGAGACGGCGTTGATCGCGCGCCGCGCCAATTGGCGCACCACGAACGGGTTGGCAGGACGGCAAAGCTGCCCGAATTGAAGGCCTGCGATCTCGCCCGCGATCGCGGCTTCGCCGTCCCCCGCCTGGATGCGGCCAACCAGACGATGGGCGAAGCTTTCCAACTCGGAGCGGGAAGTATCCTCCGGCAGGTCCAGCTGCATCCATAAAAACCCGGCCACCACTTCGTCGAGGATGCCGAGCCTGGGATTGAAGCGCGCTTTGCGCGGCACCGGAATGGCGCCGGTCAGGCTTTTGAGGGTCACGCGCTGGTTCATGACCAGAGCCTAGACAAGTCGCGTGGATGGCGCGGTTAAGTGTTCGCCAGCAAACTGTAAAGAATGCGAAAATCCTACTGACAAAGGGGGCTTGGGAGCGCAGCATTGCGGAACTGTCATGAGGGCGTGTGTTGCATATTCTTCTTGTCGATGACGATCCCGCGCTGAGCGAGATGCTGACCGAATATCTGGCCGGCGAAGGGATCAAGACCACCGCGGCCTTCAACGGGCCGGACGGCGCCGCTGCTGCTTTGTCCGGGCAATACGACGCGGTGATCCTGGATGTGATGCTGCCGGGCATGGACGGCAATGAAGTGTTGCGCCGCATTCGCCAGACCAGCACCGTGCCTGTGATCATGCTCACCGCCAAGGGCGGCGACGTGGATCGCGTGGTGGGCCTGGAGATGGGCGCCGACGATTATGTCGCCAAGCCTTATTTCCCCCGCGAGCTGGTGGCGCGATTGCGCGCGGTGCTGCGCCGCCAGCGGGAGGCCCAGCCCCAGCCCAGCCAGTCATTCAAGAGCGGGGCGCTGGAATTGTCGCCGGGAAAGCGCGAAGTGACCTGGCAGGACGCGCCCTTCGAACTGACCACAACCGAATTCGACATGCTGGAATGCTTGATGCGGGGCGGCGAGATGGTCTCCAGCAAGGAGGAATTGTCGCTCAAGGTGCTGGGCCGGCCGCGCGAAATCTATGACCGCAGCGTGGACGTGCATGTGAGCAATCTGAGAAAGAAGCTGGATCACGCCAGCGGCAGCGCGCTCGAGATCGAAACCATCCGCGGCGTGGGCTATCGCCTGAGGCTGGCATGAAGAGGCGGTTGTTCTGGAAGATCCTGCTGGGCTTCTGGCTGACCCTGATCCTGATTACCCTGGGCATCTGGCTGGCCTTCACCCTGGTCCATCCGGATCCGGAAACCTCTTACAGCTATGGCTTCGCGCGCCTGTCGGTGGAAGCGGCAGGTTCGGCGGTCGAACATGGCGGACCGCAAGCCTTCGAAAAGGAACGTCCGACCTGGCCGCGCGATTGGCGCAACCGGGTGCGGATCGAAGCCGCCTCCATGCCCTTGCATGGCCGGCCGCCCGAACTTAGCCAGCAGGTGAGTGCGCCGGACGGCACCCAATACCGCGTGTCTTATTATCCGCAAATGGTGCGGCCTGGCGGCTTCTTCGGCATTCCGCCGGAGATTCTGTTCTCGGTCGTGATCGGCGGCCTGGTCTTCAGCGCGATTCTCGCCTGGTATCTCACCCAGCCAATTCGGCGCATGCAGGGCGGGTTCGAGCGGCTGGCGCGAGGCGATTTCGCCACCCGGCTGGGTCCCGCGATGGGGCGCCGGCGCGACGAGATCGCCAGCCTGGCCCATGATTTCGATACCATGGCGGTGAGGCTGGCGGAGCTGGTGGGCGCGCGCGACCGGCTTCTGGCCGATGTTTCCCACGAACTGCGCACACCGCTCGCCCGGCTCAATCTCGCCATCGGCTTGGCGCGCCAAGACCCCGCCAAGCTCTCGACCTCGCTCGACCGCATCGGCGACGAGGCGGGCAAGCTGGACGAAATGGTGGGCGAGCTTCTCACCCTGGCCAAACTCGAAAGCAATCAGAACCAGGGCGAGGATTATTTCAACTTCGCCGAGATCGTGAAGCGCGTGGTCGAGGATGCGCGTTACGAGGCGTCGGCCAAGAATATCGAGGTCAAGCTCTCGATCGAGCAGGCCGACGAGAATTTCGAATGGATTGCGCTGGGCTCGGGCAAGCTGGTGAGCCGGGCGATCGAAAATATCCTGCGCAACGCGCTGCGCTACTCGCCCGAGAACGGCCAGGTGATGGTGCGGCTCGACCGCTGCGACGGCCGCTTCGATCTGTCGGTGAGCGACGACGGCCCGGGCATCCCCAAGGACACGCTGGCCGGCCTGTTCAAGCCCTTCGGCATTTCCGCTGATGGCTATGGTTTCGGCTTGGGACTGGCGATCGCCAGCCGCGCCATCGCCGTGCATGGTGGGACGATCTCTGCCGTCAACCGCGCCCCGCAGGGGCTGGCGATGACGGTGACGATTCCCGCCGCCATCGAGCAGTCGGTCTGACGGCGAATCACCCAGAACGCCGAAACGAAAATCGTTCCGTAAATTCGCGGATATTTTGCCGGTCCCGGAGCGGAAGCTGCGGGAACAATCGGGGCGCTCATATCTTTTCCTATCGGAGGCGCGAATTCGGTTTTGGACCTCGTTAGGAGACTCGTATGAAAACCTTAGTAGCTTCAATTCTGGCGCTGACTGTGTTGGGCGCCACCGCCGCGAATGCCCAGATCGGCGTCCGCATCGGACCTGTAGGTGTCGGTGTGGGTGTGGGCCATTACTATTACCACCATCACCACTATGCCCATCGTCATTGGGAGCGTGATCACTATCGTTACTGGTGAATAACAGACCCCGCCTTAACTGGCGGGGTTTTTGTTTGTGATAAACCCCGCCAGTAGGGCGGGGTTTTGTTTGCGCGCAAGGCGGAATCATTTGGGGCGCGCCACAGCGAAAGCCGGACGCGCCCCATGAATTTTCCAGGCATGCTTACTTCTTGACGGTGATAACAGTGGTATGGGCCGCGGGTCCGCCGCCGCTCTTGTAGTGATCCCACATGAAGAAACCGATGATGCCGGCAAACACGATGACC
>DATBAP010000096.1:0-2243 GCA_036271455.1 Rhizomicrobium sp.
GCCATCGCCCGCACCCGCGAAAGAGTGGTGACGATCCTGAGGCCCGACAGCGCGGATCAATCAGAGACGCTCGCCACGCAACGCGACGACCTGGCCGGCATGCATGCCAACGTGGCAATGGATGTGCTGACGCGCCGCCTGAATCACATCGAACATTCCGCGCAGAAAGTGGCGCGGCTGGCGGCCCGGCCGGTGATCGCGCAGATCTAAGGCTTGGCGGCCATATCGCGGTCACGGGCCGCGCGGAATTCGCTGTCCTTATAGTAATTGGGCCAGAAATCGCTGTTGGCCAGATCTTTGCCCGCCAGATAATAGACCCCAAGGTCTTCCACCGGCCCCGACAGATCCCAATCGGCGCGCCATTCATCACCAGGCTGGTGGTAGCGATTGTTGGTATAGTCATCGACCAGTTTCTGACCCGCCGCCTTGCCGCCGACCAGAAGATCGCGCCCGCCATTGGGGCTGATGGCGGGAATGCCGAGTTTGGCCAGGCTGAAATGATCGGAACGGTAGAACTCACCCTTCTCCGGCTCGGGATCAGGCGACAGGATGCGGCCCTGGGTGGCAAGGGCCTTTTTCAGCACATCTTCCATTTGCGACTGGCCGGTGCCGGTGGCTTCGATGTCGTGCGAGCGCGGACGCGGACCGTCGCCATCCAGATTGATCACGCCCACGATGTGGTTGCGCGGCCACAGCGGATGTTCGGCGAAATATTCCGAGCCCAACAACCCCTGCTCTTCCAGGGTCCAGAAGGCAAAGACCAGCGAACGCTGCGGCTGCGGATCGTGAACGAACTTTTCCGCCAGCTCCAGAACCATGGACACGCCCAGGCCGTTGTCGACCGCGCCATTATAGATCTTGTCCTTGCCGGGCAGATTGTCCTTGCGACCCAGATGATCCCAATGCGCCGAGAACATCACCACGTCACTGGGATTGGCGGCGCCGGGGATCATGCCCACCACATTGCGGGTCTTCAGATGACTGATCGCGGAATGGGCGATGACATCCAGGCGTTCGCCAGTCATCGCCACCGCCTTGAAGCCGCGCTTGTCAGCCGCCGCCTTGAGCTTCACATAGTCCAGCCCGGCACGGGCGAACAGGTCCTTTGCGGTG
This sequence comes from Rhizomicrobium sp., assembly GCA_036271455.1. Taxonomy (GTDB): domain Bacteria; phylum Pseudomonadota; class Alphaproteobacteria; order Micropepsales; family Micropepsaceae; genus Rhizomicrobium. Next base: position 1,114 of record DATBAP010000096.1, read on the forward strand.
TCCAAAGTCACCCAGCCCTCGATCGGCAGATGCGATCGGTTCTTGTCCTTATCTTCCAGCCACAGCTTGGCGGCGCCGTTGGAGGTGCGCACCACTTGCCAAGGATAGGCGGCCGGCCTGGTCTCATGCACGATGATGGCGGCAGCGGCGCCCTGGCGCGCGGCCTCTTCGAACTTGTAGGTCCAGCGACCGTAATAGGTCATCGCCCGCCCCTTGAAAAAATTGGGATCAGGATTGGCGTCTTCGTTGCCCGGATCATTGACCAGAATGACCACCGTCTTGCCCTTCACATTCACGCCGGCATAGTCGTTCCAGTGATATTCCGGCGACACCACGCCATAGCCGACAAATACCAAATCCGATTTCTTCACCGAGACATTGGCGCTGGCGAATTGCGGCGTCCAATAGACAACGTCATCGGCGAAACGCGGCGTCACCGTTCCCTTGGGCGTAGTGAAGGACAGGTGCGAGGCGGCCGCATCCAGCGCGATGGACACCGCCGGCACGGTCTGGAAAAAGCTGCCGTGATTGGCGGGCCTGATGCCGATGCGCTTCAGCTCGTCGGCAATCCATTGCGCCGCTGCCTCGCCATTGGGGGTGCCCGGCCCCCGCCCCTCAAAGACGTCGTCGGAGATCGCCTTGTCGCGCGCTGACAGATCCCGGGCGGTGATGGATGGGACCGTCTGCGGATGGGCCGGATAAGCGGCCAGCGCGGCAACCGGAAGGAAGATGGCAAGCGCGCACAGCGCAGGAGCGGATATACGAGGCATGCGGAATATCCCAGGGCAACGCCTATCAGTAGCCGCGGCCGGTGGCCGGGCGCAACCGACGGAAAGTTCCCGTCAATCCCGTTACATGGGACCCGTGGCCAGGTCGTCCAGAACCGCTTTGATGCGAGTGAGCGTAGACGACAGGTCATGCTCGACCTCGCGCCGCCAAAGCCGCAGGATCACATAGCCTTGCTCGCTGAGGAGCCGGTCTCGCACGATATGGCTGGAGCGCCGGCCCGGCTCACCGTCTTCCAGCGAGATCACCAGACCCAGCTCATGTTCGGCGAAATCCAGGGTAAAGGTCTTGAAGGGCGACTTGCGGCGAAAGCGCGTGCCGTCCATGGCTCTGAGCCGGGCCCA
>DATBAP010000097.1:0-4320 GCA_036271455.1 Rhizomicrobium sp.
CTTTTGTTTTCCGGCGTGAAGTCCAGCGCGATCCGCTTGGGGCTGGCGAATTTCCCCGCCACCGGCTCGACCTTCTTGGTGCGCAGCGTACCCAACTCTGCCACGGCCAGATCGCGCGCCACGCCGAACACACTGGCGGCATCGCCACGATTGGGCGTGATGGAGACATCGATGACGGGGTCCGTTAGACCCAGCGCGCCGGCAGCGGGTGCGCCGATTTTGCTATCCGTGGCCAGCTCGATGATGCCGTCATGGTCTTCGCCCAGAAGCAATTCGCGCGCCGAGCACATCATGCCGCGCGATTCCACGCCGCGGATGCTGCCCACTTTGAGCGCTTCGCCGGACGCGGGGATCACCGTGCCGGGCCTGGCCAGCACCACCTTGATTCCGGCCCGCGCATTGGGCGCGCCGCAAACGATCTGCAGCGGATCCTTGTCGCCGGTATTGACCATGCAAAGGCGCAAGCGGTCAGCATTGGGATGTTTCTCGGCGCTGACGATCTCGGCGACCGTAAAGTCCTTCAGCCGCGCACCGGCATCCTCGACGCTTTCGACTTCCAGCCCGATGCTGGTGAGCTTATCGGTGATGGCCTGGACATCCGCTTTGGTGTCCAGATGATCCTTCAGCCATGAAAGCGTGAATTTCACTTGCTCAACCCTCCATCAAGGGTCGGGATGTCGAGCGCGGTAAAGCCGTAATGTTTGAGCCAGCGCAGGTCGGACTCGAAAAAGCTGCGAATGTCGGGAATGCCGTATTTCAGCATCGCCATCCGGTCCAGGCCGAAACCGAAAGCGAAACCTTGATAGCGGCTGGGATCAATGCCGCAATTGGCCAGCACTTTGGGATGGACCAGGCCCGAGCCGCCCAACTCCAGCCAGTCATTGCCATGGCCGAAACTGATTTTGCCCGGCACCGAACGGTCGCAGCGCATGTCCCATTCCAGACTGGGCTCGGTGAAAGGGAAATAGCTGGGCCGGGCGCGTAGCTCGAGATCGTCGATCTCGAAAAAAGCTTTGCAGAATTCTTCGACCGTCCATTTGAGGTGGCCCAGATGAATGCCTTCATCCACCACCAAGGCTTCGACCTGATGGAACATGGGCGAATGGGTGGCGTCGGAATCCACGCGATAGGTGCGTCCCGGCGAAATGATGCGGATGGGCGGCTTCTGCTTCAGCATCACCCTGACCTGTACGGGCGACGTGTGGGTGCGCAGCACATGGGCGCTGCCATCCGCCTGCGGCGCCACGTAGAACGTGTCCTGCATCTGGCGCGACGGATGATCGGCCGGGATGTTGAGCTTGGTGAAATTGTTATCGTCATATTCGACGTCGGGGCCTTCGGCCACGGCAAAGCCCATGTCGGCGAAGATGGCGGTGATCTCGTCCAAGACCTGGGTGATGGGATGGATACTGCCTTCCGGTTCGGACCTGGGCGGCAGGCTTACATCCACCGTTTCGGTCTTGAGCCGCGCGTCCAGCGCCGCGTCGGCCAATTCGGCCTTGCGCCGGGCGATCGCGTCGCTGACGGCGTCGCGCAGGCCATTGATCAGCGGGCCTTGGACCTTGCGTTCGTCCGGGCTCATCGCGCCCAATGTCTTGAGCTTCTCGCTGACGGAGCCTTTCTTGCCCAAAGCCGCGACGCGCACATTCTCCAGCGCCGCTTCGTCATCAGCGGCGGCGATCTCAGCCAGGATCTCGGATTGAAGCGAAGCGATGTCGGTCATGAAAACCCCACGGACGGATCACACCGGACGCAAGGTGTGCGTCCGGCGATTCGCTCCGACGGCGTTTGATATCAGGCTTTCGCCGCGCTTGCCTGATCCACCAGAGCCTTGAAGGCGGCGGGCTCATGAACGGCGAGGTCGGAAAGCACCTTGCGGTCGATCTCGATACCGGCGCCGGCGAGCCCGCTGATAAATCGGCTATAGGTCAGACCATGCTCGCGCACGGCGGCATTGATGCGCTGGATCCACAAGGCGCGGAAGTTGCGCTTGCGCTCTTTGCGGCCGATGTAATTGTGCTGGAGCGCCTTGTCGACCGCGGCATTGGCCGTGGTGATGTTGTTCTTGCGGCGGCCGCGCATGCCCTTGGCCTGCTTGAGGACCTTTTTGCGGCGGGCATGGCTGGGTACGGAACGGGGACTGCGTGACATGGTTTATCCCCCTCAACCGTACGGCATCCAGCGCTTGACGCGCTGGGTTTCGGATTCGGACAGGACCGCGGTGCCGCGCAGGTCGCGGGTGCGGGCCGGCGAATTGTTGATCAAGCGGTGGCGCTTGCCGACCTGATGAGTCTTGATCTTGCCATTGGCGGTGAATTTGAAGCGCTTCTTAGCGCCCGACTTGGTCTTCATTTTGGGCATTTTGCTCTCCTCAGGGAGCCTTAAAGGCTCCGGTGCTTTCATGGGTCGCCACGGCATGCCCTGCCGGGCGGCCCGAAAGAGGGCGGGTTCTATCTGGAGTTTGGCCTCAAAAGCAAGCGGGCAGGGCCCCCGGGAATGGCCCCCACCCCTCGAGGAAATTTATTCCTCCCGGGCGCCGTCAGGTCTGGTCCCGAGATCCCGGGTGGGTGAGGCCGATGACGTGCCGGTGACCCGGAAATCCCCGGATTTGCTGCCGCCTTCGGCCAGGCTGAAACCTTCAGCGGCCAAGCCACGCTTGAGCAATTCGCGCACCGCCGCCGCCCGGCTGGGCATGCGCCGCTCAAACCGCCAGCTGTCCAAAACGGACAGTTCCTCCAACGTCAGCATGATCTGCAGACGCTCACCACGCGCCAGGTCACTCATGACTGAAAAGCCTCCTTAACCTCACAATGAGTAAACTGAGCATGAAACATCTGGTTCCATGCCTGCAAGCCCTTTTTAGAGGCCCGCCCGAACGTTGCCTTATTCAGGGGGTCTAGAGATACCCAGGTCTGAATGCCATATGGAAAGCCAAGGCATTGAAGTTTCTGCAGAATTTGTCTCTCTGGCTATTTTGGCCGGGGCTCGCGCTGATCGTCTGGGGCGAATTGACCCCGCACCCGCCCGATTCGAGTTCGATTTTGGCCTGGGACAAAGCGCAGCATTTCACCGCCTATTTCGGCCTCGCCGCCATGGCCACCACTATGGTGCTGGGCCTCAATCGCCGTCTGGCCGTGGCGATCCTGGGTGTGATCCTGCTGGGCGGCGGGCTGGAAATTCTTCAGGGCTATACTGGCCGCGACCCCGATATTTTCGATTTTGCCGCCAACACGCTGGGCGCGCTTTCCGGCACGGCGGTCGGCACCTTGTGCTGGATCGCCTTGCGCGGGCGCGTGCTTGTTGACCGCCAAGCCTCTGATTAGCCTTCCAAGGTCCGTGGCACATATTTCAGGCGGGGATCGCATGTTCGAAGAATTCAAGAAATTCGCGATGCGCGGCAATGTGATCGACCTCGCGGTCGGCGTGATCATCGGCGCGTCTTTCACCGGCATCGTCAATTCGCTGGTCAAGGACATCATCATGCCGCCGATCGGCCTGGCTTTGGGCGGCGTCGATTTCGCGAACTTCTTCTTTGTCATCAAGGGCGACCGCGCGGTGGACACGCTGACGGCCGCGACCGCCGCCAAGGACGTGACCATCAATTACGGCCTGTTCGTCAATGCGGTGATCAATTTCCTGATCGTGGCTTTTGTCCTTTTCGTCCTGATCAGGCAGATGAACAAGCTGGCGGCGCCCACCCCGTCCACCGAAGCCGCGCCAGCGCCGTCGGAAGAGATTCTGCTTTTGCGCGAAATCCGCGACAGCCTGAAAGCCAAGGGATGAAAGTCTTTGGCCTTTCAAGTTTTTTTCTTTTCCTGGCGGCATTTCCGCTTGCCGCCCAGACCACACCGGATGCAGCGGCATCCGGCTTTCTCTCGGTCTATGGCAGTTTTCATCCCTCGGATGGCATTCCCGATATGGGCGCAAGGGCGCGGCTTCAGCCTTACCTCTCGCCTGCGCTGAACAAGCTTCTGACTGACGCTGCGGCGGCACAGGCGCGCTTCTCCGCCAAGATCAAGGATTCACCGCCTTTGATCGAAGGCGATCTTTTCTCGTCCCTGTTCGAAGGCGCGACCCAGTTCAAGCTTCAGGCCTGTGCCCTCAGCGGCAACCAGGCGCGTTGTCCGGTCGCCTTCACTCATGCGGGGCCGAACGGCCGAGCCACCGATTGGACCGACACGCTGCTTCTGTTGAACACGCCAGGAGGCTGGCGGGTGGACGATATCGCCTATGGCGGCGGCTTTCAGTTCGGCAATACCGGCCGGCTCAGCGACACGCTTAAGACCGTCACGCGCGAAGCGCCTTGAACGGTAACCGGCA
>DATBAP010000098.1:0-17386 GCA_036271455.1 Rhizomicrobium sp.
CGCTGACGCGGTCCATGTCCTTCACCAGCGCGCCGGTCTGGTCGGCGATGAAAGACGAGCCGTAGAATTTGATCTCGGTGGAAAGTTTTTCCGTGCCCACGCGATTGGATGCGATCACCGGCATCACATTGGCCGCGGCATGTCCCTGCATCACCCGGCGCCAATGACCCTGGCTATCCAGCGGCGGCGCGGGCGGCGGCTCGGAACCGATGGCGGTGGGATAGAGCAGCGCCTCCGCCCCCACCAGCGCCATGGCGCGCGCCGCTTCCGGAAACCATTGGTCCCAGCAAATGCCCACGCCGAAAGTGCCGAACTTGGTCTTCCACACTTTGAAGCCTGTATCGCCCGGATTGAAATAGAATTTTTCCTGATAGCCGGGACCGTCCGGGATGTGCGACTTGCGATAAAGCCCCAACACTTCACCGCCCGCATCCACCATCGCCAGGGAATTGAAATGCGCCTGGCCGGCGCGTTCAAAGAAGCTCACCGGCAGCACCACATTCAATTCCCTGGCCAGCTTGGCCATCAGGGCGATCACGGGATGGCCTTCAAAAGGCTGGGCCAGCGCGAAATGCTCGGCCTTCTGGTCCTGGCAGAAATAGAGCGATGCAAACAATTCCTGGATCAGGATCACTTGCGCACCCTTGGCGGCCGCCTCGCGCACCAAGCTTTCGGCGCGGGCCAGATTGTTGGTGCCTGAAGCGAATTGGCCGGCGGCGAAAGTAACCTGTCTCATGCGCACGGTTCCTGTTGGGTGATGCAATGGATGCCGCCGCCGCCCGCGACAATGTCCCGCGCCGGCACGGTCACAATCTCACGGTCGGGGAAGCAATCGGCCAGCAAGGTTCTCGCCTGTTCGTCATGGGTGTCGTCGAAAGACGGCATCACCAAACCGCCATTGCAAAGGGTGAAATTGACATAGCTGGTTTGGAGCAAGCGTCCATGACGATCATAGAGGACGGTTTTCGGCTGGATCAATTCGATGATTTCGAGCCCTGTCGTCTCCAATCGATGTTTTGCTTCCATGACTGGTGCATGATCGGGATGGGATTTGGAATCCGGCACGCCCAGGATCACCCGGCCATGCCCCGCGAAACAGGCGATATTGTCGACATGGCCGTCAGTCTCGATATCGCTGAACCCCTCACCCAGCCAGATCACCCGTTCAGCGCCAATGAAATCGCGCAGCACATGTTCAACGTCGTCCTTGGTCAGGCCGGGATTGCGGTTGGGATTGAGCAGGCATTGCTCGGTGGTGAGAAACGTCCCCTGCCCATCCGAATGGATCGCACCGCCTTCGCAGAAAATCGGAGCCGAGATCAAAGGCACACCAACCCTTTCCGCGACCCGCGTGGCAAAGTGCGCGTCCTGATCGAACGGCGCATATTTCCGACCCCAGGCATTGAAGCGCCATTGCACCGCCGCCCGTCCCGAAGGCCCTGTCACAAAAGTGGGACCGATATCGCGGGCCCAACTGTCATCCAGCGCCACTTCGAAGATCTCGCATCCCGCGGCGTCTCGTGCCTCGGCGGCATCATCCGGCCGCGCCGCCATTACCACTGGCTCGCAGTGGGAAATCGCGCGGGCCACGGCGGCATAGGCGCTTTTGGCCCGTGCCAGCCCATCCGGCCTGTCCCATGCCTCGCGCCGGCAAGGCCAGGCCATCCAGGTGCGTACATGCGGCATCCACTCCGCGGGCATGGAAAAATCGAGCGCCATGCGGTCTTATAGCCGCTCAACAAGAAGGTCCCCATGTCCAAAATCGAATCGCGCCTGAAAGAACAGGGCATCCAGCTGCCCACCCCCAATGCGCCGGTGGCGAATTACGTCCCCTATGTGGTGAGCGACAATCTGGTCTTTATTTCCGGCCAGGTGACGATGGCGCCGGATGGCCTCAAATTCGTAGGCAAGCTGGGCGCGGACATATCGATTGAGGATGGCAAGGCCGCCGCCAAGCTCTGTGCAGTCAATCTTTTGGCACAGCTGAAAGCGGCCTGTGGCGGCGATCTGGACCGGGTCAGGCGCTGCGTGAGGCTGGGCGTGTTCGTGAACGCCACGCCGGATTTCACCCAACATCCCGAAGTGGGCAATGGCGCCTCCGACCTGATCGTGGCGGCCCTAGGCGATGCCGGCAAGCATAGCCGCGCCGCGACCGGTGCCGGTTCTCTGCCCCGCGGCGTCGCCGTGGAAGTGGATGGTGTGTTCGAGATCGCATGAAGGTCCGAATCGCGGACGGCGCCGCCGGGATCGGCAGGGAGAGTTGGAACGTCTGCGCCAATCCGGACGGCGCAGCGAAACCGCACCCTTTCACCCGCTTTGAGTTCTTCCATGCCCTGGAGGCGTCAGGCTCGGCCACCGCGCGCGCCGGCTGGCAGCCGGCGCACCTGGTTTTGGAAGAAGGCGGCGTGGTCACCGGCATCCTGCCCGCCTATCTCAAAGGTCATTCCCAGGGCGAATATGTCTTCGATCATGCCTGGGCCGATGCGCTGGAGCGGGCGGGCGGCGATTATTACCCCAAGCTCCAGGCCTCGGTGCCGTTCACGCCGGTAACGGGTCCCCGCATCCTCACGCAAGGCGCGGAACGGCGCGCGCTGTTGCTGAAAACCGGCAAGGCGGCGGTGGATCAGATCAGCGCCTCGTCGCTGCACATCACGTTTCTCACCAAAGAAGAATGGCAGGCGGCGGGCGATCAATCCTATCTGCTGCGGACCGACCGGCAATTTCATTGGCACAATCGTGGCTATAAGAATTTCGATCAGTTTCTGGGCGAACTCTCATCGGCCAAGCGCAAAAATCTGAGAAAAGAACGGGCCGCGATCGTCGCGGAAGGCATCGAATTCGATTGGCTGACGGGTTCCGACATCACCGAAGCCCATTGGGACCGTTTCTTTGAGTTCTACATGGACACGGGCGGGCGCAAATGGGGCCATCCCTATCTCACCCGCGATTTCTTCAGTCGGATCGGCGCCAGCATGGCCGATCAGATTCTTTTGATCATGGCGCGACGGGGAGAACATTATATCGCCGGCGCGCTCAACCTGATGGACGATCAGGTTCTGTATGGGCGCAATTGGGGGGCGGTCGAATATGTCCCCTTCCTGCATTTCGAGACCTGTTATTATCAGGCAATGGATTTCGCCATTGCGCGCGGCCTGGCCAAGGTGGAAGCCGGCGCCCAGGGCGAGCACAAATTGCTGCGCGGTTACATGCCGGAAGAGACCTACAGCGCCCATTACATCGCCCATAAGGGCCTCAGCCGCGCGGTGGAGCAATTCCTGGCCGCCGAACGACCGGCAGTGGCGGAGCATACCGACGAGTTGGCAAAACACGGTCCGTTCAGGAGAAAAACTGATGGCCTATGACGACAACAATGTGTTCGCGAAAATCCTGCACGGCGAAATCCCCTGCGTGAAGCTCTACGAAGACGACAAGACCCTCGCCTTCATGGACGTGATGCCGCAGGCCGAAGGCCATGCCCTGGTGATCCCCAAAGAGAAAGCGGAAAATATTCTCGACCTGTCGCCCGAAGGCGCAACGGCTTTAATGGCGACCACGCAGAAGATTGCCAAAGCGGTGAAAAAAGGACTGAACCCGCCGGGCATCATGCTGGCAATGCTGAACGGCGCGCCCGCCGGCCAGAGCGTCTTTCACATCCATTTTCATGTGATCCCGCGCGAGCATGGCGTGGATCTGGGCATGCATGCCCGTTCCATGGTGGATGCCAAGAGTTTGGAGCCCGTCGCGGCAAAGATACGAGCCGCGCTTTAAGCGGCCTTAGACGTCTTCCTTGGCGGCCGGCTTCTTGCCCTTGGTGGATTTCTGCGGTGCACGTGGCTTGGCTTCGGCAGCCTTGATGAATTCGAAAGCGAGCGTGTCTTTCTCGCGGTCGAGCAGCACCCGCACCGTGCCGCCATCCTTGAGATTGCCAAATAGAATCTCATCGGCCAACGGCTTCTTGATGTGCTCCTGGATCACCCGGGCCAAAGGCCTGGCGCCGAAGGAATCGTCATAGCCCTTTTGGCCCAGCCAGCGCGTCGCTTCCGGCGTGAGGTCGAAGGTGACGTCGCGGTCGGCCAGCTGCGCTTCCAGTTCCAGCACGAATTTCTCCACCACCTTGTCGATGGTGTCGCGCGAGAGCGGTGCGAAGGTAATGGTCGCGTCCAGCCGGTTGCGGAATTCCGGCGTGAACAATTTCTTGATCGCTTCCTCGTCCTCGCCTTCGCGCTTGCCGCGGCCGAAGCCGATTGCGTCCTTGGCAGCGTCGGAGGCGCCCGCATTGGTGGTCATGATCAAGACCACATTGCGGAAGTCGATCTTCTTGCCGTTGTGATCGGTCAGCTTGCCGTGGTCCATCACCTGCAACAGGATATTGAACAGGTCGCCATGCGCTTTTTCGATTTCGTCCAGCAAGAGCACGCAATGGGGGTGCTGATCGACGCCGTCGGTCAAAAGTCCGCCCTGGTCAAATCCCACATAGCCGGGCGGCGCGCCGATCAGGCGGCTCACCGTGTGGCGTTCCATATATTCGCTCATGTCGAAGCGCAGGAATTCCACGCCCATGACATGGGCCAGCTGCTTGGCGACCTCGGTCTTGCCCACGCCGGTAGGGCCTGAGAACAGATAAGAGCCGATGGGCTTTTCGGGTTGGCGCAGGCCCGCGCGCGCCAGCTTGATGGCGCTGGACAGCGCCTGGATGGCTTTCTCCTGGCCGTAGACCACTCGCCCAAGATCGCTTTCAAGTGACTTGAGCGCTTCGGTGTCGTCCTTGGAGACGGATTTGGATGGAATGCGCGCCATCTTGGCGACCACATCTTCCACTTCCTTGACGCCGATCACTTTCTTGCGCCGGCTTTCGGGCAGAAGCATTTGCGAGGCGCCCACTTCGTCGATCACATCGATCGCCTTGTCAGGCAGCTTGCGGTCATTGATGTATTTGGCGGACAGCTCCACCGCCGCTTTCACCGCGTCGGCGGTGTAGCGGACTTTGTGGTAATCCTCGAAATAGGACTTGATGCCCATCAGGATCTTGATCGAGTCGGGGACGGTCGGTTCAACCACGTCGATCTTCTGGAAGCGGCGGACCAGGGCGCGGTCCTTCTCGAAATACTGGCGATATTCCTTGTAGGTGGTCGAGCCGATGCAGCGCAGGATACCGGCCGCCAGCGCGGGCTTGAGCAGATTGGAAGCATCCATCGCCCCGCCTGAGGTGGCGCCAGCGCCGATCACAGTGTGGATCTCGTCGATGAAGAGGATGGCGCCTTTGACGCCTTCCAGCTCCTTCACCACCGTCTTCAACCGCTCCTCGAAATCGCCGCGATAGCGCGTGCCCGCGATCAAGGAGCCCATGTCCAGGGAATAGATGGTCGAGCCGCGCAGCACTTCGGGCACTTCGTTGTTGACGATCTTGCGCGCCAGGCCTTCGGCGATGGCGGTCTTGCCGACGCCCGGATCGCCCACGAAAAGGGGATTGTTCTTCTGGCGGCGGCAGAGAATCTGGATGGTGCGCTCGACTTCGGCGGCGCGCCCGATCAAGGGATCGACCCGGCCCGACTTGGCCTTTTCGTTGAGATTGACGCAATAGGCTTCCAGCGCGTCGGTGCCCTGTTTATTGGGCTTCTCGTCCGGCTCGTCATCGTCATTGCCGCGCACCGGCTTGGGCTGGCTCATGCCCGGGCGCTTGGCGATGCCATGGCTGATATAGCTCACCGCATCCAGCCGGTTCATGTTCTGCTCGTGCAGGAAATAGACGGCGTGGCTTTCGCGCTCGGTGAAAAGCGCCACCAGCACATTGGCGCCGGTCACCTCGTCGCGGCCGGAATTCTGAACATGGAGTACGGCACGCTGGACCACGCGCTGGAACCCGGTGGTGGGCTTGGCTTCCTCGCCGTCCTCGATCACCAAGGTGACGAGTTCATCGTCGACATATTTCTGCACCGCGCGGCGCAGCGCCTCGGTGTCGACATTGCAGGCCTTCATCACCTGGGACGCGTCGGCATCGTCCATCAGGGACAGCAGCAAATGTTCGAGAGTGGCGTATTCATGATGGCGGTCGCTGGCCAGCTTGATCGCCCGGTGCAGGGCCTGTTCGAGGCTGCGGGACAGTGACGGCATCACTCTTTCTCCATGGTGCACTGTAGAGGATGTTGATGCCGGCGTGAAAATTCAATGACCTGCGCCACTTTCGTCTCAGCCACCTCAAATGTGAACACGCCGCATATACCCACGCCATGACGATGGACATGGAGCATCACCTCTTCCGCGTCCTCGCGGCTTTTGGCGAAGAATTTCTCCAGAATATGCACAACGAACTCCATCGGCGTGTAGTCGTCGTTGAGCAGGAGAACCTTGTAGAGCGACGGTTTCTTGGTTTTCGCGCGCGTGCGCGTAACGACACCGGAACCGGTATTGTCGCCTTTTCCGCCCTTGCCGTCGCCCTGGTCCCGCAATTGGTCACATTCCTTAACGGTGGAACTTAAACCCCGCCATGCGCCAGACTAAACCAAAAAATCTTTTGGGTTAAATAAAAAGGGCCCGGGACGAGTGTCCCAGGCCCTTGGAATATTTATTTCGTAAGACTCAGGCGCGGGTCTGAACCAGGTCAACCCAAGCCTGCGCGCGGCCTTCCAGCGGCGCGAAACTGTCCTTGGTGGTCGCGGTGAACAGCTTGCTGAACTTGGTGAGTTCCGCGACGTAATTCTCGAACGCGGTCTTGGCGAAGCCAGTCTGGATTTCAATCGCCTCATGCACCGATTTGGCGGCGAGAACAGCCTTGCCGGCGGCAAGTGAGTCGTCCAGCGACTGCTTGGCATAGGCGTAAATCTCGTTATTCAGCGTCTCGGCGCCCTTGCCCGCGACGGTGGCGGACTTGATCAGCGCTTCGGCGGTGTCCTTGCTGTAGCTCACGACATTGTCGTAGCCGGCAACGGCCTTGTCGAAACCGGCCTTGATGGCGTCGGCGCCGGCATTGAAATTGATTTCGGCCGTGTTGGTGTCGAACTCAGTGGCCGTGTTGATCTTGGTCATGGTGATCCCTTTCATGTTCGCGTTCATGTCGGGCACGGCCCGGGGGTCCGGCGGCCTGTTGCACTGCAACATGAACTATATGCCCCTACTTTATGGTCTGGTCAAGGGCTTTTGTTGCGTTGCAACAAATATTTCAAAAGGAACTTGGGCCGCTTTATAAACCGAACCTAAATGTCCGTAACATAACGTAGATTCGTCATTCTTGCTTGCGCCGCCCAAAAGTTTTTGGTCTTTAGGGAATCGGGAGCGGCTGTTTCGGGGGTTATGAGGTTGGCTGGTGTGACGAAACGGTCCTTATTCCTGGGAATCGCCCTGTTGGCGGCTGGGATGATTTCCCTCGCGCCCGCCGAGGCCGCTACCCGTCATCGCCACCATATTTTCCCGCTCAAAAAGGATCACGCCGCCCGGATCATCCGCGTGCCCGTGGGCGCCACCGATCCCGACAAGGATGCCGCCCTGATCCTGGACGGCGCCACAGGCAAGGTGCTTTACGCGCGCAATGAGACGGCGGAACGCCATCCTGCCTCGCTCACCAAGATGATGACCTTGTACATGCTGTTCGAGGCGCTGAAGGCCGGCAAAATCACCATGGAAACGCCGATGCCGGTGTCCGAGCATGCGGCGGAACAGAAGCCCACCAAGCTTTTCCTGCGCCCCGGTCAAAGCATCACCGTGGACAATGCCATCCGCGCCATCGTGATCCGTTCCGCCAATGACGTGGCGGTGGTGATCGCCGAAGCGCTGGGCGGCACCGAACTCAATTTCGCGCAGATGATGACCGCCAAAGCCAAACAGCTCGGCATGCGCGAAACCTATTACCACAACGCCTCGGGCCTGCCCGATCCGCTCCAGATCACCACCGCCAGCGATCTTTCGATTCTGGCGCGGCATCTGGCTTATGACTATCCGCAATATTTTCCGTATTTCGCGCTGCCGGGCTTTGTCTACAAGGGCGCCTATATCCCCACCCATGACAATCTGATCGGTCGCTATTCCGGCGCGGATGGCATCAAGACCGGATACACGGGGGCAAGCGGATTCAATCTCACCTCCTCGGTGGTGCGCGACGGTGTGCACCTGATCGGAGTCGTGATGGGCGGCCGCACCGCGGTGCGCCGCGACCTGGAGATGATGCATCTGATGGATGTGGCCTTCGCCCAGGTCGCCGCCAATCCCACCATGGTCGCGCACGGTTCTGTTCCGTGGGAAGCCATGACCCGCGAACAGCCGGTGGTGGCGGGCTTCACCTTGCCGCAAGCGCCACCGCCCTCACCTGGCGATCAGCTGGCTGCGTTGTCAGCTGTGCCCCCGCCCATCCCGCAGACCGAGGATGAAGACGCGGCCGAAGCGCACCGCGCCCCTGATGAGAAATTCGCCGTGATCCATGCCGAAGGGCCGCAGCCGGTCTCGGCGGTGCCGCCTTCTGTGGTGCAGGCCGCGAACGCGCCGGTCCACGGCAGGCAACAGATCGTCTCGTCCGAACCGGGCAAGGACTGGACCATTCAGATCGGCGCCTATGCCAATGAGGAATTGGCCAAAGCCTATCTGGATGCCTATGCCAAGAAATCCATCGATGTTCTGGGCCGGGCGATCCAGATGGTGGTGCCGTTCCGGGCCCAGGATGGCCGCACGGTCTATCGCGCGCGCTTCGGCCTGTTCGTGGAACGCCGCGCACGCCAAGTGTGCGACCGCCTCACCAAGCGCGGTGGCAATTGCGTGGTCGAGCGCAATACTTGATTTTTTCCCCCTCCGCCCTTCGCACGCTCAAGAGCGTGCTACAGGCACCTCCCCCGCCAGCGTGCTGACGCACGCGCGGGGGCGGCGAGCCTCGACCAAGACGCACTACCCGATTTTAGAGTAGCCCCAGCGTTGCCAACTCGCGCGTCAGCGCTTCCGGCAGGCCTTTGGCGCCCTTCACGTCGGCGATGTCTGGCGGCGCATCCTTGGCCTCGAAATAACGCCAGCCCTGGAAGGCGCGTCTTGGCCGGAGCCTGACCGGGACCAGATTCTTGTCATAGACCAGGCCGCAATGGGGCACGCCATTGCGGCTCACTTCGCGCAATTCAATCAGCCGCTGGCGCGCCGCGATCTGGCCTTTGATCACCCAATAGAGCGAGCCGCCGTCAACCAGTTCATCCGCCCGCTTGGGGAATTGCCGGGTGATGTGCATCAGCTCGGGCTTCTGGCCTTTGGCGCGCTTTTCCTTGAGCCGTTTCTTCTGCCAGTCGGCAAGTTCCTGAAGCGAATCCACGCCCACGCAAAGTTTGATCAGATTCAGCATGATCCATTCTGACACAGCAAGTCGGAGCGATCAGAGGAATTCCTTCACTCCGCGTCAATCGGCGCATGCCTATCCTCGCTGCAAAAGGTGGGGATGGAAATGCATCAGCTCCTGTATGTCAGCCAGGCCGCGCGGAACATCCCGGCGTCGGACCTTGACGGCATACTGGTGGCGGGCCGCGCGAACAATCTGGCGCGGGATTTGAGCGGCATTCTCATCCATATCGACAGTGGTTTTCTGCAGATCCTGGAAGGACAGCGCGACGCGGTGATGGCCATGTATGGCCGCATCGCCGAGGATCAGCGCCATTCCCATCCGCGCGTGCTGGTGGATCGCGCCGTCGCCGCGCGATCTTTCCCCAGCTGGAGCCTGGGCTATGAGCATTTGAAGGGCACAAAGGACGAGATGGCCGGCATGTTCGGCATCGTCCGCGAAGCCGTCGCCGGGCATTTGTCGCCGGGCGCGGGCCGCGTGGTGGCGACCATGCTTCAGACATTCTACCGGCTGGAAATGGACGTCCATCTGCCGCGTGCGGCGCAGCGTGCGCCCGGTCCCTATTGTGACAGCCTGGAAATGTTGACGGCCGGGTAGGCTGCGCCTACCCTTTCCGATCTTCTCCAAGTGCCATCCGTCTTCTGCTGGGGAGCGTCGATGATGATTGCCTGGATTCGTCATACATGCGTGGCTTTGACGGTGCTGGTCTTTGCGAGCGCCGCAGTCCATGCCGAAGTCTCGCGCATCGAGATCACGTCCCGCAGCGATGTCCTGGGTGGTAAGAGCTGGGGCACGCGCGGGCCTTACGAGAGATTGAGCGGCACCATCACCTTCGCGGTCGATCCCAAGAATTCCTTCGACAAATCCATTCCCAATATCGACAAAGCGCCGCGCGACGCGGAAGGCAAGGTGGAGTTCTCCTCCGACTTCACCATCCTTGCTCCCAAGGATCGCAGCAAGGCCAATGGCGTGGCGTTTTTCGAGGCCAGCAATCGCGGCCATCAAAGCCTTCTCGCCAATTTCGACCGGGGAGGACGCGACGGCGCCCAGCAATATGGCGACGGCACGCTGTTGAACGGCGGCTTCACCCTGGTGTGGGTGGGCTGGCAATTCAGCGTGCCGCATAAGGACGGCTTGATCGCCACCAATCTTCCCATCGCCATGGCGAACGGTCATCCGCTCAAGGGCAAGGTGATGTCGTTCGGCATCGGCGCGCCTTGGATCCCGGCCAAATCCGGTCCAACACTCGCGCTCGATCCCGATCTGTCGCGCTATCCGCCGGCCGATCTCAATGCGCCCGACGCGACCTTGACGGTGGCGGAAAGCATCTATGATGCGCCCAAGCCGATTGCCCGCGATCAATGGCAATTCGCTACCCTGGTCGATGGCCAGCCCGTCCCCAATGCCAAGACCATCTATCTGAAAAGCGGCTTCGTCGCGGGCGAGCGCTATGACATTTCCTATACCGCCGAATACACGCCGGTCGGCGGCCTGGGTTATGCCGCGATCCGCGACCTGGCGTCGGCCTTCAAATACCGCAAGGACATGCCGGTCAGCGCCCGGTATGAATATATCTATGGCTCGTCGCAGACCGGGCGGTTCCTGCGCGAATATCTTTACGATGGCTTCAACGCCGACGAACAGGGCCGCAAGACCTTCGACGCGGTATGGGCGCATCTCTCCGGCTCGGCGCGGGGCGACTTCGTGCAAGGTTTTTCCACGCCCGACGGGCTGGGCATCTTCACAGGCTCGATGTTTCCCTTCTCCGACCTAAAGACGCGCGATCCGGCGACGGGCAAGGAAGACGGGCTGCTCGCGCATATGAGCCCGTCGGTGATGCCAAAGGTGATCTACACCAACACCGAAACGGAATATGTGGGCGGCGGCCGCGCGGGCGCGCTGGTTCACACTTCGCTCGACGGCAAAAGCGATCTCAAGCTTCCCGACAATGTGCGCGTCTATATGTGGGCCGGTGCGCAGCACGGACCCGCCCAATTTCCGCCGGGCAAGGGCATCGCCCAGCAGATGACCAATCCCAACAATTATTATTGGGGGATGCGGGCGGTCTTTGCCGGACTGGATGGCTGGGTGCGCAAGGACGAAGCGCCGCCGCCCAGCCGCTATCCGCATCTCGCCGATGGCTCGCTGGTGGCGCATGCTTCGTTCAAGTTCCCCGCCATCCCTGGCGTGCAATCGCCCGCCATCATTCCCGGCGGCTACCGGGCCGATCTTGGCTCGCCGCTCAAGGCGCCGCGCATCCCCTATCTCAATCCCCAGGTGGACGCCGACGGCAACGATGTCGGCGGCGTGCGCATGCCCGAGATCGAAGTGCCGCTGGCGACCTATACGGGCTGGAATTTCCGGGCCAAGGAAAATGGCGCGCCGGATGAGATCGTGCCTTTGACCGGTTCCTTCATTCCCTTCGCCCCGACCAAGGCCGAGCGGCTGAAGAACGGCGACCCCCGGCTTTCCATCGAGGAACGCTATCCCAACCGCGCCGCCTACCTGGCCAAGGTCAAGGCCGCCGCGCAGAGGCTGGTCAAGGAACGCTATCTGCTGGCCCAGGATGTGGACCCCATCGTGAGCCATGCCGGGACGGTGTGGGACGGGCTGACGGCCAAGCCACAGGCCGTTGGGGGCGGATAGGGCTTTCCAGCCCCATTCCCTTGTCTTGGCGGGAGGGCCTTGCTAAACCCCGCCGCCTACCAGGAAATTCCTATTGGCTGTGCGGTCATGGCGGAACGGTAGACGCGCTAGCTTGAGGTGCTAGTGGGGCAACCCGTGGAAGTTCGAGTCTTCTTGACCGCACCAATTTTCTACCGGGTCCAGCGGACCCGTAGAAAATGCCAAGCGCGCCCGCGCGGCAGCGACTTGAGGGCGCGCGCGGCAGTTCGGGTCCATTGGCCCCAACAAGAAATGCCAAGCTAAACGTTCTCCGGCGCCCATTCGGACTCGAACCCCAACGGGTCTGGTCCGAACCTGTTATCGCCCTCAGTTCCCCTGAAACAGAACCAGATGAGCAGAATGGCTCCTCCGGCGACGGGAACTAGACCGATCAAATACCACCAGCCCGAATGACCCAGATCGTGCAATCGCCGCACCGCAGCCGAAATCTGGGGAAGCAACAGGGCCAGCATGGCGAGGCTGGACAGCATGTTTCCGCCCATCGCCGGCTCGAACACCACCAGATTCAACATGCTGTCGAGAATGGAGGCGGCGACGACGACGAGAAATGCAAACAGGACGAAAAACCAATATTCGGATCGCGTGGCGCGTCCGCTGAAGGTGGCGTAGTTCGACCAACACGCCCTGACCGCATCGGGAAATGTCAGCATCTGCCCCGCGAATCCGCCTTTGCCCAATAAATGCTAACCGAATTGCGCGCGGCGACACACGCCAAGATTGCGTGTTTGTTATTTAACACTAACTATAGTGTTTAATCGTAGTTGGGGAGCAGTTCCACCACGGCGACGGCGATCTTCTCGCCCTGGATCTGGATTTCGCCCTTGGCCACGGCCTTGTCGTTGGCCAGAATCAAAACCGGATCATCCTGGTGGGAATCCAGCTCGATGACCGCACCGCGGCCCATGCGCAAAAGCTGGTGCATGGGGATCACGGAACGGCCCAGGACGACCGAAATCTCCACTTTGATATTGTCGATATTGGAAGCCATCCCGGATGCCTATATTCCCTTCACCGGCCCAAAGGGTGCCGGATTATGGTTGCGGAATGCTTAATCCAGACCTTGCGCTAAAGCCCCTCACCGAATGGCGGATTTCCGACCGGCCGGTGGCCTATCCCGCGGCTGTGGCCGAAATGGAGGCTCGCGCTGCGGCGATCGCCGAAGGGCGCGCCCAGGAACTGGTCTGGCTGCTGGAACACCCGCCGATCTATACGGCGGGCACGTCGGCGGATGATTCCGATCTTCTGGACGCGCGCTTTCCCGTCTATCGCACCGGGCGCGGCGGCCAGTTCACCTATCACGGGCCCGGCCAGCGCGTGGGCTATGCGATGCTCAACCTGAAGACGCGCAAGCCCGATGTGCGCGCCTATATCCGCGATCTGGAGCAATGGCTGATCGAGACGCTGACGCTGTTCGGCGTGCATGGCGAGCGGCGCGAAGGACGGGTTGGCATCTGGGTCGCCCGCGGCGCGCGGGAAAACAAGGTCGCGGCCATCGGCGTGCGCATCCGCCATTGGGTGAGCTTTCACGGCGTGGCGCTGAATGTCGAACCCGATCTGACGCATTTCGGCGGCATCGTGCCGTGCGGGGTGCGCCAGCATGGCGTCACCAGCCTGGCCGATCTGGGCGTGATGGTGACCATGGCCGATGTGGATATCGCGATGAAGCAGAGCTTCGAGAAAGTCTTCGCTTAATCGAGCGCCGCGATATCTTCAGCGCTGAGTTTCAAATGCGCGCCACGGATCAGGCTTTGCAGCTGGTCCAGATTGGTGGCGCTGGCGAGCGGCGCGACGATGCTGGGCCGGTCGCGCAGCCAGGCGATCGCCACTTCCGCCATGGTGGCGTTGCGGGTCTTCGCGACTTTCTCCAGCCGATCCAGCAGGGCCAAATTCTTGTCATTGAGATAGGTCTCAGCCCGGCTGCCGCGGGCTTTGCCTTCGGTGTCCTTCTTGCTGCGGTATTTTCCGGTGAGGAAGCCTGCCGCCAGGGCGTAATAGGGGAAGACGCCGATCTCTTCCTCGACACACAGAGGCTGAAGCGCGTTCTCGAAATCGCGGTCGATCAGATTGTAGAGCGGCTGCAAAGTCTGATAGCGGGGAAAGCCGCCCTCCTCGGAAATCCTTAAGGCCGCTTCCAGCCTGGTGGCGTCGAAATTGGAGGCGCCGATGGCGCGCACCTTGCCTTCCTTCACCAGCTTGCCGAATGCTTCCAACGTTTCGGCTTGCGGCGTGTCGGGATCGTCGCGGTGCGCCTGATAGAGATCAATGTAATCGGTCTGTAGCCGCTTCAACGAGCCTTCGCAGGCCGAGATGATGTTGGCGGCCCTCAAGCCCGCCGTCTTCTTCCACATCCCCAGCTTGGTGGCGATAATCACGCGGCTGCGCGTTCCCCTCGCCGTCATCCATTTGCCGATCACGGTTTCGCTTTCGCCGCCTTCGTGACCCGGCGCCCAATTGGAATAGCCGTCCGCGGTATCCACGAAATCGAAGCCGGCCGCCACGAACGCATCCAACAACGTGAACGACATGGCCTCGTCCGCAGTCCAGCCGAACACATTGCCGCCCAGGCAGAGCGGCGCGACCTTGATGCCCGAAAGTCCCAGCGCGCGTTTTTCCATTAGAGCGATGCCACTTGTTGGAAGCCCTTTTCGGCGGGCGGCTGGCTGTTGTGCAAATCAACCGCAGTGACGCGGGCGCCGCGCGGGCCTTGCGTGGCCGCGCTCACGAACGCTTCCACCGCTTTGGTGGGACCACTCACCAGCGCTTCCACCGAGCCATCGCCGCGGTTGCGCACCCAGCCGTCCAGCTTGTTGCGTTGCGCGGCCATGGTGAGGAAGTCGCGAAAACCCACGCCCTGGACAAAGCCACGGACCTGGACCAGCAGGCTGGTGATGTCATCACTCATCTTATCTCTTTCAGGCAAATTCCAATATCACGTCATCGCGGGCCAGGCTGTCGCCCTTTTTGGCCAGTATCTTGGCGATCGTGCCGTCACGTTCGGCGCGCAGCACATTCTCCATTTTCATCGCTTCGACCACCGCCAGCGGATCGCCCGCTTTGACGTCCTGTCCTTCGCTCACAGATAGCGCGGTGACCAGGCCCGGCATGGGGCACAGCAGCAGGCGCGACGTGTCGGGCGCCACTTTCACCGGCATCAGCGCCGCCAGTATGGCCGCATGGGGCGACCGCACGATCGCGTCGAACTCACGCCCGCCCTGGGTCAGCCGATAGAAACCGGCATGACGGGCGATCTGGAACACGGTCTCCTGGCCCTGATGCTTCAAGCTCAGAAGCGGACGGCCCGGGAACCAATCGGTGATGGCTTGGAAGATTTTCCCGTCAATCGCCAGATGCAGACTTCCCACCGCCAGATGCGCGTCGCACACCGCCATGTCGCGGCCGGCAATCGTCGCGACAAAGGAATCGCCCAGCTTGAGCGCATTCTTGAGCGCGCCGGAGATTTCACCCGCCCGCTGGGTGCGCCGCAGCTTGGCAGCCACCGAAGCCGCCACGAACAGGCGCAGATCTTCGTCGGAAGCCGGCGCGCCCTTGAAGCCGTCGGGATATTCCTCGGCAATGAAATTGGTGGTGATGCGGCCTTCGCGGAAACGAGGATGGTGCATCACCGCGTCCAGGAACGAAACGTTATGGGCGATGCCCGAGATCTCGAAGCGATCGAGCGCCGCGCCCATCGCTTCGACCGCCATTCCCCGCGAATGGGCGTGGGTAGAAAGCTTGGCAATCATGGGATCGTAATAGACCGAGATTTGGCCGCCTTCGAACACGCCGGTGTCGTTGCGCACGGTGACGCCATTCTCGGTGCCTTCACGGGGTGGGTGATAGCGGGTGAGACGCCCGGTGGACGGCAGGAAGCCGCGATAAGGATCCTCGGCATAGACGCGGGCTTCGATCGCCCAGCCATTGCGCTTCACTTCTTTCTGGGTGAGCGGCAATTTCTCGCCGGCCGCCGAACGGATCATCAATTCCACCAGATCGAGCCCGGTGATCAATTCCGTCACGGGATGTTCGACCTGAAGCCGCGTGTTCATCTCCAGGAAGTAGAAATTCCGCTGGCCATCGACGATGAATTCCACCGTGCCGGCGCTATCGTAGCCAACCGCCTTGGCCAGGGTGACGGCCTGTGCACCCATCGCGGCACGGGTCTTTTCGTCCAGGAAAGGCGATGGCGCTTCCTCGATCACTTTCTGGTGGCGGCGCTGGATGGAACATTCGCGCTCATTGAGATGGATCACATTGCCGTGCGTGTCGGCGATAAGCTGGATTTCGATATGGCGGGGCTCGCCCACGAATTTCTCGATCAGAAGACGCCCGTCGCCGAAGCTGGCCTGGGCCTCATTGCGTGACGAGATCACGGCTTGCGCCAGTTCGGCTTCGGTCTGGACCACACGCAGCCCCTTGCCGCCGCCGCCCGCCGAGGCCTTCACCATCACCGGATAGCCGATCTCGCGGGCGATCTCGCGCGCATGGGCCTCGTCGCGGATTTCGCCCATGAAGCCGGGGACTGTGGAGACGCCCGCCTTCTTCGCCAGCTTCTTGGATTCGATCTTGTCGCCCATCGCGGCTATGGCGCGATTGTTCGGGCCGATGAAGGCGATGCCGGCCTTGGCCAGTGCTTCAGCGAACGCCTCACGCTCCGACAGGAAGCCATAACCCGGATGCACCGCTTCGGCGCCGGTATCGAGACAAGCCTTCACGATGCGATCGATCACCAGATAGGACTGGGCCGAAGGCGGCGGACCGATGTGAACGGCCTCGTCCGCCATCTCGACATGCAGGGCGTCGCGGTCGGCATCGGAATAAACCGCGACCGTCTTGATCCCCATGCGGCGGGCGGTCTTGATGATGCGGCAGGCGATCTCGCCGCGGTTGGCTATCAGGATCTTCTTGAACAAATGTCTTCCCCCGGAAGCGGGCCTTGATTGCCCTGACGGTTCAGGGTTTTAGGGTGCCGGAATGTACTCGTAAACGCTTATAGAGCCATGCCCGCGCCCCTGCTGCAATTGGTCCGCCGGACCCTGTACCGGCCGCATATCGAGAACGGGCTTTCCGTTGCGGTAGGCGTTGCCGTGGCCGGTGTGGCTGTCGGCTGGTTCTGGGGTCTGGCGGCCGGTATCGCCGCCTCCACCGGCGCCCTGTGCGCCAGCGTGGCTGACCAGCCCGATCCGCTGAACGAGAAGCCGCGCCACATGGCCGGTGCGCTGGTGATGTCGGTCGTCGCCACCGTGTTGTCGCTGTTCGCCAAAGACGTGCCGGCCGCGCTGATGGTGGCGACTGGCGTCACCGGCTTCGTCGCGGGCATCGTGTCGGCCTATGGCCGCCGGGGCCTGGGCATCGGCATGGCGGCGGTGATCGCGCTGGTGCTGGCGATGGGCAGCGCGGTGACGG
>DATBAP010000099.1:0-23370 GCA_036271455.1 Rhizomicrobium sp.
GGCCCGTGGCCAGCTCATGGATGGCGCGCCAAACCAGGTCGCCGTCCCTCGCAACACGCATTGAACTCTCTCGGAGCTTGGTCACGGAGGGGTTAAACTAATAACGAACAGTGTTCGCCATTTCGCAGCGCAACAAAATTATAAAGGCTTGCCAAGCCTTTCCGGCCTTGCCAAAACCCCACCCTCCGCAGTGTGAGAGCGTCAAAGCGCATGAGTGACCCCGCAAAACGCCCAGAAAAACAAGAAAAACCCGTTCCGAACACCGCCCGCAGCAATTCCGAAGCCCTCAAGAAACTTTATGGCGACATGCTGTTGATCCGCCGCTTTGAAGAGCGGGCGGGCCAGCTTTACGGCATGGGGCTGATCGGCGGCTTTTGCCACCTCTACATCGGCCAGGAGGCCGTGGTGGTGGGCATGCAGGCCAATGTCCGGCCCGAGGATCAGCTGATCACCGCCTATCGCGACCATGGCCATATGTTGGCGTCGGGCATGGACCCCAAGGGCGTGATGGCCGAACTGACCGGCCGCTCCACCGGCTACTCCAGGGGCAAGGGCGGCTCGATGCACATGTTCAGCCAGGAGAAACGCTTCTATGGCGGCCACGGCATCGTCGGCGCCCAGGTGCCGCTGGGCACGGGCCTCGCCTTTGCCAACAAATATCGCGGCACCGATGGCGTTAGCCTCACCTATTTCGGCGACGGCGCCGCCAATCAGGGCCAGGTCTATGAAAGCTTCAACATGGCCGAGCTGTGGAAGCTGCCGGTGGTCTACGTCATCGAGAACAATCAATACGCCATGGGCACCAGCG
Source organism: Rhizomicrobium sp. (assembly GCA_036271455.1). Classification (GTDB taxonomy): domain Bacteria; phylum Pseudomonadota; class Alphaproteobacteria; order Micropepsales; family Micropepsaceae; genus Rhizomicrobium. Next base: position 809 of record DATBAP010000099.1, read on the forward strand.
TGGCGCGCTCCAGCGCGCTGACCGATTTCTCCAGGCGCGGCATCTCCTTCAACATTCCCGGCGTCTCGGTGGACGGCATGGATGTGGAAGCGGTGCAGGCGGCCGGTGCCGAAGCGATGGCGTATTGCCGGAGCGGCAAGGGCCCCATCATCCTGGAGATGAAGACCTACCGCTATCGCGGCCACTCGATGTCGGATCCCGCCAAGTATCGCACGCGCGAGGAAGTGACTGAGGTGCGCGAGAAACGCGATCCCATCGAACATTTCGGCCAGAAGCTGGTGAAGAGCGGCGTGATGAGCGAGGACGATATCAAGATGCTCGACAAAGACGTCCGCGCCATCGTCACCCAGGCGGCGGAATTCGCCACCGAAAGTCCGGAGCCGGGACCGGCTGAGCTTTACACGGATGTATTGGCCTGATGTCCACGCAAATTCTGATGCCTGCGCTGTCGCCCACCATGGAAGAGGGCAAGCTTGCCCGCTGGCTGGTCAAGGAAGGCGACACAGTAAAATCCGGCGACATCCTGGCCGAGATCGAGACCGACAAGGCCACCATGGAATTCGAGGCGGTGGATGAAGGCCGTATCGGTAAGATCCTGGTGCCGGAAGGCAGCGAAGGCGTGAAAGTCAATTCGCCCATCGCCACCTTGCTGGCCGATGGCGAAGATGCCTCTGCCGCCGCGGCGCCCGCGCCCAAGAAAGCGGAAGCGTCCCAGGAAGCGAAAGCCGAACCGAAAAAAGAAGCACCTGCCAAGCCCGCCAATGCACCGCGTCCGCCGGAGCATTTCATCCAAGCCCCGTCCGATCCCGAACTTCCCAAGGATGTGGAGATGGTCACCACCACGGTGCGCGAGGCGCTGCGCGACGCAATGGCCGAAGAGATGCGGCGCGATCCGCTGGTGTTCCTGATGGGTGAGGAAGTCGCCCAGTATCAAGGCGCCTACAAGATCAGCCAGGGTCTGTTGGACGAATTCGGCGAGCGGCGCGTGATCGACACGCCCATCACCGAGCATGGCTTCGCCGGTCTTGGTGTGGGCGCGGCCTTCGATGGCCTGAAGCCGATTGTCGAATTCATGACCTGGAATTTCGCCATGCAGGCGATGGACCAGATCATCAACTCCGCCGCCAAGACCCGTTACATGTCAGGCGGCCAGATGAGTTGTCCCATCGTCTTCCGCGGCCCCAATGGCGCCGCCGCCCGCGTTGGCGCCCAGCACAGCCAGGATTATTCCGCTTGGTATGCCTCGGTTCCCGGCATGCGCGTGATCGCGCCTTATACCGCAGCTGACGCCAAGGGCTTGCTCAAGGCGGCGATCCGCGATCCCAATCCCGTGATCTTCCTGGAGAACGAGATCGTCTATGGCCGGTCCTTCCCGGTGCCCAAGATCGACGATTATGTGCTGCCGATCGGCAAGGCGCGCATTGCACGGCCGGGCAAGGACGTGACCTTGGTCTCCTATTCCATCTCGGTTGGCACTTGCGAGGAAGCGGCTGAGAAACTGGCTGCCGAGGGCATCGACGCCGAGATCATCGATCTGCGCACCTTGCGCCCCCTCGACATCGAGACCGTGATCGCTTCGGTCAAGAAGACCAGTCGCATCGTCACGGTTGAACAGGCCTGGCCGGTCTGCTCCATCGGTTCGGAAGTCTGCTCGCGCGTGGCGCTGGATGCGTTCGATTATCTGGATGCGCCGCCTACCAAAGTCACCGGTAAGGATGTGCCGATGCCATACGCCGCCAATCTGGAGAAGCTGGCGCTTCCCACCGTCGAGGACGTGATCCAGGCGGTGAAATCGGTTTGCTACAAGGACTGATCCCGTGGCAACCAACATCCTGATGCCCGCACTGTCGCCCACCATGGAAGAGGGCAAGCTTGCCCGCTGGCTGGTGAAGGAAGGCGACACAGTCAAATCCGGCGACATCCTGGCCGAGATCGAGACCGACAAAGCCACCATGGAATTCGAGGCGGTCGATGAAGGTCGCATCGGCAAGATTCTGGTGCCCGAAGGCAGCGAAGGCGTGAAAGTGAACGCGCCCATCGCCGTGCTGTTGGATGAAGGTGAAAAGCCCGGCGAGGTGGATATCTCCGCGGCGATGAAAAATATCGGCGAGGCGGTGAAAGCCGAGGTGCCCAAGAAAGCGGAAGCGCCGGTGAAGGCCGAGGCATCGCAAACCAAAGTCGAAACGCCCAAGGCAGAAGCCGCTCCGGCTGCGCCCAAGGCGCCATCCGCATCCAGCCATGACGGCAACCGCATCTTCGCTTCGCCCTTGGCGCGCCGCATCGCCGCGCAGAAGGGCGTCGACCTGGCCGCGCTCTCCGGTACCGGCCCGCGCGGACGCATCGTCAAGTCCGATGTTGAATCCGCGAAGCCGGGCGCCAAGCCCGCCGCTGCCGCGCCCAAAGGCGAAGCCGCCGGTGCGGGTATGGCGGTCGCGCCGCTGCCCGACGCCAGGCTGTTCTACAAGGCCGGCGAGTATGAAGAAATCCCGCACGACTCGATGCGCAAGGCCATCGCCAAGCGTCTCACCTCGGCCAAGGCCCTCATTCCGCATTATTACCTCACCATCGATTGCAATCTTACTGCGCTGATGGCGACGCGCGCGGCGCTCAACGAAGCCGCCGGAAAAAATGCCGCTTACAAATTGTCGGTCAACGATTTCGTGGTGAAGGCCTCGGCGATGGCGCTGATAAAGCATCCCGACGTCAATGCCAGCTGGACCGATACCGCGATCCTGCGCCACAAGCATGCCGATGTCGGCATCGCCGTCGCGATTCCCTCGGGCCTGATCACGCCCATCGTGTTCGCGGCCGAAACCAAAGGCCTTGCCGCGATCTCGAATGAAGTGAAAGACCTGGCCACGCGCGCCAAGGACAAGAAGCTCAAGCCCAGCGAATATGAAGGCGGCGGTTTCTCGGTTTCCAATCTCGGCATGTTCGGGATCAAGAGTTTTACGTCGATCATCAACCCGCCCCAGTCCTGCATCATCGCGGTCGGCGTGGGCGAGGAGCGCGCCATTGTCGTCAATGGCAAGGTCGAGATCGCCACCATGATGACCATCACCATGTCATGCGACCACCGGGTTGTGGACGGCGCCACGGGCGCGAAATTCCTCCAGACTCTCAAGCGCTTTATCGAGGAACCGGCCTCGATGCTGCTATGAGCGACAACTCGTTTGACGTGATCGTCGTGGGCGGCGGTCCGGGCGGCTATGTCTGCGCCATTCGCGCGGCCCAGCTGGGTCTCAAGACCGCGGTGGTGGAGCGTGATCGGCTGGGCGGCATATGCCTCAATTGGGGCTGCATTCCCACCAAGGCGCTGCTGCGTTCATCGGAAATCTGGCACCTGATGCACCGGCTGGGCGAGTTCGGCTTCAGCGCCGACAATTTCAAATTCGACATCAAGAAGATCGTGGAGCGCTCGCGCAAAGTGTCCGAGCAGCTTTCCAACGGCGTGGGCTTCCTGATGAAGAAGCACAAGATCACCGTGATCGCGGGCGAGGCCAAGCTGGCGGGCAAGGGCAAGCTTTCCGTCACCAAGGACGGTAAGGCGACCGAATACACCGCCAAGAATATCGTGCTGGCGACGGGTGCGCGCGCCCGCACGCTGCCGGGGCTGGAGCCCGACGGCAAGCTGATCTGGACCTATCGCGAAGCGATGGTGCCGCCGTCCTTCCCGAAATCCTTGCTGGTGGTTGGCTCGGGCGCCATCGGCATCGAGTTCGCCAGTTTCTATCGGACCCTGGGCGCGGACGTGACCGTGGTCGAAGTGCTGGACCGCGTGCTGCCGGTGGAAGACGAAGAAATCTCCGCCTTCGCCGCCAAGGCCTTCACCAAGCAGGGCATGAAGCTCATGGTTGGCACCACCGTCACCGAGCTCAAGAAAGGCGCCGACAACGTCACGGCGACCCTGAAGACAAAAGACGGCAAGACCGAAACCCTCACCGTGGACCGTGTGATCCTGGCGATGGGGATTGTCGGCAATGTCGAAAATATCGGGCTGGAGCAGGCCGGCATCAAAGTGGACCGCACCCATGTGGTGGCCGGCAAATATGGCGAGACCGGAATCGATGGCGTGTGGGCAATCGGCGATTTGGTGGGCGGACCCTGGTTGGCGCACAAGGCCATGCATGAAGGCGTGATCGTGGCCGAGAAGATCGCGGGCGTGAAAGGCGTGCATCCGCTCAACGTTTCTAACGTGCCGGGCTGCACCTATTGCTGGCCGCAGGTGGCGAGCGTGGGCCTGACCGAAACCAAGGCCAAAGAAACCGGAAAGAAGATCAAGGTTGGCCGCTTCCCCTTCATCGGCAATGGCAAGGCCATCGCCCTGGGCGAAGCGGAAGGCCTGGTCAAGACCGTGTTCGACGCCGAGACCGGCGAACTATTGGGCGCACATATGGTGGGCGCGGAAGTCACCGAGCTGATCCAGGGCTATGTGATCGCCAAGACCGGCGAACTCACCGACCAGGAATTGGCGCACACCATCTTCCCGCATCCGACATTGTCCGAGATGGTGCACGAAGCGGTGCTGGCGGCGGATGGTATGGCGCTACATATCTAACAAGCGCCGCACGTCTTCGGCGATGGCGTCGGTATCGGTGGTGTCGGTGGTGACCAGCCGGATGCGGCCCTCACGGTCGAAGAAGAACACCGCATTGGAATGCATCACGGTATAGGGCGGTTTGGGATCGACCGAATAGGCCACCCGATAGCGCCGCGCCACATCCGCCAATTCATTGTCGCTGCCGCGCAGGCCGTCGAATTGCGGCGAGAAGGCATGGACATAGCGGTTGAGTAACTCGGGCGTATCGCGATCGGGATCGACCGACACGAACAGAAGCCGGACATTCTTGCTGTTCACCTTGCTCAGCACACCCGCCATGTTGGCCAAAGTCGCGGGGCAGATGTCGGGACAATTGGTGTAGCCGAAATAGAGGATCACCACTTGGCCGCGATAGCTCTGGCCGGTCACGATCTGTCCGACACCGGCGCGAGTGAGCTTGAAATCCAGCCGCGGCATCGCCCCTGAAATATCGGTCATGTGGAACGGCGAGCGGCCACAGGCCGCGAGCATCAGAGCCAGAAAGAGCGCCGCGTATCGCATGACTGCGTCCTTATCACGCTTTGGCCGTGGTCCGCAGCGCGCGTAAAGTCACGCCATGACGCGGATTTCGCCTTGGGTCTGGTATGGCGCGCTGCTGGTGACAGGCGCGGTGATCTCGACCATCGTCCACGCCATCCCCGCACATCTGCCTATCTTCCTGCCCTGGCAATTCCATTGGGTAGAATTCCTGGCGACCTTCCTCACCCTGGCCTGGTTCTGGCGCGGGCTTCAGATCTTGCCCAAGGACCAGCAGCCGGCGCTGTGGCGCAAGCTGTGTTTCGTTGTGGGGGTGCTGTCCTTCTATGTCGTGTTGCAGACCCGGGTGGACTATTACGCCCAACACATGTTCTTCGTGCATCGCTGGGCCCATTTCGTGCTGCATCATGCGGGCGCCTTCCTGATCGCGCTGGGGATGAGCGGGCCGGTCTTGATTGCCGGCATGCCGGAATTTCTCAAGCCGCTGGTCAAGGCGCGGCCCGTCCAGGCGACATTGAATGTGCTGCAGCATCCGGCCGTCGCGCCGGTGCTGTTCGTAGGGCTGCTCTATTTCTGGCTGATCCCCGCCATCCACACCCGGGTGATGCTGGACGAGAATCTCTATGAGCTGATGAATTGGACCATGGCCATCAATGGCGTGATGTTCTGGTCGCTGGTGCTGGACAGCCGCTCCAAGCCGCCAGCCCGGCTGTCGCATCTGGTGCGGGCGTTGATGATCCTGTTGATCGAGCTGCCGCAGATGGTCTTGGGCGCGATCCTCTCGCTCTCCATGACCGACTTTTACCCGGTCTATAATATCTGCGGTCGGGTGCTCGACATGACTGCGCTCAACGACCAGCATTTTGGCGGGCTGATCATCTGGCTGCCGGGCACGCTCACCAGCTTCGCCGCCATGATCGTGGTGCTGGTGACCATGCGGCTGAACGAGGAACGGATCGAGCGGGAGAAAGCGGCGGCTACTTAACCGCTTCTGATTTTTGAAGCTCGGCGAAGCTCACATGGCAATGGCCTCCATGCTTCTGGAAATAGCGCTGATGGTAATCCTCGGCGCGCCAGAAGGCGGGGGCAGGCTCGATCTGGGTGACGATCGGGGTCTTGTAGCGGCCCGAGGCTTTGACCGCTTCCAGTCGCTCGCGGGCGACGCGCTCCTGTTCCGGGCCGTGGGTGAAGATCACTGAGCGGTATTGGGTGCCGAAATCCGGACCCTGGCGGTTGAGCTGGGTGGGGTTGTGCATCTTGAAGAAAAGATCCACCAGCGCCCCATAAGAAACCTTGGCGGGGTCGAAGGTCACTTCCACCACTTCGGCATGATTGGTGTCGCCTTGGCAGACCTGTTTGTAGCTGGGATTTGCGGTGGCGCCGCCGGCATAGCCGCTCACCGCATCGGTGACGCCTGGCACTTCCAGGAAGAAATCCTCCACGCCCCAGAAGCAGCCCGCGCCGAACAATGCCTTTTCCATCTCTGTCTCCCGATCCACGCGCGTATCCGCGTTCCTCTATAATGGGTATTAGCTCCCCGTTTTTCGAGCTATAGCCCGCTCATGAAAATCGTTGTCATCGGCGCCGGGATCGCGGGGTTGGCCATCGGCTGGCGCCTGGCCCGGGCGGGGCAGGAGGTCACGGTTCTGGAGCGAGCCCAGCCAGGGAAGGGTGCCACCTGGGCCTCGGCCGGCATGTTGGCGGTGACTGCAGAGCTTCTCAATTCCGGGCCAGACGAGATCGCGTTTTCCCGCCATTCCAACGACTTGTGGCCCGCTTTTGCCACGGAGATTGAGGCCGAGAGCGGTCGCTCCATCGGCTATGAAGCCAGCGGTGCGCTGCTCTTGGCAGAAGATGTCCAGATGCTGGACCGGCTGGTCCGCCAGATCGGATCGCGCCCTGGTTTGGAACTGGTGGACGCCGGGCGGGTACGCGAAATCGCGCCCCTGGTGACAGGGAATGTGGCCGGCGGGCTGTGGTCGCCTGCCGAGGCGCGGGTGAACAACCGTGCCCTGGGCGTGGCTATGGCGATCGCGCTTCAGAAAGCGGGCGGCGTACTCAAGACCAACGAGGCGGTGGTGCGGATCGAGCGAAGGGAGAACCGCGCCGCTGTCGCACACACGCCTTTCGGCTTCCACCACGCCGATGCGTTCGTGTTGGCGGCGGGAGCATGGAGCGGATTGCTGGAAGAAAAACTTGCCCCCATCGTCCCGGTCAAGGGAGAGATGATCCTGCTGGCGCCCCCGCCCGGTGTGACGATTCCCGGCTTCGTGATCTGGGGCAACGGAGTTTACGCCGTGCCGCGCAAAGAGGGGCTGGCGATAGGCGCCACGGCGGAAGAAGTGGGGTTCGACACTGCGCTCACCGACGAGGCCCGCGACTCTCTTTTCGCCGCGGTCGTGAAACTCATGCCCTCGCTCAAAAATTGGACCATCGCCGATCAATGGGCGGGGTTGCGTCCCAAGGGGCCGGATGGTTTGCCGCTGCTGGGCCCGACGTCCCTGGACGGGCTCTGGCTCGCCGGGGGCCAGTATCGCAACGGCATCCTGTTCGCACCGGCTGTCGCTGAAACCCTGTGCCGCCAGATTCTGGGCGGTGAAGGCATCGCCGCTTTCGATCCCCGGCGGTTCGCATGAGTTTTTCCCTCCATCCGCGGCTCGCTGCCGATACGCATGTCGCCGCCGATTGGCCGCTTTGCCGGGTGCTGGTGATGAATGACGCGCGCTATCCCTGGCTGGTGCTGGTGCCGCGCCGGGAGGGGGTCACGGAAGTTACCGCTTTGGAGACCTCGGACCGCGCCCAATTGATGGATGAGATCAACCGCGCCGGGCGCCTGGTGCAAAATTTTCCCGATGTCACCAAGCTCAATATCGGCGCCTTGGGGAACCTTGTGCCGCAGCTGCATGTCCATGTAGTAGGCCGCCATCAGGGCGATCCTGCGTGGCCTGGGCCCGTCTGGGGCCATGGTTCCACTGTGCCCTATGCAGCCGATGCATTGGCGCGCGTTTTGGAGTCGGTAAGGGCCGGTTAACCATATGGAGTAATCTTCCGCTAATGGAGATTACCGCCCCCGGCGATACCAAAGCCGTCGTTGCCGCGCTCAAGAATGCCGCCGCCGAAACCGGCTCGGACTTCAGCTATTTGCTGGGCACGGCGATGCGGGAATCCAGCCTCAAGACCAACGCACAATCCAGCACGTCATCAGCGGGCGGGCTGTTCCAGTTCGTCGACCAGACCTGGCTGGGACTGATGAAAAATCATGGCGCCAAATACGGCCTGGGTTCGCTGGCGCAGGCAATCAACGTGACAGCGGACGGCCGTTACCATGCCGACAATGATTCCGACCGCGGCAAGATCCTGTCGCTCAAGAAGGATCCGCAGATCTCGGCCTTGATGGCCGGCGAATATACCCGCTCAACCCAAGGCGCGATGGAAGCCAATCTGGGCCGCCAGGTCTGCGGCGGCGAATTGTATGCCGCGCATTTTCTGGGCGCGGATGGCGCGTGCAAGCTGATCCGCGGCACCGCCGCCACACCCAATGCCAGCGCCGCGCAGCTTTTCCCCGATGCTGCCAGCACCAACCGCGACGTTTTCTTTCATGCCGATGGTAGCACCAAAAGCCTGCGCGAAGTCTATGATTGGGCGATGCGCGAGCCGGGCGGCCAGGCGCCCGTCGCCAACAGCCCGGCGGCGCCGGCAACGGGCATCGCGAAAGCCACCAATGTGGCGAGCAATGCGGTGGACTCCAATCTCGAAACGCTGCTGGCTGGCGTGATCAACTGGCAGCCGGGAAGTTTTTTCTCGGACGGCAAAACCGGCGCTTCGTCACTCTCCATGGGGTCGGGGCTGCTCGACCTGTTGTCGGGCGCGCGCGAAGGCGAAAGCTAGTCCAGGATTTCCGCCACCCGCGCTTCCAACTCCTTGGCCAAAGTGACCGCCACAGAATTGGACGTGTCGTTGATCTTCTGCTTGTGAATCACTTGGACCGCATTCACATGCGCGTCCACCAGGGTCAGCGGAAGTTCCTTTTCCGCCGGCAGATCGTTGATCAAATTGGCCAGCGATCCGGCCACCCGCGCGATCAGGGGGAAGTCGAAGGTCGCGGCCTGCCCCTTCATGTCATGCGCGGCGCGCAGCAAAGCGGCCCGGGACTGGGCATCGGGCTTCTTGGCATAGGCCTCACGCGCTTCGGCCAGACGGCGGACATCGTCCTGGGCCCATTCGGCGAAATTGCCCTTGAGCGAGTCCATCGCCGTTTCGGCACGCTTGATCGCGGACATGTCGACGCCCGTGAAATTGCCGACCTTGGCCTTGAGCACATTGGGCGGCATGAAAATTTCGATCTCGTCCTGTTCTTCTGCCATGGACTACTCCGCTGCTTGTGCCGAGGCGCCGCCGGCGCGACGCTCGGGTCCATCATATTCAGGAGCATTGCGCCGCCGGCGGCAGGGGCCGAAATAAAGCTTGGTGCGCACATAAGGGCGCGGGCTTTCGATGACCGCGGTGAGCCGGCTCATCAAGGTCTTGACCGAGACCGGCTTGGCGATGAACTCGTTGATGCCGGCATCGCGCGCTTCGCGCACCCGCGTGGTCTGGGTATGGCCCGTGAGCATGATCAACGGCACGAAAGGATTGGGCGCCTGGCTATCGGCGCGGAGCTTGCGGGCGAATTCGATGCCCGACATGCCTTCCATCACCCAGTCCAGCACCACCACGTCGGGGTTCTGACGGCAAAGGATGGACCAGGCGCGCTCGCCGCTCTCGGCTTCGAACAACTGCATTGCGCCGAACGCCTGAAGAATCGTGAGGACGAGTTTGCGCATGTGGACATTGTCGTCCACCACGAGAATCTTCAGCTTGTCGAAGCGATAGCCGCTCATGGAATGAAACGCCCGAAGTCGGCCTTTTCTGGCCGCGGGCAGCCTACGGAATGGGCGTTAATTCTGTCTTATTATTCCCCCTCCGCCCGCCCGAGGGCGTGCTACGGGCACCTCGCCCGTCGGTGCGCTGCGCACGTACGGGGAGGATGGGCACGACCAAGACACTCTAAAAACTGGCGAAGTTTGGTCGGGTCGGCGCGGCCTTCAGGATTCGTTAATCCGTAAATTGCTCGGCCAGGATCCGCTCATCCAAATTATGACCGGCGTCGTAGAGCATGGTCATGGCGATGGAGCGGTCCTCCGCCACATCCACTGCACTCACATCGCGCACCTCGAAATCGTCGGCCACCGCGCTCACCGGCCGCTTGGCGCTTTCGCGCACTTCGAAGCGCACGCGCGCGCGATGGGAAAGCAGCGCGCCGTGCCAGCGGCGGGGGCGGAAGGCGCTGATCGGGGTGAGCGCCAGAAGCGCCGCATCTATCGGCAAGATGGGCCCATGGGCGGAAAGATTGTAGGCGGTCGATCCGGCAGGGGTCGAGATCAGCACGCCATCGCAGATCAATTCCGCGATCCGCACCCGCTCGTCCACTTGAATGCATATTTTGGCGGCTTGCCTTGCTTGCCGTAGCAGCGAGACTTCATTGAAGGCCAGCGCCTCGGTGGTACCGCGGGCGGTCTCAGCCCTCATGCGCAAGGGATGGATGACGGCCCGTTCGGCCGCACCCAGCCGCTCGATCAGCGTGTCGGGGCGGTATTCGTTCATGAGGAAACCCACCGAACCCAAATTCATCCCGTAAATGGGTTTTCCGGTGCCCAGGAAGGCATGCAGCGTCTGCAGCATGAAGCCGTCGCCGCCCAGCGCCACGATGATGTTGGCATCGCCCGCGCCCGCGTCATGATGACGTTTGCGCATCGTGTCCAGCGCCTCGGCGGCGTCAGGCGCCGCGGTGAAGTGGAGAGCAGGGTCGGACAAGGCGTCTCTCAGCCCCCGGTGAGCGACATGGGACGCATCAAATGCGGCGTGCCGCCTCTGCGGTCGATCACAAAATCATGGCCGCGAGGCTTGCGCGTCATTGCCGCGTCGATCGCGGCAGCAACTGGCGCGTCCGCCTGCGACGCCCGCAGAATTTCGCGCAGATCGGCGCTGTCGTCCTGCCCCAGGCACATATAGAGCATGCCGGTACAGGTGAGGCGCACGCGGTTGCAGCTTTCGCAGAAATTGTGGGTGAGGGGCGTGATCAGCCCCAGCCTTCCGCCGGTTTCCGCCACTTCGTAATAGCGCGCCGGACCACCGGTGCGATGGGTCGAGGGCGTGAGCGTGAAATCGCGCTCCAGCCGCGCGCGCACCAGCGACAAAGGCAGGTAACGGTCGGCGCGATCCTCTTCGACCTCGCCCAAGGGCATGGTCTCGATCAGGGTGAAGTCGAAACCTTGGCGGTGCGCCCAGCCCATCAACGCGGGAAGTTCTTCCTCGTTGAGGTCTTTCAGCGCCACGGTGTTGATCTTGAGCTTGAGGCCGACCTGCGCGGCGCGTTCGATCCCTGCCATCACTTTGTCGAGATCGCCCCAGCGGGTGACGCGGCGGAACAAATCCGGGTCGCGGGTGTCGAGCGAGACATTCACCCGGCGGATGCCTGCGTCATAAAGGCCTTGCGCGTAATTCGCGAGCTGGCTGCCATTGGTGGTGAGAGTGATTTCCTTCAGGCCGCGCCCGATCCGGCTGCCCAGCCGTTCTAGAAGGTTCATTACATTCTTGCGCACCAGCGGCTCGCCGCCGGTGATGCGCAGACGCTCCACGCCCTTGTCCACGAAGATGTTCGCCAGCCGCTCCAATTCGTCGAGCGAGAGCATCTCTTTCTTGGGCAGAAAGCTCATATGCTCGCTCATGCAATAGACGCAGCGGAAATCGCAGCGGTCCGTCACCGAGATGCGCAAATAGCTGATATGGCGGCCGAAACTGTCCTGCATGCGGACACGATAGCATGTTTTGGCGAAGGAAAAGGGCCTTCAAACAGCCCCGCGAGGCGGTATGAAAAAGGCCTTATTGGGCGGCCAGGTCGCGCAATTCCGCCAGCGCCGAGGGGCGCGTGAAGCCGCCAAAAACCTCTTCGGCCTCGTTGATTTGGAGACGGCCAAGGCTTTCGGACCGATGCCGTGCCTGGCGCGAAAGATTGAACACGGTGGGGAAAGCGGCCTTGTCGATTCCGCCGGCCCGGCAGGACAACGCCACCATCCTGACGCCGCCGTCATAGAACATCTGGCGGAAGCGGGAGAGATCCACTTCCAGGAGGCGCGCGAACGCAAGCTCGAACAGATCGATCTGACCCTGGCTCAACACGCGCATCAGGAAGCCGGCTTTGAGCTGGCCCGAGACCGCCAATTTCTCGATCAGCTTCTGCTGGCTGTCGGCGGGCGGATCGGCGAGGGCCCCCGGCGGGCGATGCAACGCCTCGGCGGCTTCGGCCAAGGACGTCTCGACCCGCACCGGTGTGATTTTGTAATTCGCCAGGATGTAGGCTTTGAGCGCGTCTGAGACCCAGGCGCTCATGCGATGCGCGAGCTCGACCGGCAGGTCGGCACGCTTCAGAAGCGGCTCCTGCAGCCCAGTCAGGGCGCGCGAACGCTCGACCAGTGCTTGATAGGCGGTGTCGGAGATTTTCGCAGTGGCGTTGCGCACCAAGGCGACCAGGACGGACTCGGATTTGCTTTGCGCCAGCGCGTCGGTGACGGGGATGCCGATATGTGAGCGTCCCGCCACGGCTTCCTGGTGACCGGCCGCGCCCTTGGCGATCACATTCTGCATGTCGCGTTCGGAGAGAAGGTGGCTGCGCAGGATGAGCGGACGGGCGACTTCGATCGCATCATCCACCAGCAGTAGAATGAGATCGTGCGGGGCGGTGATATCGTCGGCCAGCCTTTCGGCCAGCGCGATGCGCACCGCCATTTCCACGTCGCGGGTGAGGCGGCGAAGAATCTCGCGTGTGAGGTCGCGTTCGCGGCTGTTGAGTTCCGCGCCCTGAATGCGATAGAGCGACGCCACCGCGAGATATATCTCTTCGCGGCTGGCCCGGTCCTTCGGATTCATCGCGAGCTGGGCCAGTCTGCCCATATCGCTCATGTCGTGCGCGGTAAGCCCCACAAATCCCTCAAATCCTCATTCCCTGATCAGGGAACATGCGGATTCACTAGCATTTGAGCGTTAACAGGCTCTTAAGCCTCACGCCGGAAAGAAGATTGGCGCTTGATTTCCCTCAGCTTTTGGGAAGCTCCGCCTACGGTTTAATTCGAAAATCGCCGGGCTTTCCGCCGGGTTTCTGAGTGTTGCCTTTCGGTCACGGGGCTTGGACCCGGGACCCGTGCGACCAAAAGGTGCACCGCGATTCTCTTTGTTGACGAAGGTACCTCCCATCCCGAAAGTCCCCCGCGATGACGGACGCGACGGCGAATTCCAGCGACACGGCCTCCCGCCGCACACGGCGCAAGCCTGAAAGCCTCTCCAAGATCAAAAGCGCCGCGCGCAAGCTTTTTGTCGAGCGCGGCTATGACGCGACCCGTCCCCAGGACATCGCCCGCGAGGCGGGGCTGGGGCATGGCACTTTCTATCTTCACTATCCCGACAAGCGCGCCTGTTTCCTCGCCTTTGTCGAGGAGGCGCGGGAAGAGATGGATCTCCATGTCCGCGGCGCCCGCAGTCCCGGCCAGAGCCTGGAGCAGGCGATCGCCGCCACGCTCGAAGCCGTCTATGAATATTCCGATAGCCATCCGGGCGTCTTGCGCGCCGCCATGACCGACGCCGCGGTGATCGACGCCGGTGGCAGACCGGATATGCCGCTCACCGCGCGCTGGGGCGAGGATTGGAGCGAAATCATCCGCGGCGCGGCGGCTCAGGGTAGGGCTTGCACCTCATTCGACGTAGGCATCATCGGACAGGCAGTGGCGGGCGCGCTTCACCAGGTGGCATTGGAAAGCGCCAGGGCCCAGCAATGCCGCAAAATGCTGGCTGACAATCTCACGCGCTTCCTGCTTCGGGCTCTTCGTCCCGACTGACTTTTCCGGCCAAGACGCCTTACTTTTCATCAATGCGGGCCTTCCGCCTGTACATGAGAATGAGTTGCAGTTATAAGCGGTTGGAACCTTATCCACCGCGCCCATGCCCAAATCTGTCCTGGTTCTTCCGCTTCTCGCGCTCCTCACCGTCCCGGCTATGGCCGTGCAGGAATTCTATATCGGCGAGCCGGTGGTGAAGGCTGGGATGCAGATCGTTCCCAATTATCTCACCGGCGTGGAGATGGATCGCATGCCCCAGGGCGCGGGCATGGGGAAAGACAGCGTGCATCTGGAAGCCGATGTCCACGCCACCAAGGATGAGACGCATGGCTTCGCCGAGGATTCCTGGATCCCCTATCTCGACATTCATTATGAGCTGACCAAGGACGGCGACAAGATCTTCAAGAAGACCGGCATCCTGTTTCCCATGACCGCGAAGGATGGTCCGCACTACGCCAACAACACCGACATGGCGGGGCCCGGCACCTATCATCTCACCTACACGATCTGGCCGCCCACCACGCACGGCTTTATCCGCCATACCGACAAAGCCTCGGGCGTGCCCGATTGGTGGAAGCCTATCACCGCAAGCTGGACCTTTGCTTTTCCGAGCAAGAACAAATGAGACGCGCGTTGCTCTTCATTCTTCCCATCCTGATTGCCGCGCCGGCCTTCGCCGATGAGCCCATCGCGGTGACCTTGCAGAACCACAAATTTTCGCCCGCCGAGATTCACGTAAAGGCGAACAGCCCCGCCGTGATCGCCCTCACCAACAAGGACGCCACCGCGGAGGAATTTGATTCCACCGCGCTTCAGGTGGAAAAAGTCGTGGCCGGCAATTCCAGCGGCAATGTCCGCATCCGGGCGCTGGCGCCGGGACGTTATCCCTTCATGGGCGAATATCATTCTTCGACCGCGCAAGGCGTGGTGGTGGTCAAGTAATGCTCTCCGCGCTGCTCATCGTTTTCCGCGAAGTGATTGAAGCCGGCCTGATCGTGGGCATCGTGCTGGCCGCGACCCGGGGCGTGCCCAGGCGCGATTTCGCGGTTTCGATGGGCGTGCTGGCCGGCGTGTTGGGCGCGTGCCTGGTCGCCGCCTTCGCGGGCGGCCTGGCGTCCCTGTTCCAGGGCTCGGGCCAGGAATTGTTCAATGCCTCGATCCTGATTTTGGCGGTGGTGATGCTCACTTGGCACAATGTCTGGATGGCCAGCCATGGCCGAGAAATGGCGCGCGAGCTGAAAGCGGCAGGCCATGAAGTCGTCACCGGCAAGCGCACTTTGGCGGCGCTGGGCGTGGTGGTCGGCGTGGCGGTGCTGCGCGAAGGTTCTGAAGTGGTGCTGTTCCTCTATGGCATCGCCGCCCAGGGCGGTGTTTCCAACGCCGGGCTTTTGGCCGGCGGCGCGCTGGGATTGGCGGCAGGCGCCGCGGTCTCGGCCCTGATGTATCTGGGCCTTCTCACCATACCGGCGGGACGCCTGTTCCAGGTCACCTCGGGTCTCATCACCTTGCTGGCTGCCGGCATGGCGGCGCAGGCAGTGCTGTTCCTGCAGAATGGCGGCTATATCAATGCCTGGACCGGCACGGTTTGGGACACGTCCTGGCTGCTCAAGGAAGATTCCATTCCAGGCAGGCTGCTCCATACCTTAGTGGGCTATGTCCAAGCGCCGGACGGAGCCCAGGTCGCGGCCTATCTCGCCACCATCGCGGGCATTTTGCTCCTTATGCGGATGACTGGACGCTCTCAGCCCGCTCGGCGCCCCCAACCGGCTGAATAATAATTCCTTAAATTGCAGGGATTTCTTGGGCTTTTGGTAACGCCCGGGCCCTTAACCTTGCCTCTGTGTCACGGGGCTTGAGGGCCATGGAAAACCAGGAACAGGATTTGCGCGCCGCCATTGCCAATGGCAGTGGGCCGAAGGCACAGCTTGAATGTATTCCCGCACCTCCGGCGGCGAATGCGCCAACCGAAGAAGCGGCGCCCCCCGTGGATGCGTGGCTGGAACGCCGCTTGCGCGTGTTCGAGCGCGCGCTGGGTCAATTGGAAGCGCGCCAGGAAAAAACCGAACGCGATTTCATCCGCCGCATCGCGCTTCTCGAAGAAAGACTCGCGGCCTACGAAAATACGCCTGTGCCGTCGTCTGTCATGGCGAAGCCCGAAATTGCTCCCGCGCCGGCCGCGATAGTTCATCTGCCGGCCGCGACTTCTGAATTGGAAGCACTGGCGGAAGAAAGTGTTTCGGAAAAGCCGCTCCGGGAATTTCTCGCCCATGCGCGCCGCGCCGCCAATTCCGCCGTGCCCGTCCTTCCTCATCCGCCCAAGGCCAAGGGCACGCCGCGCTGGATGGCGTGGGCCGCAGTGGGCTGTGCCTGCGCCATGACGATGACAGCGCTGGCGCTGGCTACCGTGGCAGGCGCGTCGGAAACGGCAGGCGCGGTGAGCCATGGCCAGACCGCGCAAGCGTTTGGCCGTGTGATCGCGTTGGCCGACAGCGGTGATCCGCGCGATCAGACCGTGGTGGCGTTCGCCTATTTGCGTGGCCAGCACTATGCCTCGGATCATCAGGCGGCGGGACGTTGGGCGATGGCCGCGGCCGAGCGGGGCGATCCGATGGCGCAATATCTGGTTGGCGCCTTCTATCAGGCAGGCGATGGTGTCGCCGCCGATCCTGCCCAGGCATTCCACTGGTTCGAGGCCGCCGCACTGCGCGGCAATCTCAAGGCGATGCACAATCTGGCCATCGCCTATGCCGAGGGCCAGGGCATCGACAAAAATCCCGAACGCGCCGCGGCCTGGTTCAATCGCGCCGCCGAGCAGGGCTACAAGGATTCGCAATTCGATCTCGCCGTGCTGTACGAGCGCGGTGACGGCGTGATGCAGAATGCGGGACGCGCGCTCAAATGGTATCTGGTCGCGGCGCGCGCCGGCGATCCGGAAGCCCTGACCCGAGCCACGGAATTGGAAAAGGCCATGGGCGCCGCCGATGTCGCCGAGGCCGAGACGCAGTCGGCCCAATTCGTGCCCGCGGCGCACGACCTCCTGGCCAACAATCTTTAACCGTCGCGCCGCTGGCTGCCGTAATGGTTGGCGAAGACTTTGGTGAATTCGGCGCCTAGCAGGAATATCTGCGCCGAATAATAGCCCCAGA
Organism: Rhizomicrobium sp.; assembly: GCA_036271455.1. Lineage (GTDB taxonomy): Bacteria > Pseudomonadota > Alphaproteobacteria > Micropepsales > Micropepsaceae > Rhizomicrobium. The sequence goes on from DATBAP010000099.1 coordinate 17,959, forward strand.
CCAGCAGCACGATCACGCCGCCCGCCGCGCCATAGATATTGGCGACCAGAAAGCGCGAGACATACAGCGAGATCAAAGCCTGCCCGCCCAGGAACAGCAGCGCGGTGCCCATCGCTCCCAGGATCACGTCTCGCCAATAGAGGTCGATGTTGGGCATCAGCTTGTAGATCAGCGCGAACAGCAGTGAGATCAGCACAAAGGAAAGGCCCGGGTTGACCACGCTGCTCACGAACGCGCTGTTCAGCATGTCGTAGTTGAGGAAACGGCCCAACATGCCGATGCCGGCCGCCACCACCAACGACACCATGAACAAGAATCCCAACATCACCACCAGAGCCAGGCTCAAGACCCGTCCGCGCAACAACTGAAAGAGATAGGATTCGTGGCGCGGCGCTTTCCAGATCACATTGAGCGCATCCTCCATTTCGGTGAAGACGCCGGATGTGGTGACGATCAGGGCGATCAGTCCCACCAGGCTCCCCTGGATGCTGTGATGGATGCCGCGCGCATGGACGATGGCGTTCTGGACCAGATCGGCGCTTTGCGCGCTCATCATCTTTTGCAGCTGATAATGCACCGCGGCCGAAGCTGCCTTGGGGCCCAGGACCAGGCCGACGATGGCGGTGGCCACGAACAGGACCGGGGCGATGGCGGTGACGGCGTAAAAGGCGATCGCCGCGCCCCTGGAGAGCGCATTGTCGTCCACAAAGGCGACAAAACCCTCCTTGAGCATCCTTGCGAGATGCCAGTGCAACATAAAGCGCTTCATTGTCCCGCCTTGTAGTCCGCAAATTGAACGTTTGGGAACTCAAGGTCGTTTCCAATCCTCGTGAAGCGCAATCAGCGCCTATACGTTTGTCCGGGAGGAGGGCGCTATGCCCTTGGTTAGACACGCGAAAATCTCTCGGTGGCGCCAAATCTGGCATGACCGTGTGGTGGCCGATTTCCGGGATTTCCGGTTCAGCGGGCCGAGTTTTCTGCGCTGGACCGTCACGGTGCTGCTGGCGATTTTGATCGCTGCCGTCATCACGCTCTATTTCCTGGACTGGAATCTGATGCGAAGGCCGATCTCGCGTTATCTCAGCCATCGCTATGGCCGCCAGGTCCAGATTCTGGGTGACCTGAAGGTGGATCTGTTCCATTGGCAGCCCCATATCGCGGTGAATGGCCTCACCATCGGCAATCCGGTGTGGCTGGCGGGACAGAGGCCGCAGGGCGCAAGTCTCGATCACGCCGATATCGAATTTCGGCTTTGGCCGGCCTTGTTCGGTCATCTGGTCCTGCCCCTGGTTGAGCTGGACCATCCCGACATATTGCTGGTTCGGCTGATCGACGGGCGTACCAACTGGGATAGCACCAGACCCGATACCCCTGAATGGAAACTCCCACCCATCCAGCGTTTCCTGGTCACGAATGGTCACGTCGAGATCGATGATGCAGTCAGGCGGCTCAAATTCCAGGGCACCGTGTCGTCGGAGGAAAATGCGGGCGGCAAGGGCGCGGCTTTCCACCTCACAGGTGACGGCACGCTCAATGCCAACAAATTCCTGGCCAATGTCGAAGGCGGTCCCCTGATCCATGTGGACCAAAGCAAGCCCTATGATTTCAGGGCCGATGTGACGGCCGGCTCAACCCACGCCGTTCTCAATGGTCAAGTCGCCCATCCCTTCAATCTGGACCAATGGGGCGGGCATGTGGTCGCGACCGGAAAGACGCTGTCTGAACTTTACTATCTCACCGGCGTCGCCCTTCCCAGCACGCCGCCCTATCAACTGAGCGGCACGCTCAAGCGCGATGGCAGTTTATATTCGGTGAACGATCTGGCCGGCACGGTGGGAAAATCGGACCTGCATGGCTATCTGACGGTGGATGCTTCGGGCGCGATTCCCAGCCTGCGCGGGCATATCTCTTCACGGGTTTTGGATTTCGACGATCTGGGCGCGCTGTTCCGTGGCGGCAAGACGCCGGCGCAGACCGGCAACATGCTTCTGCCGGATGTGACGCTGCATACTGAACGTCTGCGCCAAGTCAACGGCGAAGTGGATTATGATGCCGACGCCATCAACAGCCGCGACTTCCCCCTGCGCGGACTTTCCACCCATATCAGCATCGAGAATGGCGTGATGACCCTGAAGCCGCTGGCGTTCGGCTTCACACAAGGCAAGTTGTCGGGCGCGCTGACGATTGACGCGCGCAAGAACGTGCCGCGCACCACAATGGACGCGCGCATCACCGACATTCACATGGAGCATTTCATCAAAGGCAACGAGAAGCCTCTATCGGGGGTGGTGGAAGCGCGCGCCCAGCTGAGCGGCGTAGGCGCCTCGGTGCACAAGGTGGCGTCCAGCGCCAATGGCACAGTGACCGCCGTAGTGCCCCAAGGCACGATGAAGAAATCCGTGGCGGAATGGCTGGGCGTCAATGTGCTTTCCGCGCTGGGGCTCACGCTGTCCGGCGATCAGTCCCAGACCAATCTCAGATGCGCAGTGATGAGCTTCAATACCCAAAACGGCGTGATGAACGCGCAGCAGATCCTGCTCGACACTGATCCCACGCGCCTGGACGGCCATGGCGATATCAATCTTCGGGACGAGACCATGGATATGACCATTCAGGGCAAGCCCAAGCATTTCCAACTGCTGCATCTCAATGCACCCATCAAACTGTCGGGCTCGTTGAGCGCGCCGCAGATCGGCGTGGACAAAAGTAAGGCCTTGGTTCAAGGCGCACTGGGCGCCGGCCTGGGCGTGCTCTCACCTTTCGCGGCGATTCTGGCCTTCGTCGATCCGGGCCTGGCCAAGAATGCCGATTGCTCCGCCATTCTGGCGGATGCCAAGAGCGAAGGCGCACCGGTGAAAGCCTCTGCGGTGGCAAACGCACCTTCCAAGTAACCGCAGACGGCCGAATAACCACAAAAGCAAGTGCGAAATTTTCGCGGACCCGGCTTGCGGTTCCTTCCGGGTTCCCCATCTTTGGTCACGGATTCAGGAGGGCCCGTGCCCATGAAGATGTCGGGAATTTTACCGAAATTCCTTGTGGTATTAGGGCTTTCGCTGGCCTTGGCGGGTTGCGGCGTCAATGCCATCCCCACCAAGGATGAGGCGGTCAAGGCGCGTTGGGGCGATGTGCAGGCGGCCTATCAGCGCCGCAGCGATCTGATTCCCAATCTGGTCTCGACGGTGCAGGCCTTTGCCACACAGGAAAAGACCGTGCTTACCCAGGTGACCGAGGCGCGCGCGCAAGCGACTCATGTCTCGGTGGACGCATCCACCATCACCGATCCGCAAGCCTTCCAGAAATTCCAGAACGCGCAGAACCAATTGTCGGGCGTGCTGGGGCATCTGTTGTCGATCACCGAGAATTATCCCGATCTCAAATCCAACCAGAACTTCCTGGCGCTGCAGGCGCAACTGGAAGGCACCGAGAACCGGATCGAGATCGCGCGGCGCGATTACAATGGCGCGGTGCAGGATTATAACACCGAGCTTCGCACCTTTCCCGGCGTGATCTGGGCTTCGACGGTCTACAAATCGCAAAAGCCCGCGCAGGAATTCGCCGCCAGCAATGCGGCGCAGGGCGCGCCGGTGGTGAATTTCAACGGCCAGACACAGCCCAACACCGCGACCGAGCCGCCACCGCCGCCAGTCAACCCATGAATCATAATCCTTGATGCGGTTTTTTGCTGCCCTGATCGCTTTCCTGGTTTTGGCGCTGCCCGCGACGGCGGCGCCAAAATTCCCCACGCTCACGGGGCGGGTGGTGGACGACGCCCATGTCTTGTCGGACCAGACCAAGGGCGATCTCGACCAGAAACTGGCGGCGCTGGAAGCCAAGACCTCACGCCAGCTGGTGGTGGTGACGATAGCTTCGCTCCAGGGCTATGACATTGCCGATTACGGCTATCAGCTGGGGCGCGCCTGGGGCATTGGCCAAGCCAAGCTCAACAATGGCGTGCTGTTGATCGTCGCGCCCACCGAGCATCGCGTACGCATCGAAGTGGGTTACGGGCTGGAGCCAATCATCACCGACGCCTTGTCGGAAGTGATCATCCAGCAGGCGGTGCTGCCCAAATTTCGTACCGGCGATTTCAATGGCGGGGTCGAGGGAGGCGTCGACGCCCTGATCCAGCAATTGTCGCTCGATCCGTCACAAGCCGAAGCCAAAGCCGCGGCGGCAGCGCAGCAGGCCCAGGGCAACCAAGGCGCCACGAGCGGCGCCAGCCCGCTGTCCATCCTGTTGATCATCCTCTTCGTCGCCATCGCCTTGGGCCGCGTTTTCGGCGGCTTCGGTTTCCTGCCGTTCCTGTTCATGGGCGGCTTTGGCGGCGGACGCGGCTATGGCGGCGGCGGCTTCGGCGGAGGAGGTTTCGGCGGCGGCGGTTTTGGCGGGGGTGGCGGCGGCTTCGGTGGCGGCGGCGCCTCGGGAAGCTGGTGATGCTGAGCAAATCCGATCATGACCACATCACCCAGGCCATCGCCGAGGCCAAAAGCAAAAGCGCGGGCGAGATTTTTTGCGTCCTCACCCATGAAGTCTCGCGCTATCGCGAAGTGCCGCTGGCTTGGGCGGCGGTCGCGGCCTTTGTGCTGCCCCCGCTTTTGACCTTTGCGGGATTGAACTGGCTGGCCCAGGCCAGCCTTGTTTCCACCTGGACGGATGAAAGCGCGCGCGCCACCAAAGGCGTGATCTTGGGCGCGCTGGGCAGCTATACGATGCTGCAGGCCACGATCTTCGTGATCGTGGCGCTGATCGTGGCGCAACCCGCGGTTCGCCGCCTGCTCACGCCTCGTTTTTTAAAACGCCATCGCGTGCGCCAGGTGGCGCGCCACCATTTCGCCGCCTCGGGCGCCAAGCTCAGCCATGCCGAGCCCCATATCCTGATCTATGCTTCGCTGGGCGACCGGCAGGTGGAACTTGTGGCGCACAAGGCGATCCATGACGCGGTCGGCGACGGCCCGTGGAACGCCGCGGTTCAGGCGGTGGCCGAAGGCATGAAAGAGAAAAAGCCCGCTGAAGGCTTCATCCGCGCCATCGAGATTTGCGGTGAGGCCCTGGCGGCGCATTTCCCCGCGAACGGTCCGCACCAGAATTTCTTTCCCGACGATATTCTGGAAACTTGAGCCTCTGTCCGTAACAGACTGAAACCATCCGCGCGCGTCGGCCGTTATCTCCGCAGACCGTGAAAGGCGAGCGGCGATGACGAATTATACGGTGCTGTTCTGCGCTCTAGCGCTTTCCTTGGCGCTGATCTCACTGGCGATGGTCCCCGGCAATGCCGTTTCCCGCGCCGTAGCGCCGAGCCTGACCGATCAGCCCACACCTATCCACTCGCTCACCGGCGTGTCGTTCCATGCGGTGGCGGGGTTCTGAAAAAATAATCTGAGGTTTCGTCTGCCGCGCCGGCCCTGCTACGCT
>DATBAP010000100.1:0-10401 GCA_036271455.1 Rhizomicrobium sp.
CGAGATTCCCGTCCCTCTGCGCCTGCGCGGTAAGGATTTGGGCCCTGGCCGCGACCTGCCTGGCTTTTTCACCCACTATCCAAGCCGCCACAGCGTCGGCCTTTACCTGGTCCAGCGGCTTGAGCTTGGCCGGCGTCATGCCGTCCACCTTGATGTCGTAATAAGCGCCGCTCTTGGCGGGGAAAGGATCATTGTCCTCGCCCACTTCCTGGGTGAAGGCTGTGGCGACGAATTCCGGATCGGACGGCAGATCGGCGACTTTCTGTCCATCAAGCCCAAGTCCGTTGCGATCCACCGCGGCGATGCGGCCCGAACGCATGCCGACTTTCTTTGCTGCTGTGGCGAGATCGGCGCCGCCGGAGCGGGCATCCTCAAAAGCATTGACCATGTCGGTGATCTTGGCGCCCGCCAGCTGCAACGCGAGCTGTTGCTTGATCTTGTCCTTCGCCTCATCCAGCGAGTGCGAGACCGCCGGCGCGATCTTGCTCACCCGTAGCAGCACATAGCCGTTGATCGCACCCTTGACCGGCTCGCTCACCTGGTTCACCGGCAGCGAGAAAGCGGCATCGGCGCGCGCCTGGTCCGGCAAATCCGCCTTGGATAATGAACCCAGGGTGAGATCCTGAGCCGAGATTTTGCGCTGGCCGGCCAGGGCTTCGAAGGTGACGGCGCCGGAGGCGATCTTGTCGTGCGCCGCCTTGGCCTCGGCCTGGCTGGGGAATTCGATCTGCTGGACGTCCCGCTTCTCCGGAATCATGTAGTCGGTGAGATGGGCTTTATATTCGTCGGCGATCATCTTGTCGGTGACGGTCACCTGGTTCGCCACATCCTGGGGCGTGACCGCGGCATATTCGAGCTCGCGATATTCCGGCGTGGAAAAACGCTCGGGATGGGCTTTGACGTAACCCGCGAGCACGGAATCGGGCGGCGGCGCGATCGGCCCCAGCGAATCCGGCGAGACGATCACGTAATCGGCGGCGCGCGCCTGGGTGGCGTAAAGGAAAATAGCCTGCGCGTAATTGGCGGGAAGGCGGAAGCCCGTTTCCAATGGGTTGGTAAGCTGGTCGCGAGTGTTATCGCTGCGCATGGTTTCCAGGAAACTCTGCTCGCTGTAACCGGCCTGGGACACGATCTGCAGGAACAAGGTGTGATCGAAATTGCCGCTGGCTCCCTTGAAGGCGGGCAGGGCGCGAACTTGCTGGGCAAGCTGCGCGTCAGGCGTGGTGAGCCCCAGCCGGACCGCCATATTGTCCAAGGCCGCGCGGCTGATGACCTGTTGCAGTTGCGACTGGCCCAGGCCCATGCGCTGGGCCATTTCCTGCGTGATCTGGATGCCCGATTGCTGGCTCTGGTTGCGCAGGAGGTTGCGATAGTCGCGCGAGAAATCCTGTTCCGAGATCTCGGTGGAACCGATCGTGACCACGGCCGTGCCGGAGGCTTGGCCGGTGAAAACGTCGGCGATGCCCCAGACGACGAAGCTGAGCGCCAAGGCCCCCATCAGGATTTGGGCCGGCCAGGCACGGGAAAGCTTGCTCAACCATTGAATCATGTCGGAGGTCCACCGGTTTTACGAAAAAGGCCGCGGATGATAGGGAGGGGGGCCTTCCAGGGCAAGCTGCGCGCGGCCAAAAGACCTACACCGGCCTCTAGCAGCGAAGCGGTAGGCCATTAGAAGAGGGAACGGAATTGCGCCAGCTGGTGGCCGGAAACTGGAAAATGAATGGACTGGGCGCCGACCTGGCCCAGTTGGAGGCGCTCAAGCAGGGTCTGGAATCGCCACCCAATTGCGATGTTCTGGTCTGTCCGCCAGCCAGTCTGATCGCCCGGGCGGTTGTGGTCGTCAAAGGCGCATTCGCGCTCGGCGCCCAGGATTGCCATGAGAAAGCGTCGGGCGCCTTTACTGGCGACATCTCGGCCGAGATGCTCAAGGACGCAGGCGCCTCGGCGGTGATCGTCGGTCATTCCGAACGCCGCCAATATCACCATGAAGGCGACAGCCAAGTCGCCGCCAAGGCGCGCGCCGGGTGGCGTGCAGGGCTTTCGGCGATCATTTGCCTCGGTGAAACGGAAAGCCAGCACGATTCCGGCCACGCGCCGGAAGTCTGTCACGACCAGATCACCGGCAGCGTCCCCAAGGACGCCATGCCCGCAAACACGGCTATCGCCTATGAGCCGATCTGGGCCATCGGCACCGGACGGACGCCCAGCCATGACGAGATCGCCGCCATGCACGCCCATATCCGCAAATGCCTGGTGGGGCATCTGGGCGAGGCGGGGAAGGGGATGCGCATTCTCTATGGCGGCTCGGTCAAGCCCGCCAACGCCAAACCCATCCTGGCGCTGGAGAATGTAAACGGGGCCCTGGTCGGGGGCGCCAGCCTCAAGGCCCACGAGTTCCTGGGCATTATTTTGGCGGCAAAAGCCCAAAATTAGGCCGTAAAGCGCCCGGGTTGTACTGGGAAAATTGCAACTTGGGCGAGCGGTTCCCGACTTGCCTAAGCCAGGGTTTCTACGGATCCCCCGAATTAACCAGGATTTTCGACATTTCCTTAACGGGAGCGCGCCATTCTGTGCCCACAACAACAGGGGTGGGGCATGGCGCGTCTCAGCTATGACAGCGTCGAAGCATTGATCTATGACCCGGTGTCGGCCAACCGCACCGCGACGCGCGCTGCTTTATATTCGCTGGGCTTCCGCCGCACCGAAACGGTTCCTACCCTGGAATCGATGGTCGAGGTGATCCAGCGGCAACCGCCCGACATCGTGCTGGCTGAAGCCCAAGGCGCGGCCGACGAACTTTGCCTCGCCATCCAGCAGCTGCGCCAGGGCGCCGCCGGCTACAATCCCTTCATCGTGATCATCGTCACGGCGTGGGAGAAAAGCGAAAGCCTGATCACCAAGGTGGTGAATTCCGGCGCTGACGATCTTCTGCTTCGGCCTTTTTCGACGTCTCTTCTCGGCGGCCGCATCGAAGCGCATATCGACCGGCGCAAAGGCTTTGTGATCACCACCGATTATGTCGGTCCCGATCGCCGCAGGGGCAACCCGCGCGACAAGGACATGGACATGTTCGATCCGCCCAATTCGCTCCGGATGAAGGCCAAGGACAAGATGGCGGCCGATGTGATCGCCAAAAAACTGGACGAGGACTTGAAAGTGGCGCGCGACCGGCTCACGGGCGAAAAGCTGCGCCGCGATTCCTTCCAGATCTGCATCCTGTGGCGGCTGATGCAGGAACAGCAGGCCGGCGCGCCGCAATTTGAAGTGGATATGCGCAAGCTGGGCAATCTCACCAAATCGATCGACCGGCGGCTGGCCGGCGGCGAGCACGAAAAGGCGCAGGAATTGTGCGTCGCCATCATGGCCGCCGTCGAAGGGCTACAATTGGCGGTGGACCGCAATGCCTCGATGCATCTTCTGGGCCGCGGCGCGCTCAGCCTGCACCAATATCTCTGCCCCGAAAAATCGCCGGCCGATCAGCTCAACGAGATCGACACCACGGTGGCGATAATTCGCGCGCGGTCTCAAACCACAGCCGCTTTGGCCAGCTGACTGGTTCCGGATTCAAGCCTTTCCGCGGGTTCCAGGGCCCGGCTTCCCATTTGGCCCGCTTTGTTCTAAGACCCCGGCCCGACCCCCCGACCGGACCTTAATCCCATGCAGACCATTCTTGTTTTTGCCGAATTGGTGATCGCCGTGGCGTTGATCATCTTCGTGCTGCTGCAGCGTTCGGAAGGCGGCGCGCTGGGGATGGGCGGCGGAGGTGGCGGCGGATTTGGCGGTCTGTTCAGTCCGCGCGGCGCCGCCGATACGCTGACCCGCACCACTGCCATCCTGGCGGCTTTGTTCTTCCTCACCTGCCTGGGACTCAATCTGCTGGCGCTGCACGGCCGCAACGAGCAATCGATTCTCGATGCGCCGGTGACCAGCCAGGGTCCCGCAGCCAAGGCCAAGGCTCCGGCGCCGGTCGTGCCGGCCGGCCCCTCGGTGCCGAAGCCGCAATAGCGGCGTTTTCGCGCCCAATTTCGCTTCTGTGAGCGGCAAAAAATTTTTCTGTTTTTTGTGCTTGAGCTAGGCCAGCAGTTTCGACATGTTGGCCTCCCATGGCCCGGTTAGTCTTCATCACCGGCGGCGTGGTCTCTTCCCTCGGAAAAGGTCTGGCGTCCGCCGCTCTCGGCGCGTTGCTCCAAGCGCGCGGTTACAAAGTCCGTTTGCGCAAGCTTGATCCCTATTTGAATGTCGATCCGGGCACCATGAGCCCGTTTCAGCATGGCGAAGTCTATGTCACCGACGATGGCGCGGAGACCGACCTGGATCTGGGCCATTATGAGCGCTTCACCGGGGTCTCGGCGCTCAAATCCGACAATGTCACTTCAGGCCGCATCTACAGCCAGGTGATCGAGAAGGAGCGCAAGGGCGGCTATCTGGGCCGCACCGTGCAGGTGATCCCCCATGTCACCGACATGATCAAGGAATTCGTGTTGGCCGACTGCGAGGGCCTGGATTTCCTGCTGGTCGAGATCGGCGGCACCGTGGGTGATATCGAGGGCCTGCCTTTCTTCGAGGCCATCCGCCAGTTGCACAATGATCTGGGCCGTGGCCAGACCGCGTTCATCCATTTGACCTTGGTGCCCTATATCGAGGCCGCGGGCGAGCTCAAGACCAAGCCCACCCAGCACAGCGTCAAGGAATTGCGCGCCATCGGCATCCAGCCGGATATTCTGCTTTGCCGCGCTTCGCATCCCATTCCCGACGAGGAACGGCGCAAGATCGGGTTGTTCTGCAATCTTTCCGCCGAGCGGGTGATCCCGGCCTTGGATTTGGACACGATCTACCGCGTTCCGCTCGCTTATCACAAAGTAGGACTCGATACCGAGCTTCTGCGCGTGTTCGGGCTGGACAATGCGCCGCCGCCCGATCTCACGCGCTGGCAGGCGGTGGTGCAGCGGGTGAAGAATCCTGAAGGCGAAGTGCGCATCGCCGTGGTGGGCAAATACATGCAGGTCAAGGACAGCTACAAATCGCTGTCCGAGGCGCTGGCGCATGGCGGCCTGGCCAACAACGTCAAGGTCCATCTGGAATGGATCGACAGCGAAATCTTCGAGCGCGAAGACGCCGCCGCCTTCCTGGAAGAGGTGGACGGCATTTTGGTGCCCGGCGGCTTCGGCGAGCGCGGCACCGAAGGCAAGATCGAGGCGGTGAAATTCGCCCGCCAACGCAAAGTGCCTTTCTTCGGCATCTGTTATGGCCTGCATATGGCGGTGATCGAGGCGGCGCGCGATCTGGCGGGGCTGGAAGGCGCGGGCACCACCGAGATCGGCCATCCCAGGCATCCCGTGATCGGCCTGATGACGGAATGGACCAAGGGCAATGAAAAGGAAACCCGTGTCGCGGACGGTGACATGGGCGGCACTATGCGGCTGGGGGCCTATCCCGCCGTGCTCAAGCCCGGTTCACGGGTGGCGGAAGTCTATGGCACCACCGAGATCAGCGAGCGTCATCGCCATCGCTATGAAGTGAATGTGAAATACGCCAAGGAACTGGCGAAACATGGCATGGAAGTGTCGGGTTGGTCGCCGGACGGATTGCTGCCGGAGATCATGGAGATCCCCGACCATCCCTGGTTCATCGGGGTGCAATTCCATCCGGAATTGAAATCGCGGCCGCTGGAGCCGCATCCGCTTTTCACCGGCTTCATCGCCGCGGCGGTACAGAAGAGCCGGCTGGTCTGAGGTTATCTTGGCAACACGCCGTCTCTCGGTGTTCTAAGTGCGTGAATGATGCTTTATGTGCTCAATCCAAAGCTCGGCCGCGACGAAGCCAACGGTAGCCCCAACAAAGGTTCCGGCGACCACATCCCCGAGAAAATGCCAGTCCCCCATCAAGAGGGCCAACGCCCCCAAGCAAAGCAGAATGATAAGGATCGGACGCGTTCGCGGTTGAAGCCGGATCATCACCACCGCGAATGCCGTGGCCATGACCATGTGTCCGGAAGGAAAACTGGTTTGATGGTCCCCTTGGAAAAAATGAAAAACCTGGGTAGTAGGGGCCTGGAGAAAATCCACGGGCCTTTGGCGGCCGAAAATGAACTTGAGGATATAATCGTTGGCCACGAATGCGGACAGCGACGCACAACACGCGACAAAGACGGCCTTGTAGAATGCGGCCAGATTTCCTTTCATCATGCGCACGATCGCAATCGCCGTGAGGACGGCTACTTCCCCGGAAACGAGCACCATGGTTCCCAGCCCTGTACCGAGCCCGCTTAAGCGATCGGAGTTGGTAAGGAACGTCAGCGCTATCGGCGCATCGAGCCAGCGGATGCAGATCGCAACCCCTATCAGCATGGCAATCAACAGGATGCACCATAGCCTCAATCGGGGTCCGAACATCATGGCGGCGCGATTCCTGAAAATCGGAAGCTAACAAGCCCTTACGGGCTGTTGCTACGCCATCCGGACATTCCGAGGCAAACACCGAATGCCCGAGCCCTGCATTACCTCGGCATCGGGATGTAACCGGGCGGGTGCGCCACCGCGCGTCGTCCCGAACGATTGAGGGTAGGCTGCTGCGCCTGGCTCTGCACTTGCTGCTGCGTTTGGCTCAGATTGTTATGCGCCGTGGCGCTTTCGTTCTGAATCGCCTGATTGGATTGCTGCTGCAGCTGCTGGCTGGTAGGCGGCAACGTCTGGGCCCAAGCTGATGTACCTGCCAGGAACGGCAACAAGGCCAGGACGGCGATTTTTTTCATCATGCTCATTGGGTAACAGATAAGGCTGGAAACCCGTTCCTTAAAGGTCGAACACCTGTCAAAGAACTAATCTGGCGCTGGTGCTTTCAGCTCGCGATTCTCCCTGAAAAGCCCGGTTTTGATCTTAGGTCGCACCTTCTTTAAACTATGGCCATGAACACCAATCCCGTGATCCACCCCAATGCGGTGGTGAAGCTCAAATCGGTCGAAATCGGCAATGGGTTGAAGCTGGCCGTGATCGCCGGACCTTGCCAGCTCGAGAGCCGGGCCCACGCCTTCGACATGGTGGGCGCGCTCAAGGAAATCTGCGACCGGCTGGATGTCGGTCTGGTCTACAAGACCAGCTTCGACAAGGCCAACCGTACCAGCGCCACCTCGGCGCGCGGGATGGGCCTGGAGAACGCGCTTCCCATCTTCCAGGACATCCGCACCCGCTTCGGCGTGCCGGTCTTGACCGATGTGCATGAGCGCGACCAGTGCGCCGCCGTGGCCCAAGCCGTGGATGTGCTGCAGATCCCCGCTTTCCTTTGCCGCCAGACCGATCTTCTGGTCGCCGCCGCCCATACCGGCAAGGCGGTGAATGTGAAGAAGGGGCAATTCCTGGCGCCACAGGACATGAAGAACGTGATCGCCAAGATTACCGGCGCCGGCAATCCCAATGTGCTGGCGACCGAGCGCGGCGTGAGTTTCGGCTACAACACGCTGGTGAGCGATATGCGCGCGCTGCCTATCATGGCCTCATTCGGCGCGCCGGTGGTGTTCGACGCCACCCATTCGGTGCAGCAGCCGGGCGGGCAGGGCGACCGTTCCGGCGGCGACCGCGCGATGGTGCCCTATCTGGCCCGGGCCGCGGTGGCGGTTGGTGTCGCGGCCGTCTTCATGGAAGTACATCAGGATCCCGACCGCGCGCCCTCCGACGGTCCCAACATGGTCAAGCTCAAGGATTTCCCCGCGCTGCTGGAGCAGCTGGTGGAGATCGACCGGATCGTGAAACGCCGTAAGGCTTAGGTCGCGGTCGCCGCCATCCAGCTGATGGCCACGCCCCAGACCGACAAGATCAACAACGCTATCGTCGCAAGCGCGGCGATACCGAAACCCGGGCCGCGCTTGGCGGCTTCTTTGTTGTAGCCGATGGTGTAGAGCACGCGGCCGATGCACCAGATCAGACCGAACGCAGCGGGAATCCAGCCATGGAAGTAAAGCGTCGCCACCCATAACAGCGGCAGGAAGATCACCACTTGCTCAATGGTGTTGGCTTGGGCGCGGAGCGCGCGCTCGACGTCCGGATGGCCGGTCATCATCGGCGGCCAGATGTTATGGCGCTTGCGGGCTGGGCCCACCATCACCATGGCATGGATCAGGACAAGAGCCGTCAGGATGGTGACGGCGGCGCTGAGGATCGTGGCAGGCACTGAGATCATCTGTCCCCCGAAAGAAAAAGCCCCGCGCCGGATTGGCGCGGGGCTCAGCCTAGCCGATTCTTCATCGCGCGGGGGGAGGGGTTTCGCGCTGGGCCAGGCGTTGTTCGATGCGGCTCTTGCGGGCAGGCGGAAGAGCATCCCAGCGTGCCTGCAGACCGGACTGGAAGGCCTGCCGCTCGGGGGGCGACATGGCGGTGATTTTCTGGATCTGGTCCTTGCGCCAGGCACGGCGCTGATCGCGCGTCATGTCCTTGGTTTGCTGACGGGCATCGACCATGAACATGGCGCGCTGCTCAGGCGTGAGGATGCGCGCCAGTTTGCCTTTGCCGCCATGGCCCGGGCCTTGGTCAGAAGGGGCCGGACTTTGCAGCGCCTGGATCGCGCCGGGCTGGTTGGCGGAAGCAGGCAGAGACAGGGCCAACAGGCCCGCGGTCAGGAAAAGCCATTTGGGGGAGGGGAACATGGGGCATTGCTCCAAGGGACTCTTTGGTAGAACGCAGAAGTCCTGCCCTGTCCGTCGTATTACTGGATTTTTAGCAGGGTGGCGGAACTCGCCCAATTCGCTTAAACAGCGGCAAATCGCAAAGAGGGCTTCATGACTGCCATTCTCGACATCACCGGCCGCGAAATCCTGGACTCGCGCGGCAATCCCACCGTGGAAGTGGATGTGCGGCTGGAAGACGGGAGCTTCGGCCGCGCCGCGGTGCCTTCGGGCGCCTCCACTGGAGCGCATGAGGCGGTCGAGTTGCGCGATGGCGGCAAGCGCTATGGCGGCAAGGGCGTGGAAAAAGCGATCGCTGCCGTCAATGGCGAAATCTTCGACGCGATCTGCGGCATGGACGCGGAAGAGCAGCGCCGCATCGACAACGCGATGATCGCGCTGGACGGTACGCCCAACAAGGCACGGCTGGGCGCCAATGCAATCCTGGGCGTATCGTTGGCGGTGGCCAAGGCGGCCGCGCAAGCTTCGGGCCTGCCGCTCTATCGCTATGTGGGTGGACCCAAAGCCGAATTGCTGCCGGTGCCGATGATGAACATCATCAATGGCGGCGTGCATGCCAATAATCCCATCGATTTCCAGGAATTCATGATCATGCCGGTGGGCGCGGAAAGCTTCCACGAAGCGTTGCGCATGGGGGCGGAAGTCTTTCACACCTTGAAGAAGCAACTGGCCGACGCCGGCCACAACACCAATGTGGGCGATGAAGGCGGCTTCGCGCCTAATTTGAAAAATCCGGACGAGGCACTGGGCTTCATCGCCAAGGCGGTGGAGAAGGCTGGCTACAAACTGGGTTCGGATATTTTCTTCGCGCTCGATCCCGCCTCGACGGAATTCTTTAAGGGCGGGAAATATGTGCTGAAAGGCGAGGGCAAGACGCTCAGCCCGGACCAGATGGTGAAACTCTATGCCGATCTTTCGAGCCGCTATCCCATCATCTCCATCGAAGATGGCATGGCGGAGGATGACTGGGCGGGCTGGAAGGCCCTGACCGAAACGATCGGCAAGAAGGTTCAACTGGTGGGCGACGATCTCTTTGTCACCAATGTGAAGCGGCTCAAACAAGGCATCGACAGCGGCACCGCCAACGCCATCCTGATCAAGGTCAACCAGATCGGCAGCTTGAGCGAGACCCTGGACGCCATTCAGATGGCGCACAATGCAAGTTACCGCGCGGTGATGAGCCACCGCTCGGGCGAGACGGAAGATTCTACCATTGCCGACCTGGCGGTGGCGACCAATTGCGGACAGATCAAGACCGGCTCGCTCGCCCGCTCAGACCGCCTGGCCAAGTACAACCAACTCCTGCGCATCGAAGAGCAGCTCGGCGATACGGCGATCTATGCGGGCCGTTCTGTCCTCAGGGCCTGACCAACCCACCGACGGCGTCTAAAGTTCCCCGCCGGCCTGCTAAGTTTCAGAAATCTAACGTAGAATCCCTCTTGACGCCGCGAATCAGTGTGTGATTCGTTGCTTGAATGCGAATCAGGCGTTCGGTCACCCGTTTTTTCCTGGCTTTGATTCTCCCCGCTATCTCCATTGCAATGGTGGGGTATTTTGGCAGCTATGCCATTTGGGGCGAGCGCGGGCTGCTGACCTTGGAAGACACCCAGGCGAAACTGGGCATCCAGCAGGAAAAACTCGCCCTGTTAGCCGCCCAGCACGACCGGCTGGCCCATCGCATCCAATTGATGGAAGACGTCCATCCTGATCCCGATCTGGTGGAAGAG
>DATBAP010000101.1:0-31788 GCA_036271455.1 Rhizomicrobium sp.
TCGATGGGCACCGACACACCAATTGCCGCGCTGTCGAACAACCCGAAGCTCCTCTACAACTACTTCAAGCAGAATTTTGCGCAGGTCACCAACCCGCCGATTGATCCGATCCGCGAGGAATTGGTGATGAGCCTGGTCTCGATGATCGGACCCAGGCCCAATCTTCTGGGCCGCGACGCGGGCGCGCACAAAAGACTGGAAGTGAGCCAACCGATCCTCACCAACGCCGATGTGGAAAAGATCCGCGCCATTTCGGAATTGGTGGACGGCGCTTTCCGCACCGCCACCATCGATTGCACCTGGCCCGCCAGCGAAGGTGCGGCCGGTCTGTCCAATGCCATAACCCGCATCTGCTACAACGCCACCGACGCGGTGTTGGCCGACAACAATATTCTGATCCTGTCGGATCGCGCGGTCTCGCCCGAGCGCGTGCCGGTGCCAGCCGCGCTGGTCACCGCCGCAGTCCATCATCAGCTGATCCGTCAGGGTCTGCGCATGCAGGCCGGTCTGGTGGTCGAGACCGGCGAAGCCCGCGAAGTGCATCATGTCTGCGTACTGGCGGGCTATGGCGCCGAAGCGATCAATCCTTATCTGGCGTTCGAGACGCTGGAGCAGATCCGGGTGCGCGCCAATCTGACCCTCACCTCGTATGATGTGCAGAAGAATTACATCAAGGCGCTGGGCAAGGGGATTTTGAAGGTGATGTCCAAGATGGGCATCTCCACCTATCAATCCTATTGCGGCGCGCAGATTTTCGACGCGGTGGGACTTTCGACGGAATTCATCGAGAAATATTTCACCGGCACCGCTTCCACCATCCAGGGCATCGGCCTGAAAGAGATCGGCGAAGAAAGCGTGCGCCGCCATCACGACGCCTATGGCGACAATCCTATCTATCGCGGCGCGCTGGATGTGGGCGGCGATTACGCCTTCCGCCTGCGCGGTGAGGACCATGCCTGGACGCCGGAAAGCGTCTCGCGCCTTCAGCATGCGGTGCGCGGCAACAATCCGGCGGAATATCAACTCTTCGCCAAAGAGATCAACGACCAGAATGAGCGTCTGCTCACTCTGCGCGGGCTGATGATGTTCAAGCCGGAAGGCGGGGGCGTGTCACTCGACCAGGTCGAACCGGCGGTGGAGATCGTCAAGCGCTTCTCGACCGGGGCGATGAGCTTCGGCTCGATCTCGCGCGAAGCGCATACCAATCTCGCCATCGCCATGAACCGCATCGGCGGCCGTTCCAATACCGGCGAAGGCGGCGAAGAACCCGACCGTTTCGTGCCGCTCGCCAATGGCGATTCCATGCGCTCCAAGATCAAGCAAGTGGCGTCGGGGCGCTTCGGCGTCACCACCGAATATCTGGTCAATGCCGACGACATCCAAATCAAGATGGCACAAGGCGCCAAGCCCGGCGAAGGCGGTCAATTGCCCGGCCACAAGGTGGACAAGGCGATTGCAAAAGTGCGCCATTCCACCCCCGGGGTGGGCCTGATCTCGCCGCCGCCCCATCACGACATCTATTCCATCGAAGATTTGGCGCAGCTGATCCGCGACCTGAAGAGCGTCAACCGCAAGGCGCGCATCTCGGTCAAGCTGGTGTCGGAAGTGGGCGTGGGCACGGTGGCGGCTGGTGTCGCCAAATGCCGGGCCGACCATGTCACCATCTCGGGCTTCGAAGGCGGCACGGGCGCGTCGCCGCTCACCTCGCTCACCCATGCGGGCAGCCCATGGGAAATCGGGCTGGCCGAGACGCAGCAGACCTTGGTGCTGAACGGCCTGCGCGGCCGCATCGCGGTTCAGGCCGATGGCGGCCTGCGCACCGGGCGCGACGTGGCGGTAGCCGCTCTTCTGGGCGCCGACGAATTCGGTTTCGCCACCGCGCCTCTGATCGCTTCGGGCTGCATCATGATGCGCAAATGCCATCTCAATACCTGCCCGGTGGGCGTCGCCACCCAGGATCCCGTCTTGCGCAAACGCTTCACCGGCCAGCCCGAGCATGTGATCAATTACTTCTTCTTCGTGGCCGAAGAGCTGCGCGAGATCATGGCGTCGCTTGGCTTCCGCACGGTGGCCGAGATGGTCGGCCGGGTGGACCGGTTGGAGATGAAGAAGGCCATCGCCCATTGGAAAGCCAAAGGCGTGGACCTGTCCCGCATCCTGCATCAGCCGCAAAGAAAGCCTGGCGTCGCGATCCATCATTGTGAGCAACAAAATCACGACCTCGACTCCGTTTTGGATCATGATCTGATCGTCGCCTCGCTGCCTTCCATCGAGCATGGCCAGCCGGTCCGGCTGGAGCGCACCGTCCGCAATGTGGACCGTACTGTGGGCGCGATGCTGTCGGGCGAAGTGGCGCTGCGCCACGGCCATGCCGGTCTGCCCGAAGACACGATCTCGATCCGCTTCACCGGCACCGCCGGCCAATCGTTCGGCGCCTTCCTGGCGCGCGGCGTGTCGCTGGAGCTGATGGGTGATTCCAACGACTATGTGGGCAAGGGTCTGTCCGGGGGCCGCATTGTGGTGCGCCAGCCGCGCAACATTCGCCGCGATCCCACCGAGAATATCATCGTGGGCAACACGGTGCTTTACGGCGCCATCGCCGGCGAGGCTTATTTCGAAGGCGTGGCGGGCGAGCGTTTCGCGGTGAGGAATTCCGGTGCCGTCGCCGTGGTCGAAGGCACCGGCGACCATGGCTGCGAATACATGACCGGCGGCGTGGTGGTGGTTTTGGGCAAGACCGGGCGCAATTTCGCCGCCGGCATGTCAGGCGGCGTGGCTTATGCCTATGACCCCGACGGCCAGTTCGAGAAATTGTGCAATCCAGCGATGGTGAAGCTGCAGAAAGTGGCCGCGGCGTCCGGCGCGGAAGATCCTGAAATGCCGCGCCAACGCTCCCTCAGCGTGTTTGATGCGGGCATGGGCGATCTGTTGCGCTTCGATGCCGAGCGGCTGCGCATTCTGATCGAGCGTCATCTTCTCTATACCGGAAGCGCGCGCGCCAAGGCGTTGCTGGAAGATTGGGCGGCCGCGCTGCCCCGCTTCGTCAAGGTGATGCCGCTTGATTACGCGCGCGCCTTGAAAGAAATGAGGAACGAGCAGGCCAAAGCAGTGGCGGCGGAATAGCCGCCCTCACATAGCGAAGCGGTAGGGCATTAGAGAATCATGGGCAAGGTCACTGGTTTTCTGGAAATCGAGCGGCAGGATCGTGGCTATGAAAAGCCGGACATCCGCGTCCATACCTATAAGGAATTCGTCCATCCGCTGAGCTATGGCGATGTGGAAAAGCAAGCCGCGCGCTGCATGGATTGCGGCATTCCCTTTTGCCACCAGGGCTGCCCGGTCAACAATCTGATCCCCGACTGGAACAATCTGGTCTATCGCGATCAGTGGCGCATGGCGTCGGACACGCTGCACTCCACCAACAATTTCCCGGAATTTACCGGCCGGGTCTGTCCGGCGCCTTGCGAAACCTCCTGTACCCTCAACATCCAGGACAATCCCGTCACCATCAAAACCATCGAATGCCAGATCGTCGATCGCGGCTGGGAAGAGGGCTGGATCCGGCCGCACGTCGCTGCCAAGAAGACCGGCAAAACCGTGGCGGTGGTGGGATCGGGCCCGGCGGGGCTGGCCTGTGCACAGCAAATGGCCCGCGCCGGTCATTCCGTCACGTTGTTCGAAAAGTCCGACCGCATTGGCGGCCTGCTGCGCTACGGCATTCCCGACTTCAAGATGGAAAAGCATCTGATCGACCGACGCATCCGCCAGATGGAAGCCGAAAGCGTGGCGTTCCGCGCCGGGGTGGAAGTGGGCGTGAACATCTCGACCGCCATGCTGCTGGCCGATTACGACGCCGTGGTGCTGGCCGGTGGCGCCGAAGCGCCGCGCGATCTGCCGATTCCGGGCCGCGAGGTGCCGGGCGTGCATTTCGCCATGGATTTCCTCACCCAGCAGAACAAGCGGGTGGCCGGTGACAGCGAAGAAAAATCCGCGCCGTCGGGCACCATCACCGCCAAGGGCAAGCATGTGGTGGTGATCGGTGGCGGCGATACCGGTTCGGACTGTATCGGCACCTCCAACCGGCAACGCGCGCTGTCGGTGACCCAGCTGGAAATTCTAGCCAAGCCTCCGGTGCAGGAAAACAAGTCGCTGGTGTGGCCAGATTGGCCGCTCAAGCTGCGCACGTCCTCCAGCCAGGAAGAAGGCGTGGCCCGTGACTGGTCGGTGCAGACCAGACGCTTCGTTGTCGAAGACGGCAAACTCACTGGCATCGAATGCGTGCGGGTCGAGTGGAAGCTGGGCGATGGCGGCAAGATGAATCTGGTCGAAGTGCCGAAGAGCGAGTTCACGCTGCCGGCCGACCTGGTTCTTTTGGCGATGGGCTTTGTCGGTCCGCGCAAGCAGGGCCTGGTGGAGCAGGCGCAGGCGGCGCTGGACGCGCGCGGCAACGTCAAGGCCGATACGCTGGATTACAAGACCAGCGCGGCCAAGGTCTTCTCGTGTGGTGACATGCGCCGGGGCCAATCGCTGGTGGTTTGGGCGATCCGCGAAGGCCGCCAATGTGCGAGAGCCGTTGACGAGTTTTTGATGGGAAGTTCTGAATTGCCGCGCTGACGGCGCCAAATTTTCAGATAATTATTTTTTTGGAGAAATTGGTTACAGGCAGGCCGCTCTTCACCGCATGAAGTGGCGGACCGCTTCGCCCACCGGAGTGAGAAGCGCGAACGCCCACAGAATGGCCGACGCCGTATTGGCGATCTGAAAAGGCCAGAATTCCAGTTCGCTCATGCCGGCCACCAGCGGCACGGTGGCGCGAAAGGGCCCCAGAAACCTCCCTAAGAAGATCGCCCAGGTGCCGAACCGGTGGAAGAAGTGGAGACCCTTCTCGATCTGGTCCTCGTAATGGCGGAACGGCCAGACATGCAGGATCTGGTGGTGGTAGTGAAAACCAATCCAGAACGAGATCCAGTCACCCAGGACGGAGCCAAAAACCGCGCCCGCCCAGGCCGGTATCACGCTGATATGACTGGCCCCAATCACCGCGCCCAGGGTGATCAGAAGGAAGGTGCCGGGGATGACGAACGACACCCCGATAAAGGATTCCGAAAAAGCCACAACAAAGGCGATGGGGAAGCACCAGATCGGGTGACTCCGGGCGAGGGTGGTGACCCAAGGGGTGAGGTCGTGGAAAAACCAATGGAGAAACTGGTGCACGTGTTTTCTTGCTTTCAATTCGCCGCAGGCCAGGCGAGGGGCGGGGCTGACATAGCAGCGGGTGGCCCCCGAAGGCCAGTAGGCCCACCGATCGAGACATTTTCGACAAATTTACGTTTAAACTCGCTGCTAATGGACCCTGTGGAGCGTAGAATAGCGAACTAGGCCTAAGGAACCGGTACGTCTTGATCCGGTTTTGGCATGTGCCGAGCCAGTGCGGCAGGCAGAGGCCTTTTTTCGCGGAATTTGGAGCAAATGAGCATCGAAGGCACCGGCAAGAACCTCCCTCATGCCCGCGCGTCCTACGCGGGGCAGGACACGGGCAGCTCTTCTACCTGGGAAGGGGTCAAGGGTTGGGGGCGGCGCAATCCGCGCCTGTCCTGGATCGTCTGGGCAATTGTCGGTCTGGCGCTGGTGGCGCTGGTGGTTTGGGCCATCTATCCCAAGCCCCAGACCAGCAATCGCTTCAACCAGGGTGCTCAGCCGGTCGGCGTCGCCACCGCGGTCAGCGGCCCCATCAACATCACACTCAATGCGCTGGGCACGGTGACGCCGCTTGCCACCGCCACCGCCACGCCCCAGGTGGGCGGGCTTTTGATGAAGCTCTATTTCACCGAAGGCCAGATGGTGAAGGCGGGCGATCTTCTTGCCCAGATCGATCCACGCCCCTATCAGGCGGCGTTGGACCAGGCCAAAGGCAATCTGGCGCGCGACCAGGCCAATCTCGCCAATGCCAAGGTCGATCTCACCCGCTATCAGGCCTTGGCGGCGCAGAACGCCATCTCCGAGCAGCAGCTGGCGACCCAGGCCGCCTTGGTGCGCTCCGACGGCGGCGTCGTCGAAACCGACCAGGCCGCGGTCGAAAGCGCCGACATCAATCTGCGCTACACCAGCATCGTTTCGCCCGTGACCGGCCGCGTCGGCCTGCATCAAGTGGATGTGGGCAATATCGTGATGGCGAACCAGGCCACCGGCGTCGTGGTGGTGACCGAGCTGTCGCCCATGTCGGTGGTCTTCACCGTGCCGGAAGACAATATTCCCCAGATCATGGCGCGGACGGGTCAGGGCGGGGTGCTGGAAGCCGATGCCTGGGATCGCAGCCAGACCAACAAGCTCGCCTCCGGCAAGCTCGCGACCGTGGACAATCAGGTCGATACCACAACTGGCACGGTCAAGCTCCGCGCCATGTTCGACAATACCGATCTGAAGCTGTTCCCCAACCAGTTCGTCAATATCCGCCTTCTGGTGGACACGCTGCAGAACCAGACCGTGGTGCCGGTGGCGGCGATCCAACGCGGTGCCAGCGGCACGTTCGTGTTCATCGTCGGCACTGACAAAACTGTCTCTCAGCGCAGCGTCAAGCTGGGCGTGCAGGATGGCGACAAGGTGGCCATTCTCGACGGATTGAAGCCGGGCGACACGGTGGTGGTGGACGGCGCCGACCGGCTGCGTGACGGTTCCGAGGTGGTGATCCCCGCCGCGGGTTCGCAGAAGATAGCCCCGCCTTCTGGCGCCGCCAGCGATGCGGCGCGTACGGCAGCGCGCGCCAAGGCGCAAGCCGTGATCAACAGTGCGTGCGGCGCCGATATCGCCAAGCTGTGTTCCGGCCAAACTGGGCCCGCGGCACGGCGATGCCTGGCCCAGAATCGCGATTCCCTGTCGAGCCAATGCAAGACGGCCTTGGCGTCACTCAGGCGCAATGGACGAGGTGCCGGCGGCGGCGGTGGTCCCGGCGGGCCCTGATCGATGAATCCCTCCGCACCCTTTATTCTAAGGCCGGTCGCGACGTCGCTTCTGATGATCGCCATCCTGCTGGTGGGCCTTGCCGGCTATCGCTTCCTGCCGCTCTCGGCCTTGCCGGAAGTGGACTATCCCACCATCCAGGTCTCGAGCTTTTATCCCGGCGCCAGCCCCGACGTGATGACCACCTCGGTCACCGCCATTCTTGAGCGTCAATTCGGCCAGATGCCGGGACTGAAGGAAATGTCGTCGGTCTCTTCGGCCGGCTCTTCGATCATCACCCTGCAGTTCGATCTCACTCTCAGCCTGGACGTCGCCGAACAGGAAGTGCAGGCGGCGATCAATGCCGGCGGCAGCCTCCTTCCCCAGCTGCCGGTCCCGCCGGTCTACGCCAAGGTCAATCCCGCCGACGCGCCGGTGATCACATTGGCGATCTCCTCGCCCAGCCTGCCCATCACCACGGTTGAGGACCTGGCCGATACCCGCATCGCCCAGAAAATTTCCCAGTTGGCCGGCGTGGGCCTGGTGAGCATTTCCGGCGCCCAGCGCCCGGCCGTGCGCGTCCAGGCCAATCTGCAGCAATTGGCGTCTTACGGGCTTAACATCGACGACCTTCGCACCACCATCAACAACAACAATTCCAACGCGCCCAAGGGGCAGTTCGACGGCACTTCGCAGTCCTACACCATCAACGCCAACGATCAGCTGCAGAGCGCGGCCGACTACGCCAACATGATCGTCGCCTACAAGAATGGCTCACCGGTGCATCTGTCGGACGTGGCGACGGTGGTGCAAGGCTCGGAGAACGACAAGCTTTCCAGCTGGGCCAACATGACGCCCGCGGTGCTGCTTAACGTCCAGCGCCAGCCCGGCGCCAACGTCATCGCGGTGGTGGATTCAATCAAGCAGATCCTGCCCCAGATCGTGGCGGGGCTTCCCGCCTCGATCACGGTGAATGTGCTCACAGACCGCACCAACACAATCCGCGCCTCGGTCGCGGATGTGGAATTCGAACTGATACTGGCGGTGGCGCTGGTGGTGCTGGTGATCTATCTGTTCCTGGGCAGTCTGCCGGCCACCTTCATTCCCAGCCTGTCGGTGCCGCTTTCCATCGTCGGCACATTCGCGGCCATGTACCTGTTGGGCTTCTCGCTCAACAATCTGTCGCTGATGGCGCTCACCATCTCGGCCGGCTTCGTGGTGGATGACGCGATCGTGATGATCGAGAACATCTCCCGCTATATCGAACATGGCTATAGGCCGTTCGATGCCGCCATGAAGGGCGCGGGCGAAATCGGCTTCACCATCATGTCGCTGACCGTCTCGCTGATCGCCGTCCTGATCCCGCTGCTCTTCATGCAGGAAGTGGTGGGCCGTCTGTTCCGCGAATTCGCCGTCACTCTGGCGATCACCATCCTGATCTCGGCGGTGGTGTCGCTGACCCTGGTGCCGATGCTGTGTGCCAAGCTGCTGCACAGCCGTAAAGAGGAGGAGAAGCGGCAAACCCGCTTCCAGCGCATCACCGAGCGGTATTACGAGCGCGTGATCGCCGAATATGACCGGCTGCTCAAATGGGTTCTGGTCCATCAGCCGCTCACCATGCTGGTGGCGGTGGGCACGCTGGTGCTGACGATCCTGCTTTATATCCTCATCCCCAAAGGCTTCTTTCCGCTGCAGGATACCGGCTTCATCCAGGCCATCACCACGGCCGGTCCGACTGTGTCGTTCGACGAGATGGCGCGGCGCCAGCGCGCGCTAGCCGAGAAGATTCTGCAGGACAAGGATGTGGCGAGCCTGTCCTCGTTCATCGGCGTCGACGGCACCAATTCCACCCTCAACAGCGGCCGCTTCCTGATCAATCTCAAGGACAAGGGCGACCGCGACGACGTCACCACCATCATGAACCGGCTGGCGGGCGACGCCCATGCGGTGGCGGGCATCACTTTCTATCTGCAGCCGGTGCAGGACCTCACCATCGATTCCACCGTGAGCCGTGCCCAATATCAATTCGTGCTGCAGTCGGCGACCACGGCCGATCTCAATGCCTTTGTGCCCAAACTGCTTGCCCAGCTGCAGAAAGCGCCAGCGTTGCGCAATGTCTCGACCGATTATCTCGACCGCGGCCTGTCGGCGTTCCTCACCGTCGATCGCAACACCGCGGCGCGGTTCGGCATTTCCGCCTCCACGATCGACAATGCGCTCTATGACAGTTTCGGTCAGCGCATCATCTCGACCATCTTCACCGAGTCCACCCAGTACCGGGTGATCATGGAAGCCGATCCCAAGATTCAGGACACGGTGGCGTCGCTCAACGAGATTTACCTGCCCTCGTCGGGGGGCGGCCAAGTGCCGCTTTCGGCAATCGCCCATGTCGACCAGCGCACGGTGCCGCTGCAGATCGATCATCTGGGACAATTCCCTTCGGCGACCTTATCCTTCGATCTCGCGCCCGGTTATTCGCTGGGACTGGGCGTGCAGGCAGTCAAGGATGCGGAGGATGCGGCGGGCCTGCCGCCCGGCATCACTTCGCAGTTCGAGGGTTCGGCTGTGGCCTTTCAGGACGCGCTGGGCAACGAAGTGCTCTTGATCATCGCCGCCCTGGTCACGGTCTATATCGTGCTGGGCGTGCTGTATGAGAGCTTCATCCACCCGGTCACCATCCTTTCGACCCTGCCTTCAGCGGGCGTGGGCGCGCTCTTGGCATTGATCGTTACGGGGCACGATCTCAACATCGTCTCCATCATCGGCATCATTCTCCTGATCGGCATCGTCAAGAAGAACGCGATCATGATGATCGACTTCGCGCTCGAGGCCGAACGCCACGAAGGCAAATCGCCTACCGAGGCCATCCATCAGGCGGCGCTGCTGCGCTTCCGCCCCATCATGATGACCACCCTCGCGGCTCTGTTCGGCGCGCTGCCTTTGATGGTGGGCTCGGGCATGGGGTCTGAGCTTCGCCATCCCTTGGGCATTTCAATTGTGGGCGGACTTCTGGTGAGCCAAGCCCTCACCCTCTTCACTACGCCGGTGATCTATATTTATTTCGACCGCTGGGGCAGTGATTTCCGCGAATGGCGGGCGCGGCGTGCCGGCGGCCCCGCGCCTGCTCCCCAACCGGGAGAATAAGCGATGAATATGGTCGCCCTGTTCGTCCGCCGCCCCGTCGCCACCACGCTGTTGGCGATTGGCTTGGCGCTGGCCGGCATGGGCGCGCTGTTCATGCTGCCGGTGGCGCCGCTGCCCAACATCGATCTTCCCACTGTCGTGGTCAGCGCCAGCATGGCGGGCGCCAGCCCCGAAGTGATGTCCAACACGGTGGCGACGCCGCTGGAGCGGCATCTGGGCGCTATCGCCGACGTCACGCAAATGACCTCGCGCAGCTCGGTGGGTTCGACCCAGGTGGTGCTGCAATTCGACATCAGCCGCGACATTGACGGCGCCGCGCGCGACGTTCAGGCCGCGATCAGCGCCGCGCACGCGGACTTGCCCGCTTCGCTGAGATCCAACCCCACCTACAACAAATTCAATCCCGCCAGCTTCCCCATCATGATCCTGGCGCTGACGTCCAAAACGTTGACACCCGGCCAGATCTACGACCAGACCTCCAACATTCTTCAGCAGAAACTGTCGCAGATTTCCGGCGTGGGCGATGTTTCGCTGGCGGGCGCAGCCCTGCCCGCGGTCCGGATCGAGCTCAATCCGCAATCCCTGTTCAAATACGGCATCGGCCTGGAAGATGTGCGCGCCGCGATCGCCTCGGCCAATGCCGGCGCCAACAGCCCCAAGGGCGCGATCGATCAGGGCACCCAACGGCTTCAGGTCTATTCCAACGACAATGCCTCGGCGGCGTCGGATTATCAGAATCTGATCGTCGCCTACCGCAACAATGCGCCGATCCAGCTGAAGGATATCGCCCAGGTTTATGACGGGGTCGAGAATATCCGCAACATGGGTCTGGCCAACGGCAAGTCGGCCATTCTGGTGACCATTACCCAGCAGCCCGGCGCCAATGTCATCGAGGTGGTCAACAACATCAACAAGATGATCCCGCAATTGCAGCATGGGATCCTGCCGCCGGCGATCGACCTCACCGTGATCCAGGACACCACCGTTTCCATCCGCAATTCCGTGCGCGATGTCGAGATCACGCTGGTGATCTCCACCATCCTGGTGGTGCTGGTGGTGTTTTTCTTCCTGCGCAACTGGCGCGCCACTTTGGTGCCGGGCGTGTCGGTGCCGCTGTCGCTCTTGGGCACGTTCGGCTGCATGTATCTTCTGGGCTTCACGCTCGACAATTTCTCGCTGATGGCGCTGATCATTTCGACCGGTTTTGTGGTCGACAACACTATCGTGGTGCTGGAAAACGTCACCCGCCATCGCGAGTTGGGCGAAGGCCAGCTCGAAGCCGCGCTCAAGGGTTCGCAGGAGGTAGCCTTCACCGTCATTTCCATGAGCGTCTCGCTGGTGGCGGTGTTCCTTCCCATTCTCTTGATGGGTGGCATCCTGGGCCGGCTATTCCACGAATTCGCCGTCACTCTGGCGTCGGCGATCTTCATGTCGCTTCTGGTCTCGCTCACCGTCACGCCGATGATGTGCGCCTATCTCGATTTCAACGTCGAGGAAGACCAGAACTGGCTGATGCGTGGCGCGCGCTTGGTGTTCGACAAGAGCCTGCAATTCTACAGCCGCTCGCTGGCCTGGTCGTTGGACAATCCCAAGACCATCATGTTCTCGCTGCTGGTGGTGGTGCTGCTGAATTTTTATCTGCTCGCCATCATCCCCAAGGGGTTCTTCCCCGATGTGGACGAGGGCCGCATCATCGGCAATATCCGTGGCGACCAGAGCATTTCCTACCAGTCGATGGTCAAGAAATTCATCCAGTTCGGCGATATCATCCGCGCCGATCCGGCCGTGGCGCAGCTGGCGGGCTCCATCGGGTCGGGAGCGGGCGGGCGCGGCGGCGGCGCCACCAACACCGGCACGCTTTTCATCACTCTCAAATCACCTGCCGCGCGGGGCTATGTCTCGTCGGACGCGGTGATCGATCGGCTTAGGCCCAAGCTCAACAACATCGCCGGCGCGCGCATGTTCATGATGCCTATGAGTTCGACCGGCGTGCGCTCGGGCGGGCGCCAGGGCAATGGCTCGCTGCAATACACGATCCAGGCTGACGACCTCAGCGAGCTGAACCAATGGGTGCCCAAGATCACCGACGCCCTGCAGAATGTGCCCCAGCTCGAGGACGTCAACTCCGACCAGCAGGACAAGGGCCTGGAAGTCAACCTCAAGATCGATCGCGCCACCGCGTCGCGCCTGGGCCTTACCGTCTCACAGGTGGACAACACGCTTTATGACGCGTTCGGCCAGCGCGCTGTCTCGACCATCTACAAGGACAAGAACCAATATCATGTGATCATGGAAGTGGCGCCGCAATTCTGGCAGAGCCCGGAGACGCTGCGCGACATCTATGTGTCGACGGCGGGATCGGTCAACGGCACCCAGACCTCGGCGGTTTCGGCGGCCGCTTTCTCCGGCACGGCCACCAGCGCCGCCGCAGGCGGCTCCAGGTCGAGCGGCGCCAGCACCTCTACCAATCTCACTGCCGCACAATCGGCCGCCTTGGCGGTGCGCAACCAGCAGCTCAACAGCATCACCAGCACCACGGGCCAGGGTTCGGGCTCGACCGGCTCATCGGTCGCTACCGCGGTCGAGACGATGGTGCCGCTTTCGTCCTTTGTCTCCTACGGCCCCGGCACGACACCGCTTTCGGTCAATCATCAGGGACCATTCGTCGCCACCACTTTCTCGTTCAACCTGCCTCAAGGCGTGACCGAGGATCAGGCGACCCAGGCGATCGACCGCACCATGGCCCAGATCCGGGTGCCGATCGCCATCCACGGCCAGGCGGCAGGAACGCTGCAACTGGCCAAGCAATCGCTGGCCAATCTGCCGTTGCTGTTCCTGGCGGCCATCCTCACCATCTATATCGTGCTGGGCATGCTCTATGAGAGCTATGTCCATCCCTTGACGATTCTTTCCACTCTGCCGTCGGCGGGCGTGGGCGCGGTCTTGGCGCTTCTGGTCTTCAGGACCGATTTCAGCATGATCGCTTTCATCGGTGTGATCCTTCTGATTGGCGTGGTGAAGAAAAATGCCATCATCATGATCGATTTCGCCATCGACGCGGAACGGCGGGACAAGCTTGATTCCCGCGAAGCGATCTATCGCGCCTGTATGCTGCGCTTCCGGCCGATCATGATGACGACGATGGGCGCGATCCTGGGCGCCTTGCCGCTGGCCATCGGTCTGGGCGAAGGTTCGGAGATGCGCCGGCCTTTGGGCATTTCCATCGTCGGCGGATTGTTGTTGAGCCAGGCCCTGACGCTCTACACCACGCCGGTGGTCTATCTCTATCTCGACCGCTGGCGCCTGTTCTGCCTGCGCGGTTGGAACCGCTGGTATCATGGCCGAATGGGCACGGGACACGGCCGGGAAGACCCTCAGCCTGCCGAGTGACCGCTGGCCTTTTTGCATCGTGGGTTCGTCGGACGTGCTCACGTGCTATGCGCACGCTGCGCGCGATCCTCCTGCTCAGGCCGCAAAATTCTGCGCGGCTGTTCTAGATGAAGGTGAAATCAGAAGTTCGGAAGGTCGGCGTTCTCGGACGGCTTGCCGTTGTTGATCTGAGCGGCACGGTTCTGGCGATACAGGCTGCGGGTGCTGGCATAGAAATCGATCGAAGACCGCTCGATCTGCTCCACCGTGCCGATGTTGGCGGCCCGCTCGTCAAGCACGTTGAGGCCGCCCCGCACGAACAACCACATGGTTGAATTGTGGAAGATGATCCAGGTTAAAGGATCCATCGCCGTGTCCACGCCCATTCCCACCAGATCGCGTGGCGGCTTGGGGCCCAGGAGCGGAAAAACCAGATAAGAGCCTTCGGCGGCGCCCGCCTTGCCCAGGGTGATTCCGAAATCGGTGGTGTTGCCGGGGATGCCGATCCTGCCCGCGACATCGATCAAGCCGGCTACGCCCACGGTGGAATTGATCACAAAGCGGCCGAATGTGTTGACGGCCTTGCCGGGTTCGCCCTGCAGCACATTATTGCCGAACACCACGGGCGAATTCAGGTTGGTGAGGGCATTGTGGATTCCATCGCGTGCCGGCTCGGGAACGGCGTGGTTGTAGAATTTTGCGACCGGTGTGGCGACGGCGTGATCGAGCTTGATGTCGAAATCGAACACCGCGCGATTGGTCGGCTCCCACGGATCGTT
Organism: Rhizomicrobium sp.; assembly: GCA_036271455.1. Taxonomy (GTDB): domain Bacteria; phylum Pseudomonadota; class Alphaproteobacteria; order Micropepsales; family Micropepsaceae; genus Rhizomicrobium. The sequence continues at coordinate 14,229 of DATBAP010000101.1, forward strand.
CTGCGCCAGCGCTTCCGGATCCTTGGTCGCGCACGCGCTCAACGCAAGACTCGCGCACAAGGCGGCCAGGATGGAAATGCGAAGCTTCATGCCTACCAAATTACGAAACTGGAAATAAGGAACGGTTAAGGATGATTCGTCTGAATAACGGCTAATATCGGTATTGGTGCCGTCCGGGGCAAGGGGTGGCCCGCTCGGCATTGTGTGGAAATATTGCCATAGATAGTGGGGTTTTAGCCTCACTTCTGATTCCCCCTCCAACATTGCTGATCTGCCATGTCACGCGAAGGGAATACTGGAATTGAACGCACAGGTCCGGCCATTCCGGTCATGGGGCCAAGGCTCCCCTCGGGGAAACAATCCGCTCACTGCCGGAGGCGAGTTTGAGCGCGCCCGTCATGGCTGCCATGTCGAGGCAATAGAGATAGCGATAATCGCAGGCGATCGAGATGACGTAAAAGCTAAAGGCAAAGATCAGCGCCCCCGCCATCAGGCCGGCGATAGCGATATCAGAGTCTTGGCCTCGCCGGATCAGGAGCGCCAGCGCCAGCAGCGCCAAGGCCGCGAACAGAAGATGGGAAAGAACCGGTGTGCCGATAAAACGCGCGACATAGAAATAGAGCAAGCGATCCTGGGGCCGAACCTGTTCTTGCAGCCCAAGCGCGTTCAGCACCTCTTTGGGGCCGTCCACGCCCACCACATCGGGATGGCACTGGAGCAGGTCGGGGGGAGCAACCACCCAATGAAAGACCGGCCAGCGCACTCTGAGATAAAGCGCCGGATGGTGAAGGACCAGGCCGCTCCAGGCCGCGAAAATCGTGCCCGGTGGCGCGCGGCCGATCTCGGTCTGAAGCGGGGCGGCCGGCTCCAGCGTATCCACCAGAAGCGGTGAATAAAGCGGCACGCCGTCCTTGCGGATCGCCGCGTCCAACCCAGGTGCCTTTTCTTCCAGCACCGGAAAGCGAATGCGGGGGTCGAGCCTGGCCGCGCCCACCAAGTCATAGGTTTGGGCCAAACGCAGCTGCGACCGGGCGCCGTCGCCGCCATCGCTTCTGAAACTCAAGGCGAAATTCGCGGCTGCCGAAATCACCAGGCTGGTCGCCAGCAGACCGATGCCATAGCGCCAGCCACCCCGTCGCGATGTTTTTCGCGCGGCGATGACGCCGAGTGAAAGAGCGGCGATGGGGACAAGAAGAACACCATTCTGCCGCGCCAAGGTCGCCAGGCTAAGCAGCACCGCCGACAGGACAAGCCATGCCACGCGCGCCCTCATGTTCGTCCAATAGGCGGCTGCCGCCGCCAGTGCCGCGAAGGCGGCAATGGCCGCATCGGCGAACAGCACATCCTTCCAGATGGTCCCCTGATAGAGGACCAGCTGGGGCGTGAGGAGAAGGGGAATAAGAAGGAAGGCCGCGCCAAAACCCGGCAGGCCGATGCGCAATAAAATAAGCCATGCGCCCCAAAGCAGCAGGATCGTAAAGGCCAGATAAAGGCCCGGTCCCCGCACAGCCGCGTCAAACAGGCCCAAGAGCCAGGCCATCACAACGGGATGCCAGCTGTCGTAATGGCCGCTTCGGCCATCGGCCAGCTGCATCACCGAGTCATAGGACATCTGGCCCGGCCAGTTTATGGCCAAAATCGCGGCCAAACCCGCTGTCAGCAGCCCGGGCGCCAGATATTTCTTGAATTTATACGATCCCACTCTCGCCTATGCCCCTGGGTTGCGGCACTGTTGCACTTCTTTTACATGACCTTTTTCAATAGAGATTCATAAGAACAGTTTTCAAAAAACGGGTTTCGGGGGAAATGCGGTACGGGTATTTGCTGCTGGGCGTTGCGGCCTCGGCCTTGTGGCTGGGTGCGGGCAATTCGTCTTCTTATGCGCAGACCGCGACCGACGCGTCCGTCTCGGGGCTTGAGACGGTGATCGTCACCGCCCGCAAACGGGCGGAAGATGCGCAAAGCGTTCCGATCGCGATCACGGCGCTGAGCCAGAACGATCTCGACCAGCTTCACATCGAGACGATCCAGGATTTGTCCTCCATCGCCCCGTCGGTGACTGTCGAGCCCAGCACCTTCCGCCAGGACACGGTCAATATCACCATCCGCGGCCAGCGCAATTTCGACAGTTCGGGCCAAGGCGGCAATCCCGGCCTGTCCTTTGACACCGCGACGGCGGTCTATCTGGACGGCGTCTATTACGCCCGCGCCTTCGGGCTGACGGGCGCGCTTTACGACATGAGCAGCGTCGATGTTCTCAAGGGCCCGCAAGGCACCTTGGTGGGCCGAAACACCACGGGCGGCGCGATCCTGCTTGCGACCAATGAACCGACCGACACATTCGGCGGCTATGTGAAAGCGATCGGCGGCGATTACGGGCAGTATGGCCTGCAGGGCGCCATAAACATTCCGCTCACGGACGATTTATTCTTCCGCGCTGCCTTCTCGGCCCTGGGCAACAAGGGCTATATCAAGAATTACTATACCGATCCGGCTAGCGGCTACAGCAACACCCAGCCGGGCGAGGGCACGCAGAAACTGGCGGGACGCTTCTCGCTCAAATGGGCGCCCGACGATACCTTCAGTCTGTTGCTGCGCGCCGACCTTTCCGAAGAACATGATACCGGCTCGACCTATCACGATCTGGGTTATTTCGTCGGCACCACACTTTCCACCGGCAACAAGCCTTCCATCTGCAATATCCCCGGCACCTGCACCGCGTTCACGGATTTTTTGGGCCACACGGTTCAGCCCTATTTCACCACGGTAAACGCGAACAGTACCGGCACCATCAATGCTTTACCGGCGTCCTATAATGCGTTGATCAACTCGGTGAACCGCGAACAAGCCGACGGCTTCTGGAGCACCGAACAGTCTCTCAGCGACGCCGATGTCGGCCACTACCACACGGTTTCCGCCACCGCCGACAAGCTGTTCGGCGATATCGATGTCAAGCTTCTGGGCGCCTATCGCTGGTTCGACAGTTCCGGCTCGTCCAACAGCCGCGGCCTGTCATACGACACCACCAATTTCACCTATGCATTTCCGCGCTATCAATCCTGGGAATCCGAACTCACCGTCAACGGCAACGCGCTCGACAATCGCCTCAAATGGACCACAGGCTTGTTCTTCTTTCAGGAATCCAGTCCCGATGACGGCGGCTTCGAGTATCTGTTCCTGCCCAGCGCCGGCTCACCGGCCGCGGTGACGGGCAAGCAGATCACCGTCACCGACTGGTCGAACAATGGCGAGCGCAACACCAGCTATGCAGCTTATGCCCAGGGTACCTACAGTATCACCAGCGACACGCGGCTGACGCTGGGCGCGCGCTATTCTCTGGACCAGCGCAGCGCCTATATGGACACCACCACCATCCGCACGCCCGCCACCCAGGCGACCAGCAACGCCGTGACCAACGGCGTCTTCAATTCCGCCGGGTTCAGTTATCTGGGCACGACCTATTCCGGCCAGACCACCGTTTGCGGGCTCACCAATGCTGGCGGTATTCCGCTGCCGATGGCGCAATGTCCGACCACGATCAACAAGAGCTTTTCCAAACCCACCTGGACGGTGGCGATCGATCACGACCTCTTCGACAAGACTATCGTTTATGTCACCAGCCGCTCCGGCTATCGCTCGGGCGGCATCAATACCCAGGCCGCGAATCCTGCGGTGGCGGTGGGGCTGCCGGAGAATGTGCTGGACTTTGAAGCCGGTGTGAAATCCGACTGGATGTTGTGGGGCATGCCGCTGCGCACCAATTTTGACGCCTACAACACCCAGTACAGCGACATCCAGATCGCGGTGACGATGCCGAATGTGGTCTTGGCCACTGGACCCGGCGGGGTGGGCGCCTGCACCCAGGCTGTGTTCAATGCGGGCCAGTGCCTGGGCACCCAGAATTCGACGGTCACGCTCAATGGCAAAAGCGCGCGCGTCAATGGCGCGGAATGGGACATCACCGCGATCCCTGTTTCCGGCCTCACGGTCGAATGGACCGGCAGCTATCTTGACGCCCGTTACACCAATTTCGCCTTTGTTCCACCAGCGGGATATCTGGAGCCCACCGGCACCAACAATCTCACCGGCACGCCCTTCCCGTTGCCTGCCTGGCAAACCAGCATCACCGCTGCCTATGCCTTCGGACTGCACCAGATTGGCGATCTTGCGGTCGGAGACTTGACGCTTTCCGGACATTATTTCTGGCAGAGCCGCTATCTGGCGGAGCTCGCCAATTACAATCCCTCACAGCAGACCTCGGCTTACGGAATGCTCAATCTGCAGCTTACGCTGGCCGGTATCGGCCGTTCCGACGCCGACCTGTCGCTGTTCGTCAACAATGCCACCAACCAAAAGGCTTGCGGACCGGAATATGTGGGCGTGCTGAATTCCGCGCCCAACGCCACCTTTGGCGTGGCCAATACCTCCGGCGTGCTGCAATGCGTGCCGCTTGCCCCGCGTATGGCGGGCATCCAGGCGATCTACCGCTTCTGAAGATTAATTTGGTCAGCGCGCCGGCATGACCTTCAACAAGGTCATGTCGAAGACCAGGGTCTGGTCGGGCGGAATGTCCGCGCCAGCGCCTTGCGAGCCATAACCGAGATCGGACGGGATCACCAATTCCCAGGTGTCGCCTTCCTTCATCAGGGAGAGCGCTTCGACCCAACCGGGGATCAATTGCCCGGCAGGAAAGGTCGCTCCATTGTGTTGGTCAAAGACTTTGCCATTGATCATCCAACCCTTGTAATTGACCGTGACCTGGTCGTCGGCATATTGGGGCGATTTGCCGTGGCCGGCTTTCAGGACGCGATATTGCAACCCGTCCTTGGTCTTGAATACGCCCGGCTTGGCCGCATTGTCACCCAAGAATTTCTGGTTGGATGCCGCCGAGAGATCATATTTTGCGGCCGGCGCGGCTTTTTGCGCGCAAGCCAATGTAGGCGCACAGAGAAGAGCGACGCTTACAAGCGCGGCGAAACGGTACATAGGTCCTCCAATTAGCTGTTATCTTTGGCCTGAATCTTCACCACATCGCCTTCGCGAAGGGCGTCCGGGGGATTGTCGATCACGCGATCGGCCGGCGACACGCCCGATCCGACTTCGACACTGGCGCCCAGGTCGCGGCGGATAGTGACCACCTTGAGCCGCACCCGATTGCTGGCATCGACGGTCGCCACCATCATGCCCTGGTCGCGGAACATCAGCGCCGTCGCCGGGACATGGACCGCGCCTTGGGCGCCGGGAATGGTGAAACGCATCTCGGCATAGTCGCCCGGCTTGATCAGGCCGTCGCGATTGTCCACCTGGAACTGCAAAAGCTGCGTACCACTGGAACTGACCACCGCATCGGCGCTGGCCGCCAGCTTGGCGGTGAAGTCGTGTCCCGGCAATTCGGGCACAGTGAAGGCCGCGGCCGTGCCGCCGTTTACCGCGCCCGCATCGGTTTGCGGCACGCGCACATAGATGCGCAGCCTGGTCTCATCGGCCACATTGAACAGCGGCGTGGCGCCCGGTGTGCCCACCAGGACGAGAGCGCCCACATCCACCGCACGGCTGGTGACGACGCCGTCGAACGGCGCCACCAGATGCTTGAAGGATTCCATTGCCTGAAGATGATCGAGATTGGCCCTTGCCGACGCCACCATGGCGTTCTTGGCCGCCAGGTCGCTATCCTTGGCGTCCGCGTCCTGGTGCGCCACCGCGCCTTGCGCCAGAAGCTCGTCCCAGCGCCTGGCCGTGACTTCCGACAATTTCTGGTTGGCGATGGCGGTGTTGAGATCGGCCTTGCCTTGCGCCAATTGTCCGTCAAGGTCGGGCGTGTCGAGATCGGCCAGCAATTGGCCGACCTTCACCGGTGTGCCGATATCGACATACCATTTCCTCAAATAGCCGCTCACGCGCGCATAGATCGGTGCGTTGATCCAGGGCTGGACATCGCCGGGCAGGATCAAGGCGCCGCCTTTCACGTTCGACAATGCTATCAACTGCACGGTGCGGACGTCTTGATCGTTGGCCCAATCGGCGGCGCGGTTCTCATTATAGAAACGCAACCCGATGCCACCGGCCGCGACTATGCCCGCCACGCAGAGCGCCGTCACCGCCCAGAATTTCAGCCGGGGCGGCGTCGAGTGGCGAAGGATGTCAGGCTGATCACGCATAGATTTCTCCAGCCGGGGCGCCGGCTTGGCGATGGGGCTCGCCGGGGGATTCCTGGCTCTGCTTCCTGCCATGGACGATGGTGAACACCACTGGCACGAACATCAAGGTGGCGATGGTGGCAAAGACAAGGCCGCCGATCACAGCGCGGCCCAAGGGGGCGTTCTGCTCGCCGCCTTCGCCCATCGCCAGCGCCATGGGCAGCATGCCGATGATCATGGCAAGCGCGGTCATCAGCACGGGACGGAAGCGGGTGACGCCAGCTTCGATCGCCGCTCTTAAGGGGTCTCCGGTGGCGGCCAGGCGCTCGCGCGCGAAGCTCACCACCAGGATCGAATTGGCGGTGGCGACCCCCATGCACATCAGGGCGCCGGTCAGCGCGGGCACCGAGAGCGTGGTACCGGTGGCGAACAGCATCCAGACGATGCCGGCCAGAGCCGCGGGAAGGGCGGTGACGATCACGAAGGGATCGAGCCAGGATTGGAAATTCACCACAATCAGAAGATAGATCAGCAGGACCGCACCGATCAGGCCCAGGCCCAGGCCCGAAAAGGCCGTGTTCATGGTGACGATCTGGCCCCGCATCACCATCGTGTCGCCGCGCGGCATCTCCCCGCGATGGCGATTCATGATTTTTTGCACGTCGGCCGCCACCGCGCCCAGATCGCGGTCCTGGGTGGTGGCGTAGAGATCGGTGGTGGGCAGGATATTGTATTGCGAAACCACGGCAGCCGAGCGGGTGCGGGTGATGGTGCCCAGCGCGCCCAACACCTGCGGCGCGGCGCCGGGAGAGGTGACCGGCAAGTTGAGCAGGGCCTCGAGCGAGTTCAGTTTGTATTCCGGTGCCTGCGCGGTGATGCCATAGGATATGTTGGAGACGGGATCGAGATAGAAATTAGGCGCGGTCTGGTTGGTGCCCGCCACCGCGGTGGCCAGTGCACTGGTGACATCCTTTTCCTGCAGGCCCAGCTGTGCGACCCGCGTCCGGTCCACCGTGAAGTTCAACTGCGGAGTCTCGTCGGATTGCTGCATCCGCGCATCGGCGATGCCGGGCACGCGCCGCATCTCCCGCATGATTTTATAGGCAAAGGCTTTGGTCGCTTCGTGATTGACGCCGGTGAATTGTACATCGAGGGGCGCGGGCGAGCCGAAATTCAGAATCTGGCTGATGATGTCGGCGGGCGGGAAGGAAAATGTCGTGCCAGGAAAAGCGCGGGGCAGATCCTCGCGCATCCGCTTCACATAGGCCGGTGAAGGATGATGGCCATCGGTCAGGCTGATGAAGATGTCGGTGTCGTAAGTGCCGATGATGCCGGTGTTGGCGTAGATCTGATTGACCGAACTGGCAGGGACACCCAGATTGTCCACGATGGCCGCAACCTCCCGCCTGGGAATGATGCGGCGGATTTCCGCTTCGATGGCGGCGTCTTGCTGGGTTGTGTCTTCCAGCCTGGTGCCGACCGGCGGGCGCACATGCAGCGTGATCTGGCCCGTATCCACCGTCGGAAAGAAGTTGGACCCCAGAAAAGGAAACAGCAGGAACGAGACTGCGATGACGGCCAGAAAGCCCGTGACGAACAGGCGGCGATAATTGAGCGCCAGGGCCAGAAGGTTGCGATAACCCTCGCGCACCACTTCGAATGCAGCTTCGAAGCGGCGCTGCAAACGCGCGAAGATGTGACTGCCTTGGGCTTGGTGCATGGCGTGATCGGCGGCATCCGCGTCATGGGCGCCACCCAGATGCGGCTTGAGCAGATAAAGCGACAGCGTCGGTACCAGGGTGCGCGACAGGATGAACGAGCCGATCATGGCGAACACCACGCTCATCGCCATGGGCACGAACAGGAAGCCGGCGACGCCGCCCAGGGCCAGCATGGGCACGAAGACGACGCAGATGCAGAGCAGCGCGACAAAAGCCGGCTGCACGATCTGGCGGGCGCCGTCCAGGATGGCGGTGCGCACATCCTTGCCATGTTCGAGATGCCAATTGATGTTCTCGATGGTGACGGTGGCGTCGTCCACCAGAATGCCCACCGCCAGCGCCAAACCGCCCAAGGTCATAATATTGAGGCTCTGGCCCGTGGCCCACAGGCCGATCAGCGCCACCAGGACCGAAAGCGGAATGGAGGTGGCGATGATCAGGGTGGAACGCCAGCTTCCCAGGAACAGAAGAATCATCAGGCTAGTCAGCAGCGCTGCCAGCGCCCCTTCGCGCACCACGCCTGAGATCGCCGCCTTCACAAAGATCGACTGGTCGTTGAGCAGGTCGATCTTGAGCGAACTTGGCAGGCGCTCCCTGAGCAATGGAAGCGCGTCTTTGATGCCCTGCACCACGTCCAGGGTCGAGGCCGAGCCGTTTTTGAGGACGGTGCTGAGAACCGCACGTCCCCCATCGACATGGACGATGGAAGATTGAGGCCCGCTCCCGTCGCGCACATGGGCCACATCGCGCATGAAGACGGTAGCGCCGTCTGCCGTGGCTTTGATCGGCATGTCGTTCAGGCTTTGGATCGACTGCGCCGCGTCATTGAGCTGAATCACATATTGATAAGAGCCAATCTTGATGTTGCCGGCGGGAATGATCTGGGTCTGGCCGGCGATCGCGTTCTGCACGTCGGTGGCCGAGACCTGGTGCGCCTGCATGGCGCGAGGATCGAGGTCCACCTGGACGGAGCGGAATTTGCCGCCATAGGGAGCTGGAACGGCGGCGCCCGGCACGGACACCAGGCCGGGCCGAAGCCCGTTCTGCGCCAGATCCTGAAGCTCCTGTTCGGATAGCGTCTTCGACGACAGCGCCAGTTGCAACACCGGCACGGTCGAGGCGTTGTAATTGACGACGAAAGGCGGGGTTGTGCCCGGCGGCATCTGGCGGAGAGCGTTCTGGGCCACACCCGTCACCTGCGCCATCGCGGTGGCGATATTCACGCCGGGCTGGAAGAAGATCTTGATGACGCCATTACTGGCGATGGATTGGCTTTCGATATGTTCGATGTCGCTGACGGCGTTGGGCAGCGACCGCTCCAGCGGCGTGACCAGACGGCCGGCGACTTCCGCGGGCGACAGGCCGGTATACTGGATCACCGTGCCCACGACCGGGATGCCGATATTGGGAAAAATATCGGTGGGCGTCCTCAGCGCCGCCAATGGTCCGAAGACCAAAATGCAGATGGCGAGCACCAGAAATGTATAGGGCCGGTCCAGCGCAACGCGGACGATCCAGGTCATAGCGACGTCGTCTCCGCGGCGATTCCGATGAGCACTTCAAGTTGACGGCACGTACGCCCGCCCGCACGCCGCCACCCTGACCCTAAGGGTCTGTTATTACGAAATTTTATATAGCCCAAACGGGCGCCTGGGTAGGCTCCGGGTTGTCGCAAGCGGAAGGAATATGGCCGCTCTGCCGGCCAGGCACCGGGGAAACACAAGCCGGTTCAAGGCTCTTGGCCGGTGATATCCCGGGCCACGGCCTCGGCCAATTTGATCCCGTCCACGCCCGCGGAAAGAATTCCGCCAGCATAGCCAGCGCCTTCGCCGCCCGGAAAAAGGCCTTTGGTGTTGGTACTCTGGAAATCGGCGCCGCGCGGCACCCGTACGGGCGACGAGGTGCGGGTTTCCACCCCGGTAAGCACGGCATCGCCCATATCGAAGCCCCGAAGCTGGCGGCCGAAGGTGGGAAGGGCCTCGCGGATCGCCGCCACTGCATAATCCGGCAGGGCTTGCGCCAGATTGGTAGGCAAGACGCCCGGGCGATAGGACGGAATCACCGCACCCAGGGAGGTGGAGGCACGATTCTCCAGAAAGTCGCCCACGCGTTGCGCCGGGGCGGCGTAATTCTCGCCACCCAGAAGAAAGGCCTGGCTTTCCCAATGACGCTGTAAGGCGATGCCTGCCAGGGGGCCTGTGCCATAAGCGGCATAATCCTCCGGGTGGATGCCCACCACGATCCCGGCATTGGCGTTGCGCTCGTTGCGGGAATATTGGCTCATGCCGTTGGTAACCACGCGGCGCTCTTCGGATGTCGCCGCCACCACTGTGCCGCCCGGGCACATGCAGAAACTATAGACCGAGCGGTCATTGCCGGCGTGATGCACAAGACGATATTCCGCCGCGCCCAGTTTTTCGATGCCGCGCCCATACATCGCTTTGTCGATCAGGCTTTGCGGATGCTCGATGCGAAAGCCGACCGAGAATGGCTTGGCCTCGATGGCGACGCCCTGGGCATCAAGCATGGCAAAAACGTCGCGAGCGCTATGACCCACCGCCAGGATCACATGATCGGCGGCGATCTCTTCGCCGCTCTCAAGCCGCACGCCCTTGACCGTGTGGTCTTTGAGGATCAGCTCGGTGACTTTGCTCCGGAAGCGATATTCTCCGCCCAGCCCCTCGATGGTGGCGCGGAGCGATTCCACCACGGTCACCAGCCGGAACGTGCCGATATGGGGATGAGCCTCGATGAGAATGTCTTCCGGCGCGCCCGCGCGTACGAATTCGTTCAGCACTTTGCGGCCTAGAAAACGGGGGTCTTTGATCTGGCTGTAGAGCTTGCCGTCGGAGAATGTGCCGGCTCCGCCTTCGCCGAACTGCACGTTGGATTCCGGGTCAAGGATATTCTTGCGCCATAACGCCCAGGTATCCTTGGTGCGCTGGCGCACGATCTTGCCGCGTTCGAGAAGGATGGGCGCAAATCCCATTTGGGCCAGGAGCAGCGTGGCGAAAATCCCGCAAGGCCCCGCGCCAATCACCAAGGGCCGCGTGAAATTTCTGGGCGCCTGGGCCACAAATTTATAGCTGGTATCGGGCGCGGGCTGGAGATTGGCGTTCTGGCGCCGGGCAAGCAGCCCCTTTTCGTCCTCGACCGCGACATCCAGAGTGTAGACGTAAAAGATTTTGGCCTTCTTGCGCGCATCCCGGCCACGCTTGATCACTGTGAAACTTTTCAACGCGTGAGGCGCGATATCCAGCTGCTTGAGGATGGCCGCGCGCAAATCACCGGGTGGGTGATCGATCGGCAGGCGAAGAGAGGTGAGGCGCAGCATCGGTGAGCGATCAATGCGCCGGGAGCGGAATGGAGGTGGTGAGCTTGAGCTCTTCCATCGCGAACGCGCCCGAAACGTCGGTGAGCGGCGCGGACCGGATCAGCTGTTTATAGACGCGGTCATAACCCGCGATGTCGGCGACGCGGACCTTGAGCAGATAATCCACCTCGCCTGTCATGCGGTAGAATTCGACGATCTCGGGAATCTTGCGCACCGTTTCGGCAAACCGCTCCAGCCATTCGGGGGTGTGTTGGCCCGCACGCACCATCACGAACACGGTGGTCCCGGCGCCCAGCTTGACGGCGTCGAGCAGCGCCACGCGCTTGAGAATAAAGCCGCCTTCCTCAAGCTGGCGGATGCGCCGCCAGCAGGCATTCTGGGAGAGGTGAATCACGTCGGCGATTTCGCTGATCGAGCGATCGGCATTTTCCTGCAGCAAATCCAGAATGCGCAGGTCTGTCCCATCTAAACCACAAGCCATGGGATATTTTCCCACAAATTAACGCCATTGCAATAGACTATGGGAGCAAATTCCAAGGAAAACGCAATATATTACTCCTCACGTCCAACGGGGTCTTGGCCATGTTTGCGCGGCTTTTTCTGGTCCATCCGGAGTCCATCGGGGAGACCTATTTCGAACATCAGCGCCAAGCCGTTTCCTTCGCTGGTCCGCTTCTTCTGGCCGGCTTCGCCTGCCTTCTCCATGCCGTGATCCCAGGCCTTTGCGAACGCACGGCTTCCAACAGGATCACCATCCTGCACGAGCGCTTGGTCGCCAGCCGCCGGGTGCGCTGACTCTTTCTTCGCTTTTGTGATTCAAATGCGCGATCACGTTCGCGCGACTCCCCGCCGTTCATCTTCGTCGGGCGCAAAAGATGATGCGTACCCTTTCGCACCGATCGGCGAAAATGCGGATCTACCGACAATGTTCCCTATACGGAACTTCTTCTGTCCCGTTCCTGTGCGGATGATTGCTTGCTTCGTTTTGTTGGGTGTTCGCGGTGGCTTCAATGCACGAGATGAATGCACGATGAATGGCGAACGGAACTGTGATCACAATCGCAATGACGTATTAAAGAAATTATTTTCTCTCTGACAGAATTGATTTGACGGCAGAGTCGATTCGGCGAAATGCTTTTCGCGAATGGGGGGCTCTGCATTTTTTCAGCTGAGCCCAGAGCACAACAGAGAGTGCCATGAGATGGGTCGCGCCGGCCGCGCTAGCGGCCGTAATGCTCAGCTGCGCTTTGCCGCGCGCTTTTGCTGATGCGGATACGCATTGGCTGATCGATGCCAATTCGAGTTGTTCGCTGTTTGACGCCAATGCCAAGGCTGGCGACAGCGCAAGCTGGTCGGGCGAATGCGTAGACGGTCTCGCCAACGGCAAAGGCACCGCGACTTTCACCAATGGCGGCAAGCAATTCGAGAGCTTCACGGGTGAATTCTCGAAGGGCATCGCCCAGGACGGTCCGGTCTCAGTCGGTTGGGGCGGCGGCTGGCGCTATGACGGCGCCGAGGTGGGCGGCCAATTCTCCGGCGCCGGCGTCCTGATGAACGACGCCAAGGATCGTTTCGAAGGCGTCTGGGTCGCCGGCAAGATGACCGGTCACGGCACTCTGGTTCGCGCCAATGGCGAACGCTATGACGGCGAATGGAAAGACGATCTGCCCGACGGGCAGGGAACGCTCACCCGCGCCGACGGCCAGGTCGTGAAGGGCGTCTTCCGCGATGGCAAGCTGGAACAGGCGACACTCGACCAAAGCCAGGCGATCAAGCCCGACGCCGGCGAACTGAAGAAAGACGACATCAAGAAAGATCTGCCCGAAGCCCGCGCGTTCGAAGGGATTTCCGGCAAGATGCTCACCAGCGTGGATGGTTCGCGCATCGCGCTCACCCTGATCGAAGGCGGCATCGAGCGGCAGATCACCGAGACCGGCTCGCCGCCCAAGAAGACCACCTTCACCTTCATGAATGACCGGTTGGGCACCGTGGTGGAGGATGGTGGCCAGGCCGCGGGCGCCAATGTCACGGGCTTTTTCCGCCTCACCGATACCGGCGTGGAAGTGCGTTATGCCGATGGCCGCGGCGAGATGCTGACCGCGACACCAGATGGCGGTGTGTTGATGACGCTTTCCGCCGTGAGCGGCGATGCCAGCTGCCGCAGCTGGTACCCCGAAGGTCATGTCTTCAACGACGCGGACAAGAAACTGGCGGTGGCGGAATATGCCAGCCGGCTGGGCCTGGGCCCCGCTCCCAAGGAAAATTGCGTGGGCTCAGCCGTGCCCATGGCGGCAGCGCCGCCCACAGCACTTCATCCAGCCGAAGCCAAGCCGCATGACAAAACAGTGCGCGCCAAACCCACCAGTTTTGTCATCCCCAGCATTACGCCCAGCGCCGCGCCCGCTAAACTTGCGGCGCTGATGCCGGTGACGGTGAAGGATTCGGTCGTGCATTCGATCGACGAAGGCGCCGATGTTGCTGCGGCGCCGCCCGTGGTGACCACGGCGTTGGCGCCGTCACAGGCCAGCATCCTGCCGCCGGGCCAGCGTGATGCTTCGACCTGCCTGAAAGTCGAAAGCGACGGCAACCATTGGGGCTTCCGCAATTCCTGCGGCTATAGCGTGCAATTCTCCTATTGCATGTGGCGCGGCAGCGAGCCCTTGGCGGCTTGCGACGATGGCCATTCGATCTCGGGCAGCGTCGCCGCCAACAACATCGCCACGCTTACCAGCGACACGCGCTTTGGCGGCAAGGACGACAATCATGATTTCCGCTGGGTCGCCTGTGATGGTGGCGCAGGAGAAGTGGTGGCGCATCTCGATCATGCCGATCCGCCCAGCGGTCGTTGCGAGAGGGCAAGTCTCGCCACCAATCAACATTGAATGTCGAAGGGAATTGCCATGAAACACTGGAAAGCCGCTTCCGCCGCATTGATAAGTATGGGCCTGATGGCGCAAGCCGCTCAGGCCGCCGCACCTCTCTGCACCACGCAAGGTGAACTTTCGTCGCTGCGCACCGCGGCGCTGCAGCAGCAATTGATGGTGGCGGGCCTCACCTGCCATGCCAGCGAAGCCTATAACCGCTTTGTGCTTGCCTACCGGCCCGAGCTTCAGAAATCGGACGCGGAGCTCAAGGCCTATTTCATCCGCCGCGGCGGCGAGCATGGTGAAGCCGACTACGACACCTTCAAGACCAAGCTTGCCAATCTGGCCTCGTTCAGCGATGCCACCGACGGCCGGGCTTATTGCGCCAATGCGCGGGTGAGCTTCGAGATGGCGATGCGGGATGGCCAGAGTTTGGCGAACTATATTGCCGGCCAGCAATTGGTGGTCTCGCTTCCCGAGCAGCGGTTGTGCGTCGCCGACCGGCAAGTGCTGGCCAGCGCCAACACCAGCCCCGCTGCCGGCGTGAAGGAAGACGAAGTCTATGTGCCGCGTCGCGCCACGCCGCCTCAATTCGGCAGCGCGCCAGCCCAGGTCGCGGGCGTGCCTGCCTACAGCATGCCGGCCTCGCCCTATCAGGGTCGCAACGATGTGGTGGCAATGGCGCCGCCCCCGCCTGCTGCGCCGGCGCCGGCGGCCTATGTGCAGCAACCTTATGGCTATTACGGGGACGCTGATGCGCCGCCGCCACCTCCCCCGCCGCCGCCCCGGTCGGCCTATGGCGCGCCCGCCTGGCCGCCGGGCTGGGCCCAGTATCCCTATCAGCGGCGCTGGTACGGTTACGGCTACTAGGATCTGCCGAATGTGAGGATGGCGCGCGTTTTAAACGGCGCGCGCCATCGTCTTTTTTGGTACGCCGTGTCCTGACTATTTCTGTGCAAGGGAGGAATGGCGGTGCCGGAGGGATTGCGGAAAATATGCTCAAAGCATGTTTTCCGTCCTCGGCTCACGCCTCGGATCGCTCGGCTAGCCTCGCGCCCAAAATCGCCTCTTGGCGATTTTGTCGAACAAGGGTCCGTAGTACCGATCCGGCACCACCATCCCTGCTGTTGTGTGCCGGTTGAGAAAGCTCCCTGCGCAAGAGCAGGGATGGCGGTGCCGGAGGGATTCGAACCCTCGATACGGCTTTTCAACCGTATAACGGTTTAGCAAACCGCCGCCTTCAGCCTCTCGGCCACAGCACCATTCCAGGCTTCAGCCCGAGAGACGAGGCTGAAGGCATTCATTATCGCCCGCTTACGCGAGTGGGCAACCTTTCGGCTCCCACGCAGAAGGGCGCCCTTTTGCCCCAGATTGGTTTAAGGCTCAAGCGGCCTCACATTCTCCCAAAAACGGTTCCTGCCGCAATGCAATGTCTTGAATTACAATCCCAATTTGCGTCTTGCGCCCGGGTCCTGCCAGGCGCAGCCTTTGGCCATGACCGGGCAACCGGCCGGCTTTGCGTTTCGCGCGAGGTCGTCGCGAACCGCATCTTCTGTCAGAGGAGCGCTTCGCCATGCAGATCAGACACATTCTCCAACAAAAGGGTCGCGATATCGTCGCCATCTCTC
The DNA here is from genome assembly GCA_036271455.1 of Rhizomicrobium sp. Classification (GTDB taxonomy): domain Bacteria; phylum Pseudomonadota; class Alphaproteobacteria; order Micropepsales; family Micropepsaceae; genus Rhizomicrobium. The sequence continues at coordinate 29,913 of DATBAP010000101.1, forward strand.
CCACCGCGACATTGGATGACGCCGTACAGCTTTTGGCGAAAAAGCGCATCGGCGCCGTGCTGGTCAAAGACGGCTCGGCGCTTGCCGGCATTCTTTCCGAGCGCGATCTGGTACGCGCCATCGCCGCCGAGGGGGCCTCGGCGCTGGGCCGCGAAGTCACGGCCTATATGACCAAAAGCGTGGCCACCTGCACGGAAACCGACACGGTGGAAGATCTGATGGAGATGATGACACAGGGGCGCTTTCGTCATGTCCCGGTGCTGGATGAGAGACAATCCGTATGCGGATTGATCTCGATCGGCGACGTGGTCAAGACCCGCATCGCCGAAACCGTGAGCGAGGCTAATTCGCTGCGCGAGTATATCTCCACAACCGCGTGAAGGAACTTTCGTGTTGGCGGTCCCTGTGGAACGTAGCCGTAGTCTCTGCGTTTTTCCTGGCGAGAGCTTCTAGGAGCAACGCGATGAAATCCCTTAATTTGCTGGCCGTAAGTGGCCTCGCACTGTCCGCATTCCTGATCGCGGCCCCGGCGATGGCGCAACAGGACAATTCGTTCCCCACGCCCTCGGGCGACCGGGTCGATGCCAATGGCATGCCCACCACTCATTCGACGCCCGCGGAAGCGGCCCAGACCGACAATTTGAATCAGCAGGCCGATAGCGCCGCCGCGCAACCAAGCTCCCAGGCCAGCGATAACGACGCGCAATATCAGGCGCAGCAGCAGCAATATCAGAATCAGCTGCAGCAGAACCAACAGGCGCAGCAGGACTATCAAAATCAGAAAGCGGCTTATGCCGACGCGACCGCGCATTATGAAGATATGCGCGCACGCTTCGCCGCTGAGCGCGCGGCCTATCACCGCGATCTCTGGCCGGCCGATTATCGCCCATGGGAATTGCGGCCTGATTTCGCCGTGATGCATGCGCGTGTCGAGATCACCAATGGCGATCACGTCGGCACGGTGACGGCCATCGCGCGCGATCGCGGCGGCCGCATCGAAGGTCTGGAAGTGAGTCTCGACAGCGGCAAGATGGTGTGGATCGACGCCGCCGATGCGCGTTTCAATCGCACCGATGGCATCCTGATGACCGATTTGGACCGGAGCGATCTGCATCAGATGTCGGACGAACGCTTCTGAGCTTGCTCGGCATCTTCTTGAACAGCCCGGCTGTGGCTCTCGCAGCCGGGTTTTTGCTGGAAAATCAGCAATTTCGCGGTCGCAACGGCAGTTTTTCAGGCAAAAACTAGGGCGGGGGTTAAAATCCCCCCTCGGCCCCACATATAGAGTGACGCGGAGCCGGCTTTGGGTCCCAAAAAGGACCCCCAAACCTCGTCCACAAGCCGCGCAAAAAAACCGCATTTTCCGCGATTTTAGCGTTTGACTTCAGGTGGCACCCCCACCTATAACCCGCGCCCACGCCGGTTCGCGGGCGACAGTTATGCGATCGGTGTTTCGTTGAAAAGTGGCGTGAAAACGTCGGTTTGACGGGCTGTTTGACATTGTGATTTTCGGAAGGGGAACGTGGGCGGCGGCTTGGTAGCCATCGCGTCCCAGGGCTTGTCCTTGGGCGCAAACAATCGAGCAACCAAACGTTTGAATGCTCGCGTTCTTCTGCAAAGACGAAAGACTCTAAAGTCGATCGGTATCGGGCCTGTGACGGGACCGATGTCGATCAACCCTTGTCAAAAGTTTTTGCGAACTACGCAAATACAAGAGCATTCAGCGTTTCGTTGCATAGGATCAAAACATGAGAGTTTGATCCTGGCTCAGAACGAACGCTGGCGGCAGGCCTCAAACATGCAAGTCTAGGGGGTGTAGCAATACATCACCGGCGGACGGGTGCGTAACGCGTGGGAATATACCTATTGGTTCGGA
>DATBAP010000102.1:0-11352 GCA_036271455.1 Rhizomicrobium sp.
GCATCCGCTTCGGTAAAAACGGGAATTTCTTTGCCGTGATATTCCTCTTGTCATAACGGCTCGCTCGAGACGCCATGCTAATTTCCTCTGGCACGTAGGAGGAACTTCCCGCATGCGGTCACGCCGCGCGATTTTGATGGAAGGCGCGGGCGCGCTGGCGGTGGCGGCAACGCCCGCTTGGGCCGCGCCACAGGCGCCTGATTTTCCCTTTCCCGGTGGTAATGGCGCGCGCCCGCTCACCACGGATTTTCCCCAGAAAGGCACGATGGTGCTGCAACGCAGCCGTCCGCCGATGCTGGAAACGCCGTTCGCGGATTTCGACCGCGATGTGTTCACGCCCAACGACAAATTCTTCGTGCGCTGGCATTGGTCCGATATTCCCACCGAAATCGATGCCAAATCCTACCGGCTAGCGGTGCACGGTCAAGTCCAGAACCAGCTTTCGCTGGCGTTGCCCGATCTTCTCAAATTCCCGCGGGTTGAAGTTGCCGCCGTCAATCAATGCTCCGGCAATTCGCGCGGCTTCTTCGAACCCCGAGTGCCGGGCGGCCAATGGGGTAATGGCGCCATGGGCAACGCCCGCTGGGCCGGCGTGCGTTTGCGGGACGTGCTGGAAAAAGCGGGGGTCAAATCGAACGCGGTGGCGGTGCGGTTCACCGGCTTGGATAAGGCGCCGGTCAGCGACGGGCCGCAATTTCAGAAATCGCTCAGCCTCGATCACGCCCGACAGCCCGAAATCCTGATCGCCTATTCGATGAACGGCGCCACCCTGCCGCTGCTCAACGGCTACCCCATCCGCTTGGTGGTGCCGGGCTGGTATTCGACCTACTGGGTCAAGATGCTGAACGATATCGAAGTGCTGGACGCGCCCGACGATAATTTCTGGATGAAGACGGCCTATCTGGTTCCGGATACGCCCCATGCCGACATGAAGCCCGGCCAAACCGGGGTCGCGATGGTGCCCATCAGCCGCATGCTGCCCCGCTCGTTCATCACCAATCTCGGTTCCGGTGCGCGCCTGAAAGCTGGCGCGCGCGCGCCATTGCGCGGGCTGGCGATGGGCGGTGACTCGGGCGTGGCCAAGGTCGAAGTCTCGTCCGATGGCGGCCAAAGCTGGCGAGCGGCAACGCTGGGCGCCGACGAAGGCCCCTACAGTTTTCGCCGCTGGACGGCGGAACTCATGATGGGACCGGCGAGCGAAGCCATGCTGGCGGTGCGCTGCACCAACACAAAGGGCGATGTGCAGCCCAATCAACCCAACTGGAATGGATCGGGTTATATGCGCAACGTCGTCGAACAGACCCCGATTACGCTGGTGTAATGCGATGAAGCGGATTTTCCTGATCGGATGGGTGGCATTGCTGGTGCCGGCGATGGGAGCGGCGGCGCCTGCGTTCAAGTCGCTTCAACTGGAATTTCCGCCTGATGCCGCGTCCTTTCCCGACGGGCCGAACGTGAAGATCGTGAACCAGAATTGCTTGGCCTGTCATTCCGCCGACATGGTGCTGGATCAGGCACTCTTGCCACGCGCCACCTGGGCGGCGGAAGTCGCCAAGATGCGCAATACCTACAAGGCGCCTCTCCAGGACGCCGATATTCCATTGATTGTGGATTATCTCGCCGCTACCCACGCGCCGCCGCAATAAGCGGCCTCAGGCGCCGGTCATCGCATCGGCCATCTGGCATAGCCGGTCGAGATTGAACGGCTTGCGCAGGATTTCGATCTGCCGTTCGCGGATCAGGTCGGGCGGCGGATCCTGGGCATAGCCCGTCATCATCAAGACCTTGAGATCGGGTTTGAAATCCAACCCCGCTTTGACCAGGGCAAACCCGTCCATGCGCGGCATCTTGACGTCGGACACCAGCAGCGCGATGCCCGGATTAAGCTTCAGCAATGTAAGCGCTTCTTCGCCGTCGCCTGCCTGGAAGACCTCGAAGCCGGCATCCTCAAGCATCTCCACCGCGATCACGCGCAACATCACCTCGTCCTCGGCGACCAGGATCTGGCGTTTCATAGTACCTCCTCAATACGCGGCATGAGGATCGTGACCGTCGTGCCCTCTCCGGGACGGCTTTCGATTCTCAGATACCCAGACGATTGACGCACATAACCGAAGGTCATGGAAAGGCCAAGCCCCGTGCCTTTCCCCAGGGGTTTGGTGGTGAAGAAGGGGTCGAGCGCGCGCTCGCGCACCTCCTCGCTCATGCCGATCCCGGTATCCCGCACGCTGAGCGCGATATAGTCGCCGGGAACAAAATCGGTCACCCCGGGGGGCGTCAGGGCCAGATGCCGGTCGGAGGTTTCGACGACCAGGCGGCCTCCGTTCGGCGTAGCGTCGCGGGCATTGATCGCCAGATTAAGGATCACATTCTCCATCTGATTGACGTCGCAGCGCGTCCACCACTGCGCGTCTAGGTGAGTCTCAATCTGGATTTTCTCACCCACCGAATGGCGAATCAATTCGCTCATGCCCTCCACCAGGTCCGACAGGCGCACCGGACGGGGCGAGAGCGGCTGGCGGCGCGAAAAGGCCAGGATGCGCTGGGTGAGGTGGGCAGCGCGGTCCAGCGCCTCCTCCGCGGCGGCAATATAGGAGCCCGCACTGTGGACGACGGGATCGAAGCGTTTGCGCAAGAGCCGCAAATTGCCTTTGACGATCATGATGAGGTTATTGAAATCATGGGCGATGCCGCCTGACAATTGGCCGATGGCCTCCATCTTCTGGCTCTGGTGTAAAGCCTCCTCGGTCCTCTGACGTTCCGCCATCTCGTCTTGCAAGCGCGCATTGACCCGGGAAAGTTCCTCGGCGCGTTGCCTGAGCGCCGCCTGGCTTATGCTCAAAACCGCGATCACCAGGGCCCCCATGGTCACCAGCAGGACCAGACCGGCATAGCGGGCGATGCGCCGTTGCGGCGGCTCGGCGCTGGCCCGCACCGCGACGCTGCCCAGCGCCTGGCCGTTCTGCAGCACCGGCTCGGTGACGTCGATATGGTCGCCGACCAGCCGGCTGCCGGCGGATGAACGCGGCGGCAGGCTGGCGCCCGGCCTGATGATCTGGGCGATGCGTTGCCCCTTGCCGTCGTAAATGGCGGCCGCCTGCAATTCCGGGTTGACCGCCAGGGCGTCCAGATATTCCTGCGCCGCCGCGCGGTCGTCGAAGGCAATGGCCGCGCTGACGCTGGCGGCCAGAATGCGGGCCTGTTCGCCCACATCCTTGAGCTGTTGGGCGCTGTAGAGTTGGTCCTCATAACGCGCCATCCAGAATCCCGCCGCCAGAAGCATGGCTGCCGCCAGCAGAGCCGCGAACATGGGGGCGCCGAAACGGGCGCGGGGCAGCATCATGGCCGCGCCTCCTTTCGCACCGCATGGGCGAGGTCGAGCAGCTTGGAGCTGATGCGGATCGAAACCGCGCCGGCTTCGGCTTCGTCAATGTCGAAGCGCACATGATTGCCGATCACCGTAAAGCTGATGATGCCATGCGTGGGGGCGCTGGAATCGGTGACCGTCACAACCGGGTGGTCTTTCACGGCGTCCAGCTCGCTCTCGACCGCTTGAGCGTCACCACCGGCAAACAGGATCTGACAACCCGCCTCGGGCACGGCTGAGCGGCGGATAGTCACCGGCCGGTCGCCGTCGCGCGCGCCGGCCGCTGCCCGGTCGAGCAATGGGCCGAACGGATCGTTACCCACCACACAGATGGTGAGAGGCTCCCCCGCCGAGGAGAAAGCCGTGTCGGGCCATTCGATGAAAGGCGCGAATTTGACCAGATAGGCGGCTTTGACTTCGTATTCCAGCGAGCTTTGCGCCCGCGCCTGTGGCGCGGCGACGCCGGCGGCCACCACGGTCAACAGAATGGCGGCAGCGCGCCCGCAAGAGCGCCAAGTCCCGGCGCGCGAATTCCGTTTCAGAAGCGCCATCTGGTTTCGAGAAAGAAATTGCGGCGGATTTCGTCGCCGGGCAGATACTCGACATGATGCCCGTGCAGCAGATTGAAGCCTGATAGCGAAAGGTCCAGCCGGTCGGTGACGTGCCAGGCCAAGCGGGCGTTCGCCTCGACATATTCAGGCACTTTGGGATCGGGCAGCGCGCCCACATCGCGGAAATCCGCGTCGAAAGTGAGATTGTCCATCAGGTCCATGGACGAGCGCAGCGATGCCTGGTGATGGGGATCATCGCCTTCCTGGCTGACGCCCAGGATCGGGAGAGTGCCCGGCGCAAAGACGAAATTCTCATGCTGGAGATTGAAGCCTGCGCTCAGCCGCCACCAATCCAACGCCTGATAGGTGGCCCAGCTCTCCAGGCCATAGACATGGCCTTCGATCGTGTTGCTCCATTCCAGCGGAATTGCCGGATTGGTGTTCAGGTAGATGCTTTTGAGATGGCCATAGACATTGTCGAACAGCGAGAGCGAGAAGGTCAGAAGCGACGAGAACTGGCCGCGATAGCCGGCTTCATAGGCCGTCACCTCCTCGGGCAGGAAATCGGCATTGCCGGTGAGGAAAGTGGCGCCGCCCAGTTTTTCCGAGACGTCGACATCAAAGGGCGTGGGCGAGCGGATCGCGCGCGACACCGCCGCCCAGAGCAGATCCTTGTCCGTCACCTTCCAGGCCAGCCGTGCATTGGGCATCGGCGACCAGCCGGAAAAAGGATCGTCCTCCAGCTTCAATCCCAGGATCAGTTGCACTTGGTCCGTCACCGGAATGTGATCCTCGGCGAAAATGTCGGCGAGATTGAGGGTTCGCGCCGGCGGAATGAACAGAAGCGAACTGTCGGAGGCAATACGGTTGGTGATGCGATACTCGTCGGCGCGTTCGCCACCCCCCCAGACGATGTTGTTCCAGCCACCCAGACTGAAATTATGCTGCATCTCGAAATCGTAAGTGTTGAGCCAGAACCCGCCGCCATTCACCATGGAGCGTTCGGTCTGGTCGTAATAGGTGAGCAATTGCAGATTTGAGCCTTGGTCCAGCGCATGCTGCCAGGAGGCGGTGATGTTGCCCCCGCCGATGATCTGGTTGGGCGTCCCCAGAGAGGATTCGGCCCCGCCATAGAGATCGCCTTCCAGGGTGACGGTGTCGTTTTCCGGCGTCCAGTCCAGCCGGAAGCCTCCTTGCGGCCTGGACCAGCCGTCATGGGCGCTGACCCCGGGACTGGAATCGAAGGCGCGCTGATAGAAATCCTTGGCATAGACCCGATAGGCAAGATCGTCGGCAAGATGGCCGCCATATTGAAGCGCGGCGCTGCTTTCTTCATCGCCCACGCCAAAATCCAGATAGCCGCCTTGGGTATCCGCTGCCTTGCGGGTGACGATGTTGATTACGCCATTGACGGCGTTGGCGCCCCACAATGTCCCGGCCGGTCCGCTGATCACCTCGATGCGCTCGATATTTTCAGGCGGCACATCCTGCATGTCCCAATAGACGCCGGAATAGAGCGGGCTATAGACGCTGCGGCCGTCAATCAAGACCAGAAGCTTGTCGGAGAAATTCTGGTCGGCCGCATTGCCGTTGAAGCCCCGCGCCGTGATCACATAGTTGCTGGGGCTGGTTTGCATCACTTCCAGATTGGGCGCCAGCCGCAATATGCCGGGCAGGCTGGTGGCGCCTGAGCGGATCGCGTCGTCGTGGCTGATCACATAAACCGAAGCCGGAGCGTCGCTTAAGGGCTCCGCGGCTTTGGAAACCGATGTGATCTCCACTTTGGCCAATTGCTGGATGGACATCTGATTGATGTCGTTCAGGGTCAGTTGCTGAGCGCGTGCCGGCAAGGCCAACCCCAGCACGGACGCCGCGACTAACAATACTGACCTGGACACTTAAACTTCCCCAAAGCCCGCCAGGGAACCAAAACGCCTCCATGGTGAAGAAGTTCCAAACAGTTTCAACAGCTTGCCGTCCAGATTGGGTCGGTGAACCGGCATGGGGAATTGGACCTTCTACATAAGTCATTGAATATAATATATTATAATGATTCGGAGCGAGTGGCCTCGAGCCAAGGCCCTGCGTTCCATCAAGTTCGAGCGGCTGCAAGCAGCATTCGTTAACGGCGCCATCTAATCAGATTGTTTACACACGTGAACTAATTTGGACCCCGAGGGCATCCGAATTTGGCCATGAAAGACAGGAACATGGCGGCCGACGAGCTCGCGTATTCGCGTCTCTGGCTGCGTTTCTTGGATCCCGAAACCGAGCGGTGCTTCGCGCGCCGCGCGCTTCGGGAATCGATGGTGTTCATCCGCACCTATATTCTGGCGGGTATCGCGCTCTATATGGCGTTCGGCGTTCTGGATTCGCGGCTGGGCGGCCAGGCGGTCTCGAGCATGTTCGTGATCCGCTACATGATCGTCTGCCCGATCCTGATGGCGGTGTTCGCCTTTACCTTCACGCCCTATTTCGAGAAGTTCAACCAGTTCGCGCTCGCTTTCGCGATGGCGACGGCTGGTTTGGGCGTGGTGGCGATGACCGCGGTGATGCCCGCGCCGTTCAACAGCAACTATTATGCCGGCCTGATCATGGTGGTGATCTATTGCGACAGCCTGATCCGGGTGGATTTTATCGCCAGTATCATCATCTCGGTGCTGCTGGTCCTGGCGTATGAAGTTTCGGCCGTCGTGCTCAATCCGCTGCCGGTATCCGACCTGATCTCCAACAATTTCTTCCTCACCATGGCGAGCGCGGTGGGGCTGATGTCCAGCTATATTCAGGAAACCCAGACCCGCAAGGGCTATATCGCCCACCGCACGATCGAAACCAAGAACGAGATCGCCAACACGCTTCTGGTCGAGGCCAACAAAGCCAACCACTCCAAGAGCGAATTCCTCGCCAATATGAGCCATGAGCTGCGCACGCCCCTGAACGCGATCATCGGCTTTTCGGACATCATGGACCGGGAGACCTTTGGTCCACTCGGCAACAAGCACTATGCCACCTACGTCAAGGACATCGCCACCAGCGGCTATCACCTTCTCTCGATCATCAACGACATCCTGGATCTCGCCAAAGCTGAGGCGAACAAGCTCACCCTTGAGGAGCGCGAGATTGACCTTGTCCAAGTGGCCAGCGAGAGCATCCGCATGTGCGAGCCTAAGGCGCTGCAAAGCGGAATCAAGATCGCGCTCAAATCCTGTGCCGATCAGGTGATCGCGCGCGCTGACGGCAAGCTGATCCTGCAGATCCTGCTCAACCTGGTCTCCAACGCCGTCAAGTTCAGCCACGATGGCCGCCTGGTCGAGGTGAGCCTCAATGTGTCGGATCGTTCCGTGCTGATGCGCGTGCGCGACGAGGGCATCGGCATCCCCGCACCCGATGTCGAGCGGGTGCTCAGGCCCTTCGAGCAAGTGGAGAACTCTCTCACCCGCCAGCACAGCGGCACGGGGCTGGGGCTTCCCTATGCCGTCAAACTCGCCGAGCTGCACGGCGGCACGTTATGGATCGAAAGCCAGGTCAATATCGGCACCACGGTGACAGTGGCGCTGCCACGCGACCGTTTCGTCGCCGTGCGGCAAGTGCCCGAGAATTTGCGCGTCGCGATCTAGGGCGTCGGTCTTTTGGCTTTCAGGGCTTGCGGATGAACAAAAGCCGCACGCGATCGGTCTTTTCCGTCTCGGTCCAATATTCCTGAGCGCCCAGGCTTTCGGCCCAGCCCCGCATCTCGGCATCGTTGCGGTATTCGAGAGTCCAGTCGGCGATGAATTCCATCGGCCAAAGGTTGGACAGCGCGGTCTCGTTCATATTGCCGATGATCAGCAGGCCGCCCGGCGCCAGCGCCTCGTACAAGCGGGCGACCAGCAGGCGGGCCCGCCGGTCGGTGAGATAATCGAGCAGGCCCACCGAATAGATCATGTCCTGTGGCGGCACCTGATTGAGGCCGCCATGGGTGCGCAGAATATCGGTGAAGGAGATGTTGAGTGAATTCATCCGCGCCAATCCGCCCAGCTTGATCAAGGCGGGATAGATGCGGTCATAGGCTTGACCCAGCGCCTGGGGCTCCTGGTCCACCAAGGTGAATTCCGCCTTGCCGCCGCGTGACTGCGGGCTTTCCAGATAGGTTTCGATTTCCCGCGCCGGGCCGCTGCCCAGGCTGAGAATACGGGCAGGCCGGTCCTGGCCGCGCTCGCGCACCGTGTCGGCGATCTTGCCGCGCACCACATGCATGCGCGTGCCGATGCATTCGGCGACTTCAAGGCCCAAGCGATGGATCAGCTGCTGGTAGACATTGTCGCCCAGCCGCTCCCAGTCATAGACTTGGTTCATGATCTGATAGTCGCCGGGATAGCCCATTGGCTTCATGTAGGAACGGTCCCAGATCGCGCCCGCGCGCATCTCGGGCGTCAGCACCAGTTCGGTGAATTCCTTGGTCGCTTCGCGCGCGTCGCGGCTGCCCATGACTTCGCGCACGATGTCGTTGCCGGTGAGCCAGAGGCTGCGCCATTGCTCGACCATCCGGCCTTCGCACGCTTCATAGGCGCCCACATGGTCGAAGGTATGGGGGAAATTGGCGGTGACGCGGAGATTCTCGTCCAGCAGGGCGCGATAGGAGCGGAGCACCCCCAGCACGTCCGAGCAGAAGGCGCGGTATTCGCGCGGCACCAGCGCGTTGCGCTCGCTGGAAAGGAAGCTGCCATTGGCGGCGATCTGCGCCTGGACATTGCGGCTGAGCAGCCGGTCGAAATCCACATAGGAATCCACCAGGCTGAAAGCGTATTTGGAGCCGAAAGGCGTGGTCTCGGTGCGGCAGACCTTGGCGCGGCCTTCGAAGATGGAAAGTCCCGCCTGTTGGAAGACGATGGACACGGTCTCGCCCAGTGTGAGTTCTTCTTCCATCGCCTGCTTGGCGACCACAGCAATGCCGGTGAGGCTGATATTGTGGAGCTGGTAGCTGGAAGATTTTACTCTCACCCGAGGCGGATTGTTGGGAAAGAGTTTGCGTGCGTCAAAGCGGGTCGGACGGAACCAGATTTCTTTTCCGTTTGAGCCCTTCAGTTCTTCATAGGCAAGCATGGTCGCATCCAATGTGGTTGTTCGTGCCCGATGCTTCCTTGACGCCACCCCTTCCACCGCCACACGCGCGGCGGTCATCACCCGAGCAGCAAGACCTTATGTCGAAGCGACCGGTCCCGCCTTATAAGAGTTAATAAAGCGTTAATATCGCAATTAAATAGTTAACGTCAAGATTTTTCCGCAGGCGGAGCAAGTCATAATTATTAACGAGGAGCGTCTGATGCGTGTCGCCGCGCGCTGCTTGGCGGTTCGCGGATGCCGGTTACATCGTTGCAATCACGGACAAAGATCGTGCTGCCCGCCCATGTCGCCCGCTGCATCAACAGCGTCGTTAATAAATTCGCCGTGCCCGATGTGCCGATCAGCAGCGCCTTGGTGGTTGATGGCGGGATGACGGTGAAGATGACCTATGCCGAATGATCTGGTCGGAACGATCGGCGCGCCGTCCGGTTTCCACTGCGCAGGTGGAGGACATCATGCAAGAAAAACTGGTGAGTTCTGGTGACGGCAAACGGATGTGGGTGCTGGTGTTGGCGCCCGGCGAAGAGGCCAAGAACACGATCGTGGATTTCGCCAAACGGAACAATCTGAAAGCCGCATCCTTCGTCGCGCTGGGCGCGTTCGAACGGGCCAAGCTGGGTTATTTCGACTGGCAGAAAAAGGAATATCTGCCGATCCCGGTCGAGGAGCAGGTCGAGGTGGTCTCGCTGGTGGGCGACATCGCGGAGAATGACAAGCACCAATCCGATTTTCACGGCCATGCCGTGCTGGGGCGGCGCGACGGCAGCACCCGGGGCGGCCATCTGCTGGAAGGCGTGGTGCGCCCGACCCTGGAAGTGACGGTGACGGAAACCCCCGCGCATCTCAGGCGCCGGATGCATCCCGACATCAATGTGGCGCTGATCGATATCTCTTAATTCGCCGCCGCCGATATCGTCTGCACCAGTGCGCCGTCGGCGGCGTCTTCCGGAAGATCCACGGCGATTTCGGTGCCGGGGTTTAGACCTTGCGCCAAAGTAATGGTGTCGCCGTCAGTGGAAGCGACCGCGATCTTGATGAAATGAAGGCGCGAATTCTTGTCCACCAGGGCGATGAACTGATCCGAGCCCCGGGTGATCAGCGCCCCCACCGGAATCTGCGTGGCGGTGGGCTCCGGCACATGCAACGTCATATAGGCGAAGCTTCCGCCCAACAGCATGTCCTTGGGATTTTCCAGCATCGCCTCCACCAGCATGGTGCGGGTGCGGGGATCGAGCGCTCCCGAGACGCGGGTAAGTGTGGCCTCGATCTTGCGGCCGGGATTGGCGGCATCGACGATGTCCACTTTGTCACCGGCATGGACAAAGGGGGCGTCCTGCTGCTGCACAAAAGCGTCGATGCGCAACTTGGAATCGTCTTCCACCGTCACCACCGGCAGCGACGCGGTTTGCCCGGTCTGTGCGTTCTGCATCAGCGCGCCGGCATCGGCGTAACGCGCCGTCACTTTGCCATTGAACGGCGCGGTGACCCGCTCATAACCTTTCAAGGTGGCGTCCTGGTTCAAGGTCGCCTGGGCGATGCGCGCATCGGCATCGGCCTGGTCCTTCAGCTGTGGGGCGATGGCGTTCTGCTGCGCCAGCTGGTCATAGCGGCGGGCGATCTGCCGCTTGTTGGCGAGATCGGCGGCGGCGCTGGCATATTGCGCGTCGGTTTCCTGGCTTTCGATGGTGGCGAGCAGCTGGCCGGTCTTCACCGCGTCGCCCTTGTCCACCAGCACCTTGCCCAGATAGCCGCTCACCTTGGCGTAAAGCGTGGCCTGTTGGTAGGGCACCACATCGGCCAAGATGGTGAGGTCGCGCATGCCGCCGCTGGCGGTGGCGCGCACCACCTGGACCTCGGGACCTTTGGCGGTATCGCGCTGAAGTTCGGCGCGCGCCGAGCTGAGATGGAGATAGTGCGAGGCCAGCGCACCAGCCACGATCACGGCCGCGACCAGAAGGGCGATGATGCCGCCGCGGCGAAGGCGCCTTTGGCTGGAACTAGGCATGGTGTTCGGCTCCTTGGCCGCGTGTTTCGTCCTCGAAGCGCTTGTCGAGCACGTAAAGACTGGGCGGCGCCTTGCGCAACAACAGATAGGCGATCGGCACCAGGAAGAGCGTGGCGAAGGTGGCGAGGATGAGGCCGCCGATCACGGCGCGGCCCAGCGGCGCGTTCTGCTCGCCCGCTTCGCCCAGGCCCAGCGCCATCGGGATCATGCCCAGGACCATCGCCATCGCCGTCATCAGGATAGGACGAAGCCGTGTGCGGCCCGCTTCGACCACCGCCTCCAGCGCCGACAGGTTCTGGCGCACTCTTATATCGTTGGCGAAGCTC
>DATBAP010000103.1:0-45364 GCA_036271455.1 Rhizomicrobium sp.
AGTTTCTTCAAAGGCCTGGCGGCCAGCGGTTGGCACACTGCTGCCGTCTCGATGCGATTGCAGGTGGACAACGGCCCCAAGATCGCGGGCGGGATGATCGGCGCGGGCGGCGAATTGTCCTGGCCTTTGGCGGCGCGTCCGGGCGATGAGCTGCGGGTGGAAAGCGAAGTGATCGAAGTGAAACCTTCGCGCTCCAGGCCTGAGCGCGGCTTCGTCACGCTCCGGAGCGAGACCAAAAATCAGAAAGACGAAGTGGTTCAGCTCTTCATCGTCAAATTGCTGATCTGGCGCCGGCCCGAATACGGTTTTTGACCCTCTCCCCTGCTTCGATTAGACAGGATCGTGACGCTTGGTGAAAAAAGGGCGCGCATGCTTGACGATCTGAAGGCCAACAACCGCGCTTGGGCCGAGCGCATGGTCGCGCGCGATCCGGACTTTTTCAAGCGGCTGGCACGCCAGCAAGGCCCGCAATATCTCTGGATCGGTTGCTCGGACAGCCGGGTTCCCGCCAATGAGATCGTCGATCTGGCGCCCGGCGAAATGTTCGTGCATCGCAATGTTGCCAATCTCGCCCCGCCCCAGGACGCCAATTATCTTTCGGTGCTGCAATTCGCGGTGGACGTGATCAAGGTCAAGCATGTGATCGTGGTGGGCCATTATGGCTGTGGGGGCATTGCCGCGGCAGTGGACGGCAAAAGGCGCGGATTGGTGGACCATTGGCTGCATCCCATTCGCGAAGTGGCTAGCGAGCACAAAGCCGAGCTCGACGCTATCGCCGATCCCCACAAGCGCAATGACCGGCTATGCGAGCTGAATGTGATGCGCCAGGTGAGGAACGTGGCCTCGGACCTGTTCGTGCAAGACGCCTGGGCGCGGGGCCAGAGCCTGCAAGTGCATGGCTGGGTTTATTCGCTGGCGACAGGGCTGGTGAATGATCTCAATGTGACAGTGAAGGGGCCGCAGGGTTTGACATCATAGCGTCTGTGAACCCTGGAAAGGCGGGCAAGATGGCGAACAGTTTTGGCGCGGATATTTTGATCCAGGCGGAAGACCCGCAAAGGGCGGCGCGTTTCTACGCCGCCGTGCTGGGCTTCACAGTGACCGATCCCAATCCCGGCATGATTGGGCTCAGCGGTTCCAACATTAACCTTTTCATCGAGCCCGGTCCGAAACTGGGACCGGTATTGGAAGTCACGGTGAAAAATGTCGCGGCGGCGCGGCAAAGCTTGGTCGAACATGGCTGTGTGGTCATCAAGGACGAGCCCCATTTTCCCCGCTGCTATGTGCAGGACCCGTTCGGGCTCATCTATAATCTGACACAGTGATGTGGGCCGGCGCGTCGCCGTCGAAATAGCGACGATAGGCTTGGGCGTAACCATCCTCGAGATGCCGGGTAAAACGCTCGCTATCGAACAGCGGCGCACTGTCTCTCTGCACCGCAAGCTTCATTTTCAACGCCGTGAGCTTTTGCGGATCACGAGCAAGCTCCAAGGCCAGCCGCTGATATTCCTCCGCCGAATGCGTGACCAGTTCGGGAAGTGCGATCGCCCGCAACAGGCTGGCGGCGACGCGGGCAGCGAAACCTTGGCCCGCCTGGGTGACAACCGGCAGTCCCGCCCATAACGCGTCGCTGGCGGTCGAGTGGGCGTTGTAGTGAAACGTATCCAGAAAAAGATCAGCCAGGCGATGGCGGGCGAGATGTTCGGGCATCGAGACACGCTCGGTGAAGACGATGCGGTCCGGATCGATATTCCGCTTCTGCGCTTCTTTCCGAAGATTGCATCTGGCCCATTCATTGGTGCCCTTTAACCACAAGACGCTGCCGCCCACCTGATCGAGCAGGCGCATCCAGACGTCGAATTCCCTGGCGCCGATCTTGTAGATATTGTTGAAGGAGCAGAACACCACGCCTTGTTCTGGCAGGCCCATCTCCTTGCGGGTCATCGGGCGGTCCGAGATTTCCCGTTCGTCGTCGCTGGGCATGTAAGTATGGGGAAGATAAATAATCTTCTCGGAATAATGCTGTTCGTTTTCTTCCGGCACCAGGGTCCGGTCGGCAATGATGTAATCCATGAACGGCGCGCCCCAGCTACCAGGGTAACCCAGATAATTGATCTGAATCGGCGCGGCCCGATGAGCGAATATTTCGGACCGCGCATTCTCGGTGTGACCCATCAGGTCGATGGCGATATCGATGCCGTCCTTGCGCGCCTGTTCGGCGATCTCTCGGCTGCTTAACGTGCGTACATCGTGAAATACCGCCACCGACTTTTGCGTACGCAGCCGCATTTCGTCGTCGGTATCGGGCCCAAAGGAATAGGCATGAACCTCGAACTGCGAACGGTGATGCTGCTCCAATAGCTTCGCCATCAGATACATCACGGCGTGGTTGTGAAAATTGGCCGAGAAATATCCGAGCCGGATGCGCGCTGGTTTGGTGGCGGGCGGCGCGAAGGGCGCAAGTTCAGGAATAGCGAAACGCTCTTTGACGAAGCGTTCAGCGCGGATGCGCTGGCGCGCGGGTTCATCCTCCAGCGGCAACGACACAAAGGGCCGCACTGCGGGACCGTCCAGCCCCAATGCCGCAATCGTCGCTGCTTCAGCGGCAAGGGTGTCCCAATCACAGATCAGCGCCGCCTGAAACAGTTTCTGCCCCAGCGTGTCGGCAAGATTGGGTTCGAGCGCCAGCGCCGCGGCAAAGGCAGCGTTCGATTCGGGATAGCGCTGGGCCTTTGCCAGCGATATCCCAAGCTGAACGTGAATGGCCGCATGTTGCGGCCTGAGCGCGAGTTCCTTTTGGAAACAGATGATCGATTCGTCGTGATGGCCCATATGGCGAAGGAGAATGCCGAAATTGTCATAGGCCTCGGCAAAGTCTGGGTTGATCCCGATGGCTTTCTGATACGCAGCGACCGCGTCTGCGTCGCGGCCCCGCGTCTGAAAGGCGACACCCAGACTGTAATGCGCGTCCGCATAACCGGGCTTGATACGGATGGCATTGCGGAAACAGGCGATCGCTTCGTCCTGCCTACCGAGCTGGCTCAGCACTTTGCCCAGATTGACATGGGTCTCGGCGATATCGGGCCGGATGCGAAGCGCCTTGGCATAGGATTCGATCGCTGCGTTCCACCGGCCCAGTCCGGTGTTGGCGTTGCCCAGGATATTCTGAACAAAGGCGATGTCCGGATATTGCCGCGCCAGGGTTTCGCCTTGCTCGACGACGCTGGCCAATTCGCCTTTCTGATAAAGCTCGGTCAGAGCTTGAAATTGGGCCGAACGATGATCCAGCGCCGCCAGCCCGTCCCTTGCTCGCGCATCGGCGGGAGTTTTCTCAAGCAGTGCTTGATAGAGTTGCCTTGCTCGCTGGGTCTCGCCCCGCGCGGCCAGGGCTTCGGCCTGCTTTATCGCGTTGTCAGGGGAAATCGCCATAGCTGCTCTATACTTGACCTGCGGATTTTTTCAGCCTTTGACCGACATGAGTGCTCATCGTTGCGGTGACGGCACTGGCAGATGAAGACCATGATGGATTGTAACCGAAGTGTAGGCCGAGGGCCGCGCGAAGCGCGAATGGCCCGAGTGCCTGCATAAGTGGCGCGCCCGACAGGATTCGAACCTGTGACCTCTGCCTTCGGAGGGCAGCACTCTATCCAGCTGAGCTACGGGCGCTTTCGAGGAAGGCTATAGCCAAAAACCTAAAGCGTCGCCAGCGCTCTTGTGACCACACGCCGGGCCAGCGTGGGTGCATCCGCAGAAGGAAGCTCAAGCCGCGCCGCCGCAAGATCCAGCCCAGGCCTGAAATCCGCCAAAATCCTGGCCGCACCGCAATCCCGTGCATTCGTCACTTTTCCCCGGCGCCCTTTGTCGATCTCCAGGATCCGCAATTTCCGCAGCCGGGCCAAATCCTCGGTGGCGATGGCCCTGAGCATCGCGGCGGACCAGCTTGTCGCCGCCGCCGGGTCGTCCAGGCTTGCGCCATTTTCATTTTCCCGTTTCCCCCAGGCAAAGCCGAAGGGATTGAGCGCATGCACCAGCACCAGCCGCGTGCCCGGTAAGGGCATGGTCCGGCCATCCAGCAAGGCGGTGAGAATTTGCGATCCTGAAAGCGCGGCTCCACCATCGACGCCGGTGATCACCAGAAGTGCCTTGGCTGCTTCGCGCGAACCGAATGCGGCAGAATCGATAAAAAGGGGTTTGCCGTCGGGGCCCAGCGCGCTGGGGTGCACGCGGGCGATGCTGTCGCCCTGCGCGTGCTCGCAGGCGGCGATAAAGGCCTTGCGGGCATCGCGATAATCCTTGGCAAAAGACGCTTCTGCTTTGTCCGCCATTGCCGTTACTCTAGCGCTGTCCGCAGGGAAGAAAAGATGACGCGGTTTGGTACCCTCGAGGCGTTACGCGCCCGCCCCATCGCCGATCAGTCGGTGGCGCGCGAGGCGCGCAAGGACTTCCGCACGCGGGTTCCCATCCGCCGCGACAATGAATTGTTCGGTGAGGCGGTGGTCGAGGCGCGAGATGTTGGTCTCAAGGGCGCCAATTATTATGCCAGCGCATTCAACCCGCCTTACTGGCAGCCTATCGCGGGCGCGACCGACAAGCTGCTCCTGCGCCGCACGGTGGCGGAGAAATTGGGCAAGGTGAACGCGCGCGCGAACCATGCCGGGCTGGAACTGTTCCTGTTCGATGCCTGGCGGCCGAAAGCGGTGCAGACATATTTCCACGATGTGTGGATGCCTGATGAGCTTAAGCGCCGCGATCCCAGCTTGGAAGGCGCGCGCCTGACGGAAGAAGTGGAACGCTATTGGGCCGCGCCCAGTGCGGATGCCGATTCTCCCGCGCCCCATGCCACCGGGGCGGCGACCGATCTCACCTTGCGCTGGAAAGATGGCGAGGCTTTGTGGATGGGCTCGCTGTTCGATGACGCCACCGCGCTGGCCGCGCGCGACCGGTTCGAAACACTGGCGCCGGACAATTTCTCATTCTCCGACCAGGAGGCGCAGGCCAATCGCCGGCTGCTCCATTGGCTGATGACGGAAGAAGGCTTTGCCGGCCATCCCGAAGAATGGTGGCATTTCTCCTGGGGAGATCAATTGTGGGCGGCGCTCACCAACGCGCCGGCGGCGCATTACGGACTGGCTTTAGTGGAGAACCCGTAGGGCGACCTGCGCGAGAAGAATTTTCGCGCCTTTATGGCCCAAAGCGCGGTCGGTCACGCCTTGAAGCCGCTGCGCGATCTCGGCCACGTCGGGCTGGGTGGTGGTGCGCACGGAGCTGGCGGTAAAGGCCATCAGGTTGCGCACATAGGCATCGCGCAACACCGGAAGCGAGCGGTTGGCAATAGTCCGCAGGCCGGCGTCGGGTACGTCCAGCCCTATGCCGATCATCAGCATGCCCTGGGCGCGATCGTCATCCACGATGGTGGTGTAGATGGGATCGAGCGAAAGGTAGCTCTTGGATTGGGTGATCTTGTGCTCGGGCGCCTTCTGGGCGCTGTCATCGTCGTCGGCGTGCGCCGCCAACGTGAGAGCCGCCAAAAGTCCAAGACTCAGAAAGGGGAACCGTGACCGCATGGCTAAGAATAAGCCTGAGATTGGTAAATCAGCGCCTAACGACGGGCCCTAATTTGATTAAGGGCGTCCTAACGCGGGTGATTTTGCCTGCTTTATCAACGGTCGGTTCGGTCCCAACCGGACGGTTGGTGGAGCTGAGCGGAATCGAACCGCTGGCCTCCTCATTGCGAACGAGGCGCTCTCCCAACTGAGCTACAGCCCCGAACCGATCTGCCGGGAAAAGACCCGGCAAGGGCGTGGGTTTTAAGAAGCCCCATCGGGGCCGTCAAGCAGCCCCCGATTCAGCGTCTTTGGTGCGCTTGCGGACAGCCCGGAACCCTCGCTACAAGTCACCCATGGCCAATCCCGTGATCGCCCTGATCAACCTGCTGCTCAACCTTTATTGGTGGGTGGTGATCATTGCCGTGATCGTGAGCTGGCTGATCGCCTTCAATGTGATCAACACCTATAACAATTTCGTGCGCGGCCTGCTCCGGGGCCTGGAAGCCCTGACTGAGCCGGTGTTCCGCCGGGTGCGCAAGGTGGTGCCGCCGATTGGCGGGCTGGATCTTTCACCCCTGGTGGTGCTGGTGGTGATCTGGTTTCTCCAATACAGCCTGTTTTGGGCGTCCAACCGCTTCGGTCTCTGAGTCTCATGGCCGGCATTATCATTGACGGCAAAGCGTCGGCCGCGCGCCTTCGCGAAAAGATCGCCGCCGAGGCGACGCGGCTGAAATCCCAGCATGGATTGGTACCGGGCCTCGCCACTGTGCTGGTGGGCAATGATCCCGCGTCCGAAGTCTATGTGAAGAACAAAGGCAAGACCGCCGAGGCGCTGGGTTTCAAGTCGGTGCACAGCACGCTTCCCGCCGACACCAGCCAGGATACGCTGCTGGCCAAGGTGCGTGAACTCAACCAAGACAAAAGCGTGCATGGCATCCTGGTGCAACTGCCCCTGCCCAAGCATCTCAATGAAGCCCAGGTGCTGGATGCGCTCGATCCCGCCAAGGATGTGGACGCGCTCACGCCCACCAATGCCGGCTTGCTGCTCTCGGGACGTGCGCATCTCGTCTCCTGCACGCCGGCGGGTGTGATGTTGTTGTTGAAGGAATATGTGGGCGACATCGCCGGCAAGGATGTGCTGGTGATCGGCCGCTCGCTTCTGTTCGGCAAACCGGCGGCGCAGTTGCTGCTGGCCGCCAATGCCACCGTGACCATGGCGCATTCACGGTCCCGCGATCTGCCGGGAATCGCGCGGCGTGCCGACATCCTGGTCGCCGCCATCGGCAAGCCGGAATTTGTGAAAGCCGATTGGATCAAGCCCGGCGCCACCGTGATCGATGTGGGCATCAACCGCGTCGCGGCCGAAGGCGGCAAGACCAAATTGGTCGGCGATGTGGATTACGAAGCCGCCAAGGAAGTCGCCGGCGCCATTACGCCGGTGCCGGGCGGGGTGGGCGCGATAACCATCGTTTGCCTGATGCAAAACACATTGATCGCTGCTTGCGCCCAGAACGGCCTGCCACTGCCTAAGCTCTAGAGCTTCTCTCTCAAGTCCTTGGCCAGATCGTCGGGCGAGGCGGCCTCGTCGTAGAACGACACCAGCTTGCCGTCAGGCCCCATCAGATAGATCACGCTGGAGTGATCCATGCTGTAGGTGCCGCCTTGAAGCGGCTGTTTCTTGGTGAAGACCCGGTATTCCTTTTCCACCCGCGCAATCTGATCCGGAGTTCCGGTAAGGCCCACAAAGCGCGGCCCGAACGCAGCCAGATATTTTTTCAAGATCTCGGGCTTATCGCGCGCCGGATCGATGGTGATGAAGATGGGCACGATCCGGTTCTGCGCGGTGCCAAGCTTGTCCATCGCCGCCGCCATGATCGCTAAGGTGGTGGGGCAGACATCGGGACAGAAGGTATAGCCGAAATAGATGAGTTGGAATTTGCCGCGGAAATCGGCGCTGGAACGCGGGCGGCCGTCCTGGTCGGTCAGGGCATAAGGGCCGCCCACGGCGATCTGGCCGCTCACGATGGTGTGCCCAAGCTGAGGCAGTATCTCGCTCTCATGCCACAACAATCCCCCCGCCACTGAAGCGGCCAGCAGCAGATAGGGGATCAAGGCTTCCTTGGTCTTGAACATTGCCTCATGCTGTAATGCGCTTGGCCCGAGGAGAAAAGTGAAATTGGCGACGGCCGACCAACCCGCGACACTGGCCAAGCGCCGGCTTTCGGTTCCTTCGGTGACAGGCGCCGAACGCGGCCGGGTGCGGCTGCGCACTTTGTCCAATCTCCGCTGGCTGGCGATCGCGGGCCAATCCGCCGCCTTGTTCCTGGTTTATTTTGCGTTCGGCTATACCTTGCCTTTGGGCTATTGCGCCGCCGCCATCGGTGTCAGCGCGGTTCTGAATGTGGTCTTGGCGCTGCGTTATCCAGCCAGCCATCGCCTCGCCAACCGTGAAGCCAGCTATTATCTCGCCTTCGATGTGCTGCAATTGGCGGTGTTGCTTTATCTCACCGGCGGCATCACCAATCCCTTCGCCCTGATGTTCGTTGCGCCGGTGGTGATCGGCGCCGCCACGCTCAATCTCGGCAACACCCTGATCTTGGCGGGCATCGCCTTCGCGTCGGTCAGCCTAATCGGTGTGTTTCACCGCCCGCTGCCTTGGCCTGCCGGTGAAGTCTTGGTGCTGCCCCAGCTTTACCAAGCCGGCATCTGGGCCGCGCTGGTGATCGGCATCGGCTTCACCTCGGTCTATGCTTGGCGGATCGCCTCGGAATCCGCCCGCATGTCCGCGGGTCTTGCCGCCACGCAATTGGCGCTGGCGCGCGAACATCGCCTGGCATCGCTGGGCGCGCTGGCAACCGCGGCGGCGCATGAATTGGGAACGCCGCTTGGCACCATCGCGGTGGTGGCGCGCGAACTGGAGCGGGCGCTGCCGGAAAATTCCGCCGAGATCGAGGATGTGCGGCTGCTCCGCGACCAGGCCGAACGCTGCCGCACCATCATCGCGCGGCTGGCCAATCCCGAGGAGACGATGCTGGGCGAGGCGGCGCGCCTTCCCCTGGGCGCGCTGCTTGACGATATCGCGGCGCCCCATCGCGGCGAGGATATTTCCATTGATGTGGATGTGGCCCATGGCGACGGGGATGGCCCGGAACCGCAAGTGTGGCGCACGCCCGAATTGCTGCACGGCCTGGGCAACATCATCGAGAACGCGGCGGATTTCGCCAAGACGCGCGTCGCGGTGAAGGGCTCATGGGACGCAAACAATCTTCAAGTGACGATCGAGGATGACGGCCCGGGCTTTGCGCCGGAAATTTTCGAGCGGATCGGCGAGCCTTATGTCACCTCGCGGCCCGGTCATCATGCGCTGGGCGATACCGATCTCGGCCCCGGTGAATTGGGTGAGCATGAAGGCATGGGGCTGGGGTTTTTCATTGCCAAAATCCTGCTCGAGCAGACGGGCGGAGTGGTGAAAGCGACCAATCCGCCAAGCGGCGGCGCGCGTGTTTCCGTGGTCTGGGCGCGGGGCGTGATCGACGGCGCCGAACCGCCGGCCCAGCTTGAGGCGGAATAAGGCGCATTGTTAAGCATTGAGACGGATTGACGCGCCCGGCTCAGGGTACTATGTCCCCCGCGCTAAGTGCCGGTCGGGCCTTCAGGAAACCGCCGCGCAGGTTGCCAGGAACAACATGGCCGAAGACAAAACGCTTCTGATCGTGGAAGACGACCGCCCCCTGCGCGAGCGTCTGGCGCGCGCCATGGAAGCCCGCGGATTTTCCGTCTCGCTGGCGGAATCGGTGGCCGAAGGCCGCGCCCGCGCCAAGGAATCGCCGCCCGCCTATGCGGTGGTGGATCTGAAGCTCGATGACGGCAATGGACTGGATGTGGTCGAGACCTTGCACACCGTCCGTCCCGATGGCCGCGTGGTGGTACTCACCGGTTTCGGCAATATCGCCACAGCGGTGGCGGCGGTGAAATATGGCGCAATCGATTACCTGCCCAAGCCCGCCGATGCCGACGATATTCTGGCGGCCTTGATGGCGACGCCGGGCTCCAAGCCCAAGCCGCCGGAAAATCCCATGTCGGCCGACCGGGTGCGCTGGGAACATATCCAGCGCGTCTATGAGCTTTGCGGGCATAATGTGTCGGAAACCGCGCGGCGCTTGAACATGCACCGCCGCACGCTGCAACGCATTCTGGCCAAGCGCAGCCCTCGTTAATCAGCCAGGGTGCCGATACTCCGGTGCCAGGAGCGCGTCTCGTCCGCAATCAGCGATGGCGACGTTACTTTGGCGAACACGTTGTCGGGACTCAAGCGGCCAATAACTTTCACTGTCGCCAGCGATAGAGCAAATACACCCGTGCCGGCCAGTACATCGACCAGATAATGGCCACCCATGAATGGGATCGAGAAAATCATCAATATGTTCATCGCAGTCAGGGCGCGTCCGAAGGCACCCGCACGGTAGAAGCCATAGCCATAGGTCAGCGCCAGCACGACGTGAAACGACGGGAAGTTCACCACCCCTCCAAGTTTCGACAGGGAGAAAATGAGGTCGCGGTGCGACAGCAAATGCTCCATGTCGACCAGGAAAAACCCGCGTCCGTGGATGGCGAAAATCTTGAACGGCCCCAGCGACGGGAAAAGCATCGCGCCCATGCAGGTGATAAAGCTCGACACAAGAATAACGCGAAACAGCTCGGTCAATTCGCGGTGCTGCTGACGCAGGCCCAGCACAACGCTCGCGATCAGCGCCTGCGCCACGACGCTGATATAAAGCGTCAGAAGAAGTCCACTCAATAATGGCCGCGCTACGATCCATTGATAGAGCGCCAGCCAATCAAAACCCAAGGCGCGATCAGCCGCCAGGAGCGTTGCGTCACGCAAAGGGCCATAGGCGCTGGCCAGCGCCAGATAGGACATGACGCCATAGACCACAGCGCAAGCGAGAGAAAGGCAGAAGAATTCGAGCGCCAGAGCAGCGCGCGGCGCCCGCGCCACCCAAGCCGCGATTAGCAGCAATAGCGGAGTCGCGATGGCCGCGGCATCACCGCTGTCGACGAGAAGGCGAAAGTCGATTTGTTGTGCCCATATCAAGTCCACCAGCGCGATAAAAGTCAGCGCAATCCATTCGAGTGGAAAACGTAAGCGTGAGAACATCGCGCCAGAGTTTTGAACGGCGCGGGTTAGCGATTTATGAGGAAGGTGGGTTCCAAATGAGTGCTGATGCCGCCAACATGCGCGTGCACGCTAAGGTTGAAGTTCGAACCGCTGCAATTCAAAGTCGCGTCCGGTGGCGCATTCCCGCCAAGCACGGTCGTGCTAATGCGCTTTCTTCCTCTTTTTCGCTGGTTTCGCGGAGGGAACTTTCATCGCGCGCTTCTTTTTCGTCTTGGCCGCGATTCGCGACACCCGCGCCGCCAGCAAATCTTTCAATGTTTCCTTGTTCAGCTTGGACAGCCGCGCCAGCAGATAGGGGAACTTCTTGTAATGGTCGGTGATGTAGAACAGCCGGGGTTCAGCCTCCAGCATCACGTCGCGCATTTCCATCGAACCGATCGCCAGCACCATCGCCTCTTCCTTGTGATGCACGCGGGTAAGGAATTTCTCGGCGACGAAGATAGCGGGCTTGCCGAAATAAGGCCCTTCGCTCGCGCCCTCGAACGACAAGGCGATCTTGCGGGCTTCGCTTCTAGTCAGCGGCATTGGGTATCACCAGATTGGGAGACGAGGTTTCTGCAATCGTGTCGAGAATGGCCGACAGCCGTTCGGCCGCCACCTTTGCGAAGCTGATGGTGACCGCTTTGCGGCGGCTGGCATGAAGCGATTGGGCTTCGGCCTCCTTGACGATGGCGCCGCCATAACGGTCAGCCACGATCAGGCCGGTTTCGGCGGGCACATGTTCGGGGGGAAAATCGGGCGGGATGGCGAAATAAAACAGGTCGCAATAATCCAGATATTCCGGCCATTTGTTGTCGCCCCGAAGATCGGCCAAGGCCACCTTGATCTCGACGCCCAGCATTTCCCCGCTCGGACCCAACGCTGCCACATCCAGCCGCCTGCCATTGGGCAAGGTGAATTCCAGGATGGGCGAGAAGCCTTCCTGGATCAGAAGGCGCGAAACGCCCCGCGCGACTTCCGCCGCGCTCGAGGTGGAAATCACAATAGCCTCTCATAAAAACCGCCGAAGCTGCCGTCCTGCGCCACCAGATGGATTTCCAGAATCCAGTGCCGGTGTTGGCCCTTGCCGTCGGGATCGGTCATGGGTTTGGGGTTCAGCGGGCCGATGCGGTTCAGCGCCTTGTCACCCGGGATCAGGGCATGGGCGAATTCGCTGACGATATGGCCCGCGATCTGGCCGCCAAAGCGCCAGCCGGCATCGCCTGCCGCTTTCTGCGCATAAGCATAAAGCTCCGCGCCGCTCATGCCGGGATTTTTTTGATAATGGGTCCGCACCTGCTCGAACAGGCGCGGCAGGTCAGCCGCCAACCGACGCTTCTCCGGATCGTCGCCCAGCACATAGCTTTTGCCGATATCGGCTTCCCAGGCCTCGAACACCGGCCCCAGATCCACATAGACGATGTCGTTTTTGGCAATCGTCCGGACGGTTGGATTGTCGCCGGCGATGGTGACGCTGTTGGCCCCGGCCCGCACGATCCGCCGGTGCCAATGTTTCTCGACCCCGAATTCGCGTTCCGCCAGCGCGCCGATTTCATCTTCCACCTGACGCTCGGTGACGCCGGCACGGATCAGGCCGTCCCGCTCGATGGCATCAAACAATTTCAACGCCTTGGCTTGCGTGCGTTCCAGCTCGGCGCGGCGGCTGTCTTCGATGGGTGCAAAAAGGTTGCTCATGACGGGATTGGACCATCGCGCGGAAGCGAGATCAATCCGAGGACGATCGTCTTGAGCTCAGTGCCGCTCGCTGAGCGAACCTTTAGTGGAAGCCACACCGCCCTCGAGACGTTCGTCCGGCGCCACCGCCTGACGCAGCGCCCGGGCCAGACCCTTGAAGCAGGTCTCGACGATATGGTGGCTGTTCTCGGCATAAAGATTTTCGATATGCAGACAGACCCCGGCATTCTGGGCGAAAGCTTGGAACCATTCCTTGAACAATTCCGTGTCCATCTCGCCCAGCTTGGGCTTGGGAATGTTTACCCGCCAGACCAGATAAGGCCGGTTCGAGATATCGATGGCGACGCGGGTAAGCGCTTCGTCCATGGGGATCAACGCCGAACCGAAACGGGTGATGCCGGAGAAATCGCCCAGCGCCTTTTTCACTGCCTGTCCGATCACAATGGCGGTGTCTTCGGTGGTGTGATGGAAATCCACATGCAGGTCGCCCTGGGCCCGGACTTTCAGGTCCATCATGGAATGGCGGCCGAAACTCTCCAGCATATGGTCCAGAAAGCCGATGCCGGTGTCGATGTCGCACTCGCCGGTCCCGTCCAGATCGAGCGAAACCGTGATTTCGGTCTCGCGGGTCTTTCTTTCGACAGTGGCAGTGCGCATCGGGGCCCCTCGGCGTTTCGCGGCTTATAGCAGTGGCTTAGCACCCCGTGAATCCTTACAACAGCAGAGGACATGTCAAATTTGGCATATCCTGTTGACCCCCCCGGGATTCCCTGTAAAGAGGGGCCCCCAATCCCCAAGGATCAGAGCAGATGGCGCGGCAGGATTATCTCTTCACTTCGGAAAGCGTTTCGGAGGGCCACCCCGACAAGGTCTGCGACCGTATTTCCGATGAAGTGGTGGATTTGTTCTTCCGCGAAGGACCCAAGGAAGGCATGAGCCCCTGGGATATCCGTGCCGCCTGCGAGACCTTGGCCACCACCAACCGAGTGGTGATCGCGGGCGAGACCCGCGGCCCCAAATCGGTGGGTCCGAAAGAGATCGAGGCGGTGACGCGGGCTGCGATCAAGGATATCGGCTATGCGCAGAACGGTTTTCACTGGGAAAAAGCCCAGGTCGAAATCCTCCTGCATGCCCAATCGCCCCACATCGCCCAAGGTGTGGACGCCAGCGGCAACAAGGATGAAGGCGCGGGCGACCAGGGCATCATGTTCGGCTATGCCTGCCGCGAGACCCCGGTCCTGATGCCGGCGCCGCTCCATTACAGCCACAAGATCCTGCAATTGCTGGCCACGGCCCGCAAATCCGGCAAGGAAAAGACCCTCGGTCCCGACGCCAAGAGCCAGGTGACTTTGCGTTATGCCCGCGGCAAGCCGGTGGAAGCGACCCAGATCGTGCTCTCGACCCAGCACATGGACGAAAAGCAGACCTCGGACGATATCCGCGCCATCGTCGAACCCTATATCCGCCAGGCGCTGCCCGCTGATTGGATCAACAACAAGACCGTCTTGCACATCAATCCCACTGGCGCTTTTGTGGTGGGTGGTCCCGATGGCGATTGTGGCCTTACCGGCCGCAAGATCATCGTCGACACCTACGGTGGCGCGGCCCCCCATGGCGGCGGCGCGTTCTCGGGCAAGGATTCCACCAAGGTGGACCGCTCTGCCGCCTATGCCGCGCGCTATCTGGCTAAGAATGTGGTGGCGGCAGGCTTGGCCGATCGTTGCACCATCCAGATTTCCTATGCCATCGGCGTGTCCGATCCGCTGTCGGTCTATGTCGATACCCATGGCACCGGCAAAGTGGACGAAACCAAGCTGGAGCGTGTGCTGCCGCAATTGATGAGCCTCAAGCCGCGCGGCATCCGCGAGCATCTGGGCCTCAACCGGCCGATCTATGCCCGGACCTCAGCCTATGGTCATTTCGGGCGGGAGCCCGATAGTGAGGGTGGGTTTTCGTGGGAGAAAACGGATCTGGCGGAAAAGTTGAAAAGCGCGGTTTAGGATTGCAGGCGGAACGCCAGCGCGGTCAGCTTTACGGTCGTCGCAAAGGTCCTAAATTATCGGCGCGGCAATTGGAGCTTCGCCGCACTCTTTTGCCGCAACTGGTGTTCCATCCGGCGCGTGAGGCGCGAGCGCAATTTCCTGATGGCATCACGGATGTCTGGCTAGAAGTGGGCTTTGGCGCGGGCGAGCATCTGCATCAGCTGGCGGGAGAAAATCCCGAGATCGGATTGATCGGCGCCGAGCCTTATGAAATGGGCGTGGCGAAATTGTTGAGCAAGCTCGCGGCCGAGCCGCGCGCCAATATCCGCATCTATGAAGGCGATGGCCGCGATATCATCGCCGCCTTGCCTGATGCCTCTTTAAGTCGGTTTTTCCTGCTCTTTCCCGATCCCTGGCCCAAGACCAGGCATCACAAAAGACGTTTCCTGCAGATGGAAATGCTGGACGAATTGGCGCGGGTGTTGAAGCCGGGCGCGGAATTGCGCTTCGCCACTGACGACAAATCCTATTTGCCTTATGCGCTGGAACGCCTGATGGCGCATCCTCATTTCGAGTGGACTGCGCAGGGACCAAGGGATTGGAAGACGCGGCCAGAAGCCTGGCCGCCCACCCGCTATGAAGCCAAGGCGATCAAGGGTCCGCCTAGTTACCTGGGGTGGCTTCGTAGAACGCCTGACCCGGCACCACGCGATCCTGGCTGGTCTGGTCGCACAGCGAATAGCTGAAACCTTTCTGAATCGCCCAGGCGCCCACTTCGCCCTTCTTGTTGATGGCGAGAAAGCCGACTTGCAGCATCTTGGTTTCGGGTTTGCGTTTCAGGATGCGCTCTACCGCGGCCTTGCAGGCGGCTTGCGGGCTCATGCCGCCCCGCATCAATTCGACCACCAGGAAGCTGCCGACATTGCGAATGACTTCCTCGCCCATGCCGGTCGAAGTCGCACCGCCCACTTCATTGTCCACATAAAGACCCGCCCCGATGATCGGGCTGTCGCCCACCCGGCCATGCATCTTCCACGCCGCGCCCGAAGTGGTGCAGGCGCCCGACAAATTGCCACGGGCATCGATCGCCAGCATGCCGATCGTGTCGTGATTGCCCGCGCCGCCCGGTGTGCCCAAATTTGTCCCTTGGCCGTAGCTTTTCACTTCGATGTTGGAAACCGGCTGATATTTCGCCGTCTTCCGCCATTTCTCCCAGGCGGCGCGCGATTCCGGGGTCAGCAATTCTTCCTTCTTGAAGCCCTGCTCGACAGCGAATTGGGTGGCGCCTTCTCCGACCAGAAGCACATGCGGGGTCTTCTCCATCACCGCGCGCGCCACCGGGATGGCATGCGCGATATGCTCCATGGCGGCGACCGCGCCGCAATTGCCATGCTCGTCCATGATCGAGGCGTCCAAGGTCACATGCCCGTCGCGGTCGGGATAGCCGCCGCGTCCCACCGTGTGATTTTTAAGATCGGCTTCGGGAACCATGACGCCGGTTTCCACTGCGTCCAAGGCGCGGCCGCCCTTGGACAGGACCGTCCAGGCCGCCTTGTTGGCGGCAACGCCGAACGGCCAGGTGGAGACCACGCAGGGAAGCTTCATCTGGATGCCGGCGGGTCCTGTCGCCGCGGAGGCCGATCTGGCAAGCAGGGCGGGCGCGAGCAGCGAGGCTTTGATCATCGAGCGGCGGTCGGTCATGAGGGGATTCCCGGCAAAATCGCGGGGTAGGGCACAAGGTTTTGGTCCATCCGTCAACGGGCCTCCCGCGCCTTGGTCGTGCACTTCCTCCCCCGTGGGCGAAACCCTGACGGGGGAGGTGGCCGTAGCAGCGTTTGCGATGCGAAGGTCGGAGGGGGCAGCAAAAGCCAGAGGGGTTGAATAAAAAGCCTTTCCGGCCTACATAGTCCGCATCCCTAACAACAAGACCTGTTGTGTGGCGGTCGCAAGGCCGCCGCGGGGAAAAGGTTTGCATTTGGAGTAGCACCATTTTCACCCAGGTGTCGCATCTGGAACCGGTCTTTGAACCCGTGATCGAAAGCGCGGGTTTCAAGCTCGTGCGTCTGCGCGTCATGGGGGGCCAGAACAAGACGCTTCAGGTCATGGCCGAGCGCGCGGACGGCAGCATGGATGTGGAAGGCTGCAGTCAGCTTTCTCATGCCCTGCTCGATTTCATCGAAGCGGAGAATCCCATCGAAGGCGATTACGAGATCGAGGTTTCCTCGCCCGGGATCGACCGGCCACTGACGCGGATCAGCGATTTCACCCGCTGGAAGGGCCACGAAGCCAAGATCGAACTCACCGCGCCGCTCGATGGCCGCAAGCGGTTTCGCGGCCGCCTCGAAGGCCTTGACGGCAACGATGTCATTATCACCTCGCAAAACCAGCGTATCCAGTTTCCCTTCCGCAGCGTGATGGAAGCGAAGTTGGTTCTTACCGACAAACTCATTCAGGAAGATTTGAAAGCGCGTAAGAGCGCGACAAGTTAGAAAGATCCAGGAGACGAAAATGGCCAGTACTGTTGCCGCCAACCGGCTTGAACTTTTGCAGATCGCCGACGCTGTCGCCCGCGACAAGTCGATCGACAAGCAAGTTGTGCTGACCGCCATGGAAGAGGCGATGCAGCGCGCCGCCAAGGCGCATTACGGCGCCGAGAACGACATCAAGGTGGATATCGATCCCAAGACGGGCGAAACCCATGTCTCGCGCTATCTCCATGTGGTCGAGCTGGTCGAGAATGACAAGGTCGAGATCTCGCTGGAGGAAGCGCGCCGCCGCAATCCCGACGCCCAGGTAGGCGATATCATCGCCGAGACCCTGCCGCCGGTCGATTTCAACCGCATCAATGCCCAGAATGCCAAACAGGTAATTGTGCAAAAGGTGCGGGATGCCGAGCGCGAGCGCCAATATGACGAATACAAGGACCGCATCGGCGAAATCGTGCACGGCGTGGTCAAGCGTTCGGAATTCGGTTCCGTGGTCGTCGATCTTGGCAAGGCCGAAGGCGTGGTGCGCCGCGACGAGATGATCCCCCGCGAATCCTTCCGCGCCGGTGATCGCATCCGCGCTTATATTTATGACGTGCGCCGCGAGACCCGTGGCCCACAGATTTTCCTTTCTCGCTCGCATCCGCAGTTCATGGTGCGGCTGTTCGCCCAGGAAGTGCCGGAAATCTATGACGGCGTGATCGAGATTCGCGCGGTGGCGCGCGATCCCGGCTCCCGCGCCAAAATCGCGGTGATCAGCAAGGATTCCTCGATCGATCCGGTGGGCGCCTGCGTCGGCATGCGCGGCGTGCGCGTTCAGGCGGTGGTGCAGGAACTGCAGGGCGAACGCATCGACATCATTCCCTGGTCGGTGGAATCTGCCACCTTCATCGTCAATGCGCTGGCACCGGCCGAAGTGACCAAGGTGGTGCTGGATGAAGATACCCACCGGGTCGAAGTGGTGGTCCCCGACGAGCAATTGTCGCTAGGCATCGGCCGCCGCGGCCAGAATGTGCGGCTTGCCTCGCAACTGACCGGTTGGCAGATCGACATTCTCACCGAAGCGGAAGAATCCGAACGCCGCCAGAAGGAATTCGCCACTCGCACCCAGCTCTTCATGGAGTCGCTGGATGTGGACGAGACGGTGGCGCAATTGCTCGCATCCGAAGGCTTCGCCACCATCGAAGATGTGGCCTATGTCGATTTGGGCGAACTGGCCCAGATCGAGGCCTTTGACGAAGAGACGGCGCAGGAGTTGCAAAGCCGCGCGGTGGAATTCATCGACGCCCGCAATCGCGAATTGGACGACAAGCGCAAAGCGCTGGGCGTCGAAGACGAAGTGCTGGAAGTCGAAGGCGTGACCGCTGGGATTGCAGTGGCGCTGGGCGAGGCCGGCATCAAGACGCTGGAAGATTTGGCGGGCGCGGCCACCGACGATCTGCTGGGTTATTACGAAACCAGCAAAGACAAAGAGCGCGTGCGTATTCCCGGCGCATTGGAAGGTTTCAATCTCACGCCTGACGACGCCAATGCCATCATCATGAAATCTCGCGTCAAAATAGGCTGGATCGAGGAAGAAGTGGTGGAAGAGCCGGTTGAAGAAGTGTCCGGCGAGGAAGTCACCGAGGCCTGATGACAGCGGCGGCGCGCAAAATGGAAGAAGACGAAGCGATGCGGGAAAGACGCTGTATCGTTACGGGTGAGATCATGCCCGACAATCGTTTGGTCCGTTTTGTCTTGGCGCCCGACGGCGAGGTGGTTCCCGATGTCGCGGCCAAATTGCCGGGCCGGGGTTTGTGGGTCTCTGCGACGCGGCCGGCGGTGAGTGAAGCGGTGGGGAAAAAGCTTTTTGCCCGCGCGGCAAAAGCTCCAGCCAATGCTTCGGCTGATCTGGCCGATCGCACTGAGAAGGCGCTGGTGACGCGCATGCTGGGAGATCTGGGGCTGGCCAGGCGTTCCGGCGCGCTGGTCCTGGGCTTCGACAATGTGCTGCGCGCGCTGGAAAGCCCGAAGCCGCCCAAGCTGCTGATCGACGCGGCCGACGGCGCGGCGGATGGCAAGCGGAAACTTTATAACGCGGCCCATGCCAGGGACGTGAAACCCCAATTGGTTACGTGCCTTACCAGCGCCGAATTGGGCTTGGCCTTGGGACGCGAGAATGTGATACATGCCGCCGTCCAACCGGGCGGCCTGGCGGAGCGTTTGATGTTTGATGCGGAACGCCTTCAAGGCTTCCGTGCCCGGTCCGGAAGCGAAAGAGATTCATGAGCGATACCGACGAAACCAAGCGCCCGAAAACGCTGTCGCTGAAGAAGACGGAAACCTCCACCGTCAAGCAAAGCTTCAGCCATGGCCGCACCAAGGCGGTGGTGGTCGAGAAGAAGCGCACCTTGGGAGCGCCGGCTCCCGCGAAGGCAGCCGACAAGCCGGCCGCGCGCGCCGAAAAGGCCGCCGCGCCAGCCGCTGAAGCGGCAAAGCCCGCCGCCAAGGCCCAGCCACCGCGCGGCGGTGTGGTGCTGCGCCAGCTTTCCGACGAAGAAAAAGTCCGCCGCGCCACGGCGATCGCCGACGCCCGCGTCTCCGACGCCGAAGCGCGCGCACGCGCCGATGAAGACGCGCGCAAACGTGCGCAAGAAGATGAGAAGATGAAGGCGGAGCGCATCGCCGCCGAAAAGCGCAAAGCCGAAGAAGATTCGCGCAAGGCTGCGGAAGCCGAAGTCCGCCGTCATGCCGAAGCCGAAGCCGCGCGCCGCGTCGATCCGAAAGCCACTGCCGTCGCCCCTGTCGAGGTGGCTCGCCGCCGTCCCGTGCAGGAAGAGGAAGAAGAAGCCCAGACCAAAAAGGTCGGCAACAAGATCATCCCGGTCAAACCCGCCACGCCCAAAAAGGCCGGCGAGGGCGAACGCCGCCGCGGCAAGCTGACAGTCACCCGGGCCCTGGAAGGCGATGATGAGCGCACCCGTTCGGTTGCCGCCTATCGCCGCCATCTGCAGCGCGTCAACAAGGGCCATCAGGCCGTGCCTGCCGGTCCCGCGGGTCCGCGCGACATCACCA
Source organism: Rhizomicrobium sp. (assembly GCA_036271455.1). GTDB lineage: Bacteria > Pseudomonadota > Alphaproteobacteria > Micropepsales > Micropepsaceae > Rhizomicrobium. The sequence continues at coordinate 19,922 of DATBAP010000103.1, forward strand.
TTCCCGAAACCATCACGGTCTCCGAACTCGCCAACCGCATGGCGCGCCGCGTCGTGGACGTCATCAAGGTGCTGATGAAGAACGGCATGATGGCGACGCCGGCGGATGTGATTGACGCCGATACCGCCGAACTTGTCGCTGCCGAATATGGCCATGTGGTCAAGCGCGTCGCCGAAAGCGATGTGCTGGAAGGCTTGACCGGCGCTGCCGACGCCCAAGGCGCGCTGGTGTCGCGCCCGCCGGTGGTCACGGTGATGGGCCATGTCGATCATGGCAAGACCTCGCTGCTCGACGCGCTGCGCAAGACCGATGTCGCGGCGGGCGAAGCCGGCGGCATCACCCAGCATATCGGCGCCTATCAGGTGAATTTGAAGACCGGCCAGAAGATCACGTTCCTGGATACGCCCGGCCATGCCGCGTTTACGCAAATGCGCGCGCGCGGCGCCAAAGTCACCGATCTGGTGATCCTGGTGGTGGCCGCCGATGACGGCGTGATGCCCCAGACCGTGGAAGCCATCGCCCATGCCAAAGCGGCGGGCGTGCCCATCATTGTTGCGGTCAACAAGATCGACAAGGGCGATGCCAATCCCACCCGGGTCAAAACCGAATTGCTGCAGCACGAAATTCAAGTCGAGGATCTGGGCGGTGAAACCCAGGCCGTCGAGGTTTCCGCCACCAAGGGCACCAATCTCGACAAGCTTGAAGAAGCCATTCTGCTGCAGGCAGAACTTCTCGATCTCAAGGCCAATCCCGAACGCAGCGCCGAAGGCGCGGTGATCGAGGCCAAGCTGGACAAGGGCCGCGGCCCTGTCGCCACCGTGCTGGTGCAGCGCGGCACCTTGAAAATCGGGGATATCGTGGTCGCCGGTTCGGAATGGGGCCGGGTGCGCCTTCTGTTGAACGACCATGGCGAAACCGTGAAATCGGCCGGCCCTTCCACGCCCGTGGAGGTTCTGGGTCTTTCGGCGGCGCCCGAAGCGGGCGACGAAATGGTGGTGGTGGAATCCGAAGCGCGCGCGCGCGAAGTAGCGGAATATCGTGGCCGCAAGCGCCGTGAGTCTCGCCAGGCCAGCAATTCGCGCCAGACACTGGATCAACTTCTCAAGACCCGTGAAGCCGGCGAAAAGAAACTGCTGCCGCTGGTGCTGAAATCCGATGTGCAGGGTTCCTCCGAAGCGATCCAGGGCGCCTTGGCCAAACTTGGCACCGATGAAGTTGCCGTGCAGATTCTGCAAGCCGGCGTGGGCGGCATCACCGAAAGCGATGTGATCCTGGCGCATGCTAGCGGAGCGGGCGTGATCGGTTTCAATGTCCGCGCCAATGCTCAGGCGCGCGAACGCGCCAAGCGCGATGGTGTCGATGTCCGCTATTACAGCATCATCTACAATGTCGTGGACGACATCAAAGCCGCACTGTCGGGCATGCTGACGCCGGAGACACGCGAGAAATTCCTCGGCAATGCGGAAATTCTGGAAGTGTTCTCGATCAGCAAAGTCGGCAAGGTCGCCGGCTGCCGCGTCACCGAAGGCGTGGTCCGCCGCGGCTCCAAGGTGCGCCTGATCCGCGACAATGTCGTGATCCATGAAGGCGAACTTTCGACCCTCAAGCGCTTCAAAGACGAAGTGCGCGAGGTTCAGTCCGGCCAGGAATGCGGCATGGCGTTCGCCAATTATCAGGACATGCAAAAAGGCGACGTGATCGAATGCTTCGACGTCGAAACCATCCAGCGCGCGCTGTGAGTTGGGCTCATGTCCAGAAACCGTTCCCCGCGCGGCGGCGGCCGCAATGACCTTCACCATTCCAGGCGTGATGCCGGGCCGTCGCAGCGCCAGCTGAGAGTGGGCGAGATGCTCCGCCATGCCTTGGCGGAGATTTTAAACCGGAACGAGATTCGCGATCCCGATCTTGACGGCATCTCCGTCACCATCACCCAGATCAAGCCATCGCCCGACATGCGCTATGCCACGGTCTATTGCGCGCCCTTGGGCGGCGGGGATGCCAAGCCCATCATCGCCGCGCTCAATCGCCACAAAGGATTTCTGCGCGGCCAGATGGGGCACATGATCTCGATCAAATTCACGCCGGATTTGCGGTTTGTCGAAGATCAGTCTTTCGCCGAAGCGGAGAAGATCGAGAATCTTCTCAAGTCACCCCAGGTCCAGCGCGACCTGATGGCATCCGACCAGAACGACGAGACGGATGAGCAGGCGTAAGAAGGGCCAGCCCATTCATGGCTGGGTGATCCTCGACAAGCCGTCGGGCATGACATCCACCCAGGCCGTAGCGGCGGTGCGCCGCATCTTCGATGCCAAGAAGGCGGGTCATGCCGGCACGCTCGATCCGCTCGCCACCGGCATCCTGGCGATCGCCCTGGGCGAGGCGACCAAGACCGTGCCGTTCGTCCAGGAGGCGGCCAAAATCTATCGCTTCACCGCCCGATGGGGCGAAGCGCGGGACAGCGACGATTCCGATGGCAAGGTGACGGGCACCTCCGATGTCCGCCCCAGCCGCGAGGCGATCGAGGCCATGCTGCCCCGGTTCACCGGCTCCCTGTCTCAGGTTCCCCCCGCCTATTCGGCCATCAAGGTGGCCGGCGAACGGGCCTATGACCTGGCCCGGGAAGGGGAAGAGGTGAATCTGGAACCTCGCCAGGTCCAGGTCTATGAGGCCAGGCTGGTCAGTGAAGAACAGGACCAGGCCGTCTTTGAAATCCTTTGTGGCAAAGGGACTTACGTCCGCTCCTGGGTACGCGATCTGGCCCGTTCCTTGGGCACTTTGGGCCATGTGGCGCAGCTCCGGCGCACCCGCCTTGGCCCCTTCCAGGAAAAAGACGCGGTAAGGCTGGAAACGCTGACCCCTTTTATGCATAGTCCCGCCGCTTTTGCGTATCTGAAGCCCCTTTCGACCGCGCTGGACGGCATCCCGGCGCTGGCCGTGACGGGCAGCGATACGGTCCGCCTTCGAAGCGGCAACCCCATTCTCATCCGCGCGAATATGTTCGCCCGCATGGAAGATGGATTTGCCGGCGAAGGGGGGCTTCAGGGGCGCGTGGTCTTCCTCAGGGATCAGACCGAGGCGCCCGTGGCATTGGCCGAAATCGCCGACGGCGAACTTCGCCCTTTCCGCGTCTTCCAACTTTAAGGATTCGATGACCGATGATTACGCCTGAACGCAAGAAAGAATTGATCGCCGAATACGCGACCACCAACGGAGACACCGGTTCGCCGGAAGTCCAGGTCGCGATTCTCTCCGAGCGCATCTCCAATCTCACCGAGCATTTCAAGAACCATGTGAAGGACAATCATTCCCGCAGGGGCATGATCAAGATGGTGTCCGAACGGCGCAGTCTGCTCGACTATGTCAAGACCAAGGACACCGGGCGTTACGAAGCGCTGATCGCGCGCCTGGGCCTGCGCCGCTGAGTTCGCATTTTTATCGAATTGGCGTGGTCCGGGTGCCAAGGATGCCCCGGCCGCGCTTTTGCTTTTGCAGGGGATGAGCCTCGGCAAAAGCTGGTCCCATAGGGGGGCCATGACGACGCTCAGCCGCGATCCGGCGGCGGGCCATGACGAAAGAAACCAAAATGTTCGACGTACACAAAGAAAGCTTCGAATGGGGCGGGCGCACGCTTACCCTTGAGACCGGAAAAATGGCGCGCCAGGCCGATGGTGCAGTGCTCGCCACCTATGGCGAAACCATCGTGCTGGCCACGGTGGTGGCGGCGCGGTCCCCCAAGGAGGGCATCGATTTCTTCCCCCTCACCGTGAATTACCAGGAACGTTACTACGCCGCGGGCAAGATTCCCGGCGGCTATTTCAAGCGCGAACGCGCGCCCACCGAACGCGAAACCCTCACCTCGCGCCTGATCGACCGCCCCATCCGTCCTTTGTTCGCGGAAGGCTTCCGCAACGAGACCCTGGTAGTGGCGCAAGTTCTTTCCCACGATCTGGAAAATGATCCCGATATCGTGGCGATGATCGCGGTCAGCGCCGCGCTCACCATTTCCGGCGTGCCTTTCATGGGCCCGATCGGCGCCGCGCGCGTCGGCTATATCAACGGCGAATATGTGCTCAATCCGCTGATCGACACTTATCCGGAATCCAAACTCGACCTGGTGGTCGCGGGCACCCACGACGCCGTGATGATGGTGGAATCCGAAGCCCAGGAATTGTCGGAAGAGGTAATGCTGGGCGCTGTGGTGTTCGGCCACAAAGAGATGCAGACCGCCATCAACGGCATTATCCGCCTGGCCGAGAAATCGGCCAAGGATCCTCGTCCGGTGCCGGAAGATGTACATGTCGCGCTGCGCGAACGTCTGACGACCGCCGCCTCGCCCGAACTGGCCAAGGCGTTCCAGATCGCCGACAAGCATCAACGCCGCGACGCGATCTCCGCCGTGCGCAAATCCCTCGCCGCAACCCATGTGGGTGAAGGCGACGGCAAGGTTGCCGCCAATACCTTCTCCGGCCTGATGCATGACGTGGAAGCCCATGTGATGCGCAACGCCGTGCTCGACACCAAGAAGCGCGTCGATGGCCGCGATCTCGTCACGGTCCGGCCGATCGTGGCGGAAGTGGGCATCCTGCCCCGCACCCATGGTTCGGCGCTTTTCACCCGCGGCGAGACCCAGGCTCTGGTGGTCACCACCTTGGGCACCGCCGAGGACGAGCAATTCGTCGACAGCCTGGAAGGCACCAGAAAGCAGACCTTCATGCTGCACTATAATTTCCCGCCCTATTCGGTGGGCGAGACGGGCCGCATGGGTTCGCCGGGCCGCCGCGAAATCGGCCATGGCAAGCTCGCCTGGCGCGCCATTCATCCCATGTTGCCGGCGAAGGAAAGCTTTCCCTACACCATTCGCGTGGTGTCCGAGATCACCGAATCCAACGGTTCATCGTCGATGGCCACGGTGTGCGGCACGTCCCTGGCCTTGATGGATGCAGGCGTCCCCATCGCCAAGCCGATTGCGGGCATCGCCATGGGCCTGATCCTGGAAGGCTCACGCTATGTGGTGCTTTCGGACATTCTCGGCGACGAGGATCATCTGGGCGATATGGACTTCAAGGTGGCGGGCACCGAAGACGGCATCACCTCGCTGCAGATGGACATCAAGATCGCCGGCATCACCGAAGAGATCATGAAGGTGGCGCTGGCCCAGGCCAAGGGCGGGCGCATGCACATCCTGGGCGAGATGGACAAGGCCCTCCATGGCGCCCGCGCCGAATTGGGCGAGCATGCCCCGCGCATCGAGCAGATCAAGATTCCCACCGACAAGATCCGTGACGTGATCGGCACCGGCGGCAAGGTGATCCGCGAGATCGTGGAAAAGACCGGCGCCAAGATCAACATCGAAGACGATGGCACGGTGAAGATCGCCTCCGCCGACGGCGAGTCGATCAAGGCGGCGCTGAAATGGATTCGCTCGCTCACCGCCGAACCGGAAATGGGCGAGATCTATGACGGCAAGATCGTCAAGGTGATGGATTTCGGCGCTTTCGTGAATTTCTTCGGGCCCAAGGACGGTCTGGTCCATGTCAGCGAATTGGCGGCCCAGCGGGTTGCCAAGCCGTCGGACGTGGTCAAGGAAGGCCAGGCCGTGAAAGTGAAGCTGTTGGGCTTCGACGATCGCGGCAAGGTTCGCCTCTCCATGAAGCAGGTGGATCAGGTGACCGGCGAAGACCTTTCGAAAAAGCAGGCGGCGAAAGCCGACGCGCCACAGACCTGACGATAAATTCAGCATGAAGAACGCCCGTCCTTGCAGGCGGGCGTTTTTCTTTTGCCAGCGACGCGGTCATCGCGTTAGGTTTTGGCCGTTTCCCGGAAAGGTATTCGCGCTTTGACGACACTGATGCGGCTGGTCGCCCTGATCATGATCGTGACCGCGCTGGTCCTGTTGGGCGCGGACGCGCTCACCTCGCTGGAGCGGGGCGGCGAGATTACGGTGCGGCCGTTCGGCGCGGTCTGGGCCGCACTCAATCCGGCCTCGCTGGCCCATTTCAAGGATTGGGTGCAGCATTATATGCCCTTCATGGCGCAGGGAATTTATTCCGCACTGGCGATTCCCGGCTGGGGCCTGGTCGGCGTCGTCGGCGTTTTGATTGCTTTTATCTTTGGTCGCCGGGCAGGGGTGGAATAGCCCGCGCGGCCGTCGCTCATTCTCTCAGTTGGTCCGTTGGAGTTTGTCCAGCCGGTCGCCCAGCGAGTCGGCGACATAGATCGTCTTCAAGTCCGGGGATACGGCAATATAATGCACTTCGGTATATTGGTTGGGGCCATAGCCAGTGGACCCAGTCCAGCCCGTCACCTTGCCGTCCCAGTCGAGCTTGAAGATCATGCCGTCCTGGCCGGCCGCCATCCATAGGCCGCCTTTCGAGTCCACGAAGAGGCCGCCCACCTGATTCTTCATCTGGATGGTGCGGAGCAATTTTCCCTGCTGGCTCATTACAATGATCTGATTGGCCGTGCGGTCCGCAATATACAGGTCGCCTTTTTTGTCCAGAACGATGGAATGGATGGTCGCGTTGGAGCCGTCCGCATGCTTCATGCTCCAGCTCGTGATGTATTTGCCGCTTTTGTCGAAATGCAGCACGCGCGGATCATTCCCGCCATGGCCGGTGACCACCCAGATATCGTCGTTTGGTCCGAAGGCGACATCATTGGGCTGATTGAAAAGGTGCTGGCCGGCGGCTTCATCCCAGGTGCCGACCTTGCCCTTGGTGCCGAGCGTCATCAGCACGCGGCCTTCGGGATCGAGTTTCATCACCGTGTTGCAGACAATGTCCGTGAGCCAGATATTGCCGTGGCGATCCAGTTGCAGCCCATGCGCTTGCGCCGCGATATTGTCGGCGAAACTGCGCAGCAGTTTGCCGTCGGTGTCGAATTCCATCAGCTGGTTGATTGCCGAGCGCTGGAACACCAGCAGGTGCCCATTGGCCATGATGGCGACATCAGCGACGCCGACATACTTGGTGCCTGCCGGCGGCGGCGGCGTCTGGACAGCCTGATAGGGCAGGATGGGGGCATCCGGAATCGGGTAGGAGCCGGGCGCGGCCGGTTTGCGGGACGGCAGCGGCACCGCTGGCGGCGCGGGTTCGACGCTCGGTTGGGTTTCTCCATAAGCTGTGATGGCGCTGCATCGGGCCGCCTCCGCTGCCTGGGCTGCTTCGCGCTGGGCTGGAGTGCGGCGCTGCGGTGCTGCAGCATCCTGTGCCAGAGCCGGTGATAGCGTCGCTATCGTGTAGAGAATTGCGGCACAGGAAGCCGCCAGTTTGGTCTTCACGTTTGTCATCTGTTTTTCCCCGGAACCCACAACACGTCGCCCATGCCCTGATCGTTGGCGGCGCGCGCCATCACGAACAGGTGATCGGAAAGCCGATTGATATACTGCAGCAGGGCGGGGTTGACCTTCTCTTTGGCCGCCAGGGTCGCGATGGCGCGCTCGGCGCGCCGCGCGATTGCCCGCGCCAGATGCAGATGCGCCGCCAGCGCCGTGCCGCCTGGCAAGACAAAAGAGGTGAGGGGCGAAAGCCCTTCATTCATGGCGTCTATCTCCCGCTCCAGCCGCTCGACCTGGACGGGCACGATCCTGAGATCGCCAGGGCCCTCTCCCGGCATGCTGAGATCGGCGCCCAGATCGAACAGGTCGTGCTGGATGCGGGCCAGCATGGCGTCGGGATCGCCCTCGGCATCCAGCCGCGCCACGCCGATGGCGCTCGAGGTTTCATCCACAGCGCCGATGGCCTCGATGCGGGGCGAGGATTTGCCCACGCGGCTCGCATCGGTGAGGCCGGTTTCGCCGGAATCACCGGTTTTCGTGTAGATCTTGTTGAGCTTGACCATGCGGCAAACCTAGCCTCTTGCCGGTGTGATCGTAAGTACTATGATCCGGCCCGCCCAGCCAAATAGCCAGTCAAACAGAGAGTCCCATGCCGGTGGAAGTGCCCGAAATCATTGAAGTCGATTCCACCCGCGTGGCTTGCGACGGCATCGGCGGGGGGCTGGGTCATCCGCGCGTCTACCTGGAAATGGGCGACGAGAATTTCGTGGAATGCCCCTATTGCGATCGCCGCTTTGTGTTGCGTGACGGCGCCCAGGGTCATCATTGAGTTTGAAAAAGGGCGATCACCTCTATCTGGTGGACGGCTCGGGCTATCTGTTCCGCGCCTATCACGCCTTGCCCCCGCTCACCCGCAAATCCGACGGCCTGCCGATTGGCGCGGTCTCGGGCTATTGCAACATGCTCTGGAAGCTGCTCGAGGACATGAAGGCGGGCGATGCGCCCAGTCATCTGGCGGTGATTTTCGATGCCAGCGAGAAGACATTCCGCAACGACATCTACAAGGAATATAAGGCCCACCGTCCGCCCGCGCCGGAAGATTTGATCCCGCAATTTCCCCTGGTGCGCGAAGCCACCCGCGCCTTCGGCGTCTCGTGCGTCGAGATGGCGGGCTATGAAGCCGACGATCTGATCGCAACTTACGCCCGCATGGCGCGCGAGGCCGGCGCGCGCTGCACCATTGTTTCGTCCGACAAGGATCTGATGCAGCTGGTGGTGGACGGCCAGGTCGAGCTTTTTGACAGCATGAAGAACAAGCGCATCGCTTCGGCGGAGGTGATGGAGAAGTTCGGCGTCGCCCCCGACAAGGTGATCCAAGTGCAGGCGTTAGCCGGCGATTCCACCGACAATGTGCCGGGCGTGCGCGGCATCGGCATCAAGACAGCGGCCGAACTGATCGGCCAATATGGCGATGTCGAGACGCTGCTCAAGCGCGCCTCCGAGATCAAGCAGAACAAGCGCCGCGAGACTTTGCTGGAAAATGCGGAGAATGCCCGCGTCTCGCTCAAGCTGGTGACCTTGGAAGACAAGGTGCCGATCAAGGAGACGCCTGACGAATTCGCCGTGCATGCGCCCGACGCGAAGGAATTGATCGGTTTCCTCAAGGCAATGGAATTCACCGCAATCACCAAACGAGTCGCGGTCCATTTCGAGGTCGAAGATGTGGAGGCGATCGCCAGCGACAGCGTTGTGGCCAATGTGCCGGTGCCGAAGATCAGCTTGCCGGAGCCCACGCCGCAAGCGCCGCCGGACGATGCCGCCATCCGTGCGCCCATCGATCACAATTCCTATGTCACCGTGACCACCGTGAAAGAATTGGAGCAGTGGGTTGCGCGCGCGCGGGCAAAGGGTGTGGTTTGCGTGGACACCGAATCCACCTCGCTTGATCCCATGCAGGCTATCCTCTGCGGCGTCTCGCTCGCGGTCGCGCCAGGGGAGGCTTGCTACATCCCCTGCGGTCATCGCCATGGCGACGGCCTAGCATTCGAAGGCGGTGGCGAGATCGTGCAGATGCGCGAAGCCGATGCGCTGGCGATATTAAAACCGCTGCTGGAAGATCCAGCGGTTTTGAAAGTGGGGCAGAATCTCAAATATGATGCGCTGATGTTCCTGCAGCGCGGCATCCGCCTCGGCCCTATCGATGACACGATGCTGATGTCCTATGTACTGGAAGGCGGTTTGCACGGCCATGGCATGGACGAATTGTCCGAGCTGCATCTCTCCCACACCCCCATCGCCTTCACCGAAGTGGCGGGCAAGGGCAAGGACAAAATCACCTTCGACTGCGTGCCGCTCAAGGAAGCGACCCGATATTCCGCCGAGGATGCCGACGTCACCTTGAGGCTGCATCTGCTGCTGAAGCCCAAGCTGGGCGAGACCGGCAAGCGCACGGTCTATGAAACGCTGGAGCGGCCGCTCACCATGGTGCTGGCGGACATGGAGCGGGAAGGCATCACCATCGATCCCGATCTGCTGCGCCGTCTCTCCAACGATTTCGGCAAGATTCAGGGCGGTCTTGAGATAGAAATCCACAAGCTGGCGGGTGAATCCTTCAACATCGGCTCGCCCAAGCAATTGGGCGACATCCTGTTCGGCAAAATGGGCATGGACGGCGGCCGCAAGACCAAGACCGGCGCCTGGTCCACCGATTCCGATGTGCTGGAGGATGTGGCGGCCCAGGGTCATGCGATCGCCAAGAAAGTGCTGGACTGGCGAGCGCTGGCGAAATTGCGCGGCACCTACACCGACGCCCTGCCCGGCTTTATCAATCCCAAGACGGGCCGGGTGCACACGTCTTATGCGATGGCGTCAACTTCGACCGGCCGGCTCGCCTCGACCGATCCCAATCTGCAGAACATCCCCGTGCGCACCGAAGAGGGGCGGCGCATCCGCCAAGCCTTCATCGCCGCCAAAGGCAAAAAGCTGATCAGCGCCGATTACAGCCAGATCGAGCTTCGGCTGCTGGCCCATATCGCCGATATCCCGCAATTGAAAAAAGCCTTCGCGGAAAATCTCGACATCCATGCCATGACGGCGTCAGAGATTTTCGGCGTGCCGGTCAAGGACATGCCGGCGGAAGTGCGCCGCCGCGCCAAGGCGATCAATTTCGGCATCGTCTATGGCATTTCCGGATTCGGGCTGGCCAACCAGCTTGGCATCCCGCAAAGCGAAGCCAGCGATTACATCAAGAAATACTTCGCCCGCTTTCCCGGCATTCGCGACTATATGGAGGCCACCAAGCAGCTGGCCCGCACCCATGGCTTTGTCGAGACCCTGTTCGGCCGGCGCATCCATATCCGTGAGATCAATTCCAAGATCCCTGGCTTTCGCGGTGGGGCCGAGCGCGCGGCGATTAATGCACCCATCCAGGGCTCGGCCGCCGATGTCATCCGCCGCGCCATGGCGCGCGTCCCCGGGGCGTTGGCAGAGAAAAAGCTCTCCGCGAAAATGCTGCTCCAAGTGCATGACGAATTGATTTTCGAGGCGCCGGAGAAAGAAGTGGACGCCACCGCCAAGCTGGTCAAAAGCGTGATGGAAAAAGCCGCGCTTCCGGCGGTGGAAATCTCCGTGCCCTTGGTGGTAGACGCTCGCGCAGCAGATAACTGGGACGCTGCGCATTGATGCAGGGCTCGGGCTATCCGCTGCGCGGCCCTCGCCCCGCAGATTCCAATTACCGTCCGTCGTGTCTCGGTGTCGTTCTTTCTATAGATAAACTTGGTTCACCATGGGCGGGCTCGACCCGCCCATCCAGGAAATGTCTACGACTGGCGTCCTTGTCGGATGGACGATTACGAGGCGCGAACTGATGCTTTTGGGCTGGCCCGTTACTAGGCCGCGATCAAGCTCAGGCCCATTTCATCGGTGATACCGATTTTGTTCAGTTCGACCATCAGGGCCGCCATTCCGGCATCGCTGGCGGGTTGGCCGGCGAAATAGCTGGCGAGAAAGCCCGGCGTGGTCAGACACATCAGCACCATGTCTCGTACCCTGGCCATCACTTGGCCCTCGGTGAAGAAGCCGCTGGTGGCGAGTTTCAAAAGGGTCTGGACTTTTTCGACGGAGTTCTGGTTTTTCGCTTCCAGCCCCTCGAACAACCTGCCGCGCACGGCCACATCCCAGGCCAGCCGATCGAGTTTCTGCGCGATCTCGTCGCGCTGCACATCCACAAAGCTGGCGCGCCGGACCCGGCCCTGCAATTGCGCCAGGCGTTGCAGCCGGGAAAGGGCCGGCACCTTGGAATTCTGGAAGAAATTATCGAAGGCGGCGGAATTCATCACCGGAAGGATGAAATTGGCCAATTGGCGCTTGTTCTCGATGCCGATGATGTTTTCCTCGACGAACAAAAGCCGTTCGATCTTCTCGTCGGGCGGAGAATCGGCGAGATAGAGGCTGAGGCTCTCCTGCGTCACCAGCCGCTTGGAGCGCAAGGTGAACGCCTCGATCAGATCCCCATGGCTGAGATATTTGCCCACGCCCATCACCACGCGGTTGGCGAGGCGGCGCAGCGCCTTCAATTCTTCCACCAGCGAGTTGGGGCAAAGCCGCTTGGTGCTTTTGAATTCGGCGACGATCCGTCCGGCAATGGCGGTGCGCGCTTCCGGCAATTCATCGGCGGTGAAGCGGGCAGCCAATGGCGCAAGCCCTTCCTGGTTGCCGCCGGTAGCGTTACCCAAGAACAATTCCACCAGGCAGTTCAGGGCTTCGGACAGATTCTCGGCGCCGCCGATCAATTCGTGCAGCGCCGCCGAGCCGGTGAGGATTTCCGCCATGATGGCGTCGATGGACGACAGGACCAGCGCGCGTGGCGCGTCCTCGGCCGGCGCCTTTTGCAGAATCTGCAACAGCGCCAGGACCTTTCCGTTCCAGCCTTCGCAATCCTTGAGACGGCGCGCCAAGGCGCCATTGAAGACATAAGCCGCATCGCCCTGACCGGCGAGCTTGGCCGCCAATTCTGCAAATTCATGGACCTGGGGATTGGGGAACAGGCCCTTGCGCTGATCGCGATAGACACGCTGCAGCGCCTGGGTGGCGAGTTCGTTCAGGTTTTTGATGATCTGCTGCACCGGCATCGCCGTCGCTGACGCCTGGGCCACTGCGATCTTCTGGATCGCATGTTGATAGACCGTGCCCACCGCTTCCAGTTTTTCCAAAAGGTCGGCGCGATGGATCAATTCGGTGACGGTGATCCTGTTGCGGCTGAGGAAGTCGATGAACAGCCGCCCCATGGTCTGGCGGGAATGATAGGAATAAAGATCGTCGGGCTTGAAACAGGGTGGCGCCTGGAGCGGCTCTTCCTTGGCCGCCGCTTCCTTCATTTCGTTGCGGCCATCTTCGAAGATTTTCAAGGTCAGGTAATCGCCGCTTTCTTCGTTATAGGTTTCCTTGACGACCTTGACGCCGGTGGCCTGATCCGTCGCCATGAGCTGCTGCGCCAGAGTGATGGCGCGGTGCCGGTCGCCTGTCACTTCATGCATGGTCCAAGCGCCCTTGGCGCCCACCCGGCGGAACACTTCGTAATGAATTTCCCTGGCCATGGCACAGAGTTTGGGCGGCTTTCTCTTGAGACAGGGTTAATCGTGCGGGGATGTTAATGCCTTGACCGGGCGCGAGAGCTTAACCGCAGAGCGGACATTTGGGGTCGGGAGCCAGGCTCACGACCCGGAAGCGCCAGGCCAGGGTGTCGGTAATCAAAATTTTACCGGCCAGATTCTCGCCCATCCCCGTGATTTGCTTCAACACTTCCAGGGCTTGCAGCGATCCCATCACGCCCGCGGCGGCGCCCAGGACGCCGGTCTCCGAACAGTTGGGCACGGTGCCGGGCGGAGGTTGAGCAGGAAACAGGCAGCGATAGCAGGGATAGGCGCCGCTCTTGTCCCAGGCCTTGAAGGTGGCGAGCTGGCCATCGAATTCCGTCACCGCGGCCGAGACCAGGATTTTTCGTGACGCGTGGCAGAAATCATTCAACAAAAATCGGGTTTCGAAATTGTCCGAGCCGTCGGCGACGATGTCATAATCCGCGATCAAGTTTTCGACATTCGCCGCCGTCAATCGCGTGTGATGCGGTACCACGCGCACGCCGGGATTGAGCGCGGCCAGGTGTTCGGCGGCGGCATCGACCTTGGGCCTTCCCACATCCTTGGTGGTGAACAGAATCTGGCGCTGCAGATTGGAAAGGCTCACCGCATCATCATCGACGATGCCGATCTCGCCCACTCCTGCCGCAGCCAGATAGAGCGCCACGGGGCTTCCCAGTCCGCCAGCACCCACAATGAGCACCTTGGCGGCGCGGATTTTCGCCTGCCCCACCCCGCCTATTTCCCGCAGCACCAGATGGCGGGCATAGCGGTCCAATTCCTCGTCGCTCAAAGCCATGCCATGCTCTAGCGCCAAGCTGGCGGGCGGGCCAGTGCCCCTGGGACAATTTATCAAGTCCATGATTCTGATTGGCTTTTCAAAAAGCCTGCCGCTTCTTTATTGTGACATGGGCGTCATAAGTTTAGGGTCGCCGAAATAATTGGAGCCGACCCCAATACCGGCGGCACAGGGGTATTTTGGAGTTCACAGCAGAATGTCTGCCCATGGTTTGGAAGCGTCGGGCTTTCGCAATCTGAAAGCCGTTCATTGGAATCTCAACCCGGCCGCGCTTTACGAAGAAGCGATCCGCCGCGGCGAAGGGCATGTCGCCAAGAGCGGTCCGCTGGTGGTTTTGACCGGCCAGCACACCGGCCGCTCCGCCGGCGACAAGTTCGTGGTCAAGGATGCCCAGACCGAACCCAATGTCTGGTGGGACAACAACAAGGCGATGACGCCGGCCCATTTCGACACGCTCTATGCCGACATGATGGCGTTCGCGGAAGGCAGGGAGCTTTTCGCCAAGGACTTGTTCGGCGGCGCCGACCCTACGCATCGCATCAAGGTGCGCATCGTCACTGAATATGCCTGGCACTCGCTGTTCGTCCATCAGCTGTTGATCCGCCCCGACGCCGAAGCCCTCAAGAATTTCGATCCCGAATTCACCATCATCGATCTGCCCAACTTCAGCGCCGATCCGGCCAGGCATGGTTCGGTCAGCGCCACGGTGGTCGCGGTTAATTTCACCAAGAAGCTGATCCTGATCGGTGGCACCTCGTATGCCGGCGAAATGAAGAAGTCGGTTTTCACCATTCTCAATTACATCCTGCCGCCCAAGCGGGTGGTGCCGATGCATTGCTCGGCCAATGTCGGCAAGGACGGCAAAAGCGCCATATTTTTCGGCCTTTCCGGCACCGGCAAGACCACGCTTTCGGCCGACGCCTCACGCACTCTGGTGGGCGATGACGAGCATGGCTGGGGCGAACATGGCGTCTTCAATTTCGAAGGCGGCTGCTATGCCAAGGTGATCCGGCTCTCGCGCGAGGCCGAGCCGGAAATCTATTCCACCACCGAACGCTTCGGCACGGTGCTGGAGAATGTGGTGATGGATCCCGAAACGCGGGAGCTCGATCTCAACGACGCGAAGTATGCGGAGAATACCCGCGCCGCCTATCCGATCGATTTCATTCCCAACGCCAGCGAGACCGGCCGCGCGGGCAGTCCCGCCAATGTGATCATGCTCACGGCCGATGCATTCGGGGTGCTGCCGCCCATCTCGCGGCTCACGCCCAGTCAGGCGATGTATCACTTTCTTTCCGGCTTCACCGCCAAGGTGGCGGGCACGGAAAAGGGCTTGAGCAAGGAACCGCAGCCCACTTTCTCGACCTGCTTCGGCGCGCCATTCATGCCGCGGCATCCCACCGAATACGGCAATCTGCTGCGCGACCTGATCGCCGCCAATGGTTCGGATTGCTGGCTGGTCAATACCGGCTGGACCGGCGGTGCTTTCGGCACCGGCTCGCGCATGCCGATCAAGGTCACGCGCACTTTGCTCAATGCGGCGCTGGATGGAAGCCTGGCCTCGGTGGAGATGCGGGTCGATCCCCATTTCAAATTCCGCGTGCCCGTCGCAGTGCCGGGCGTGGAAAGCCGGATTCTCAATCCGCGCGAGACCTGGGCCGACAAAGCGGCCTATGACGCCCAGGCCCGCAAGCTGGTCCAGATGTTCCGGGACAATTTCAAGAAGTTCGAGGCCCATGTCGGGCCCGATGTCTTGCAGGCGGCGCCGGTGCTGGCGGAAGCCGCGGAATAAGGGCTCGATTTTCGGAAAAGAAAAAGCCCCGGCGGAGCGATCCGCCGGGGCTTTTTGCTGCAATAAAATTCTTCAGTCCTTGCGATAAACCCAGACACGCGCGGGCGGCAAATTGGCCCAGATCATGGCGGTGCAGCTCACACTGTGACCTTCGGGTGCGGGCGCAGGTGCGTGCATGCCATAGGAAAATTGGATCAGCGCCCCGCCCGGCAGAAGCCGTTGCATCAATGCTTCGACATAGGTGCGTCGGTGGGCGACGGGAAAATTCAGCAGCGGGATGCCCGAGATGATGGCGGCGAAGCGCTCGCTTTGTCTTGGCCCCAAGGTGCGGGCAAGGTCGAACGCATCGCCCCTTATCACCTGCACGTCGGGGAAACGCTGGGCAATGCCGGCGGCGAAATCCGGATCATATTCGATGGTGGTGAGCCGCTCGGGCACGATGCCGCGCTCCAGCAAGGCCTGGGTGATCACGCCGGTGCCGGGCCCCAATTCGAGAACGGCGCCGGGGCGGGCGGGATCCACTTCATCGGCGATGGCGCGGGCCAGCATCCGGCTGGATGGCGCGACCGCGCCCACATGTTTGGGACGGGTGAGCAGAGCGCGCAGGAAGCGCAGATTGTCCGTAAACGGATCGTTGCGGAGGATTTTGGCGCGCATGGCAGCCTGACCTTACGCGGTCTGGCTGCCTTTCCAAAACTCTTTCAGCTTGGCGAGGAAACATTCCGCCTCGGGCTGGCAGCCCTCCTTGGTCTCGCCTTCGAATTCGCGCAGCAATTCCTTTTGCCGGCGTGACAGCCGGACCGGGGTCTCGACCGCGACTTCGATATAAAGGTCGCCGCGTTGGGCGCTCCGCAAGACCGGCATGCCCTTGGCCCGGATGCGGAATTGCTTTCCGGGCTGGGTACCTTCCGGAATCGTCACCTTCGCTCGGCCGCCATCCAACGTGGGGACTTCGATGCTGCCGCCCAGGGCAGCGGTGGTGAACGCGACGGTGGCGCGGCAATGAAGATTGTGCCCGTCGCGTTGGAAGATCGGATGCTCTGTCACCGAGAGGAAAATATAGAGATCGCCATTGGGGCCGCCATTGGCGCCCACCGCGCCTTCGCCGGAAAGGCGGATGCGCGTGCCTTCTTCCACGCCCGGCGGCACGTCCACCGTCAGGGTGCGTTCCTTCTGCACCATGCCTGCGCCGCGGCAGGCTTTGCAGGGATGACGGATGACCTTGCCGGTGCCCCGGCAATGGGTGCAGCTGCGCTCGATAGTGAAGAAGCCTTGCGCGGCGCGGACCTTGCCGTGACCGGCGCAGGTAGGACAGGTTTCCGCATGAGTGCCCGCTTCCGCCCCCGAACCATGGCACGTGTCGCAAGCCACCATGGTGGGGACTTTGATTTCCGCGGAACGGCCGGAAAAGGCCTCTTCCAGCGAGATTTCCAGATTGTAACGCAGATCCTGGCCGCGATTGCTGCGGCGTGAACGGCGCCCGCCCATCAGATCGCCGAACAGATCCTCAAAAACATCCGAGAAGCTGCCCGCGAAATCGAACGGATTGGCGCCGGCGCGGCCCATGCCGGATTCAAACGCGGCATGACCGAAGCGGTCGTAAGCGGCGCGTTTCTGATCGTCCTTGAGGACGTCATAGGCTTCGCTGATTTCCTTGAATTTGACTTCGGCGGTGGCGTCCCCCGGATTACGGTCGGGGTGGAATTTCATCGCCAGCTTGCGATAGGCGCCTTTGAGCGTCTCGACAGTGGCGCTCTTCTGGCACTCAAGGGTTTCGTAATAACAGCGTTTGGTCATCGCCCCACGACTCTAAACTCCGCCCCCTGAATGAAAAGTAAGCCCCCATGCATTTTTTTGCACAGAGGCTTGTCCTTTAGGCCGCGCCCTTCTTGTTGTCGTCGACTTCCTCGAAGTCGGCGTCAACCACATTGTCCTGGGGCTTGCCCGCGCTGTCGGGGCCTTCGCCGGGCGCGCCTTCTGCCTGTTGCGCCTTGTACATGGCCTCGCCCAGCTTCATCGAAGCCTGGGCCAAAGTGTTGGTCTTGGCCTTGATGTCGTCGTTATCGTCGCTCTTGACCGCTTCCTTGAGGTTGGCGATGGCGGTTTCGATCGCCTGCTTCTGGCTGGCATCGACCTTGTCGCCGTGCTCGCTCATCGCTTTCTCGGTCGAATGGATCAAGGCGTCACCCTGGTTCCTAGCTTCGATCAGCTCGCGGCGCTTTTTGTCCTCGCCGGCATGGGCTTCGGCATCCTTGACCATCTTCTGGATGTCGGCGTCGGAAAGGCCGCCCGAAGCCTGGATGCGGATCTGCTGTTCCTTGCTGGTGGCCTTGTCCTTGGCCGTGACGCTGACAATGCCATTGGCGTCGATGTCGAACGTGACTTCGATCTGCGGCACGCCACGCGGCGCGGGCGGGATGCCTTGCAAATCGAACCGGCCCAGCGACTTGTTGTCGGCCGCCATCTCGCGTTCGCCTTGGAACACATTGATGGTGACGGCGGTCTGGTTGTCGTCCGCGGTCGAGAAGATCTGCGACTTCTTGGTGGGGATGGTGGTGTTGCGGTCGATCAACCGGGTGAAGACGCCGCCCAGGGTTTCGATGCCCAGGGACAGCGGGGTCACGTCCAGCAAGAGCACGTCCTTGACTTCGCCCTTGAGCACGCCGCCCTGGATCGCCGCGCCCATGGCCACGACTTCATCCGGGTTGACACCCTTGTGCGGCTCCTTGCCGAACAATTGCTTCACGGCTTCTTGGACTTTGGGCATGCGGGTCATGCCGCCCACCAGGATCACTTCGTCGATCTGTTGCGCGGTGACGCCGGCATCCTTCAGCGCCTGCTTCACCGGGCCGATCGTCTTCTGGATCAGATCGTCGACCAGGCTTTCCAGCTTTGCGCGGGTGATCTTGATGGTGAGATGCTTGGGGCCCGACGCGTCGGCGGTGATGAAGGGAAGGTTCACTTCCGTCTGCTGCGCGCTCGAAAGCTCGATCTTGGCTTTTTCCGCGGCGTCCTTCAGGCGCTGCAACGCCAGCCGGTCGGAACGCAGATCGATGCCATTCTCTTTCTTGAATTCGTCGGCCAGATAATTGACCACGCGGGTGTCGAAATCCTCGCCGCCCAGGAACGTGTCGCCATTGGTGGACTTCACTTCAAAGACGCCGTCGCCGATTTCCAGCACCGAGACGTCGAAAGTGCCGCCGCCAAGGTCATAGACCGCGATGGTGCCGGACTGTTTCTTGTCCATGCCATAGGCAAGCGCGGCGGCGGTGGGCTCGTTGATGATGCGGAGCACTTCCAGGCCCGCGATTCTGCCGGCGTCCTTGGTGGCCTGGCGTTGCGCGTCATTGAAATAGGCGGGCACGGTGATGACGGCCTGCGTCACCTTTTCGCCCAGATGCGCCTCGGCGGTTTCCTTCATCTTGGTGAGGATGAAGGCGGAGATTTCGGAAGGAGAATATTTCGTGTTGTCGCGGCCCTGGACCCAGGCGTCGCCATTGTCGGCCTTGACGATCTTGTAGGGCACCATGCCGATGTCCTTCTGGGTCATCGGATCGTCAAAGCGGCGGCCGATCAGCCGCTTGATGGCGAAGAAAGTGAATTCAGGATTGGTGACGCCCTGCCGCTTGGCGGGTTGTCCGATCAGGCGTTCCCCATCTGGGGCGAAAGCCACAATCGAGGGCGTGGTCCGTGCCCCTTCGGCGTTCTCGATGACCTTGGGGGCCGATCCTTCCATCACGGCGACGCAGGAATTGGTCGTACCCAGATCGATGCCGATTACTTTAGCCATTTTAGTTCCTCTCACACGGCATGGGGTCCTGACCCTGACGGCGTCCTCCGGCCCATCCCATTGAAATATATGACAAAACAAGGCGCGCGGGGAAACCCCTGCTGCCTACAGGGGGTATATAGGGTGGGGGGTGAGCCTTGCCAAGACTTGAACGCCGTAAAACCCAGGTTTTGGCGGCTTATAGCTTTGTCAGTGAGCTTTATGCCGCTCGCCCGAGCTCGCGGCGTTCGCCTCTCGAAATGGTCCACTGGACCATTTCGTCCGCTTCGCGGTCGTGGCTCACGGATTCAGCGCATGAAACGTATAGACCAGTGCGGCCTCGAATGCGGCCCAGCCCAGGACCGGCAGAAACAGCAGACCCGCCCAACGATCCTTCCACCAGAACAGAAAATTGGTGGTGAGCCGCAGCAGCACAAGCAGGCCGAGCGCATCCAAAGCCAGCCCGATCTGGTGGGGGCCGAAAAACAGCGCGGTCCAGATCAAAGTGAAAGCGAGTTGCAGGGCATAAAGCGCCATCGCAGTGGATTTGAGGCCGGTGACTTTCCAGGCCCGCCACGCCGCCACCGCCATCAACGCATAAAGCGCGGTCCATACCGGCGGCAGAAGCCATGCGGGTGGCGCGAAAGACGGGCGAGCGAGTGACGCGTACCAGCCGAGCTTGGGCTCGGTGAACAGGCTGGCGGCAGCGCCTACCGCCAGACTTGCCAAGAGGAAATAATAGAGCGGCCAGCGCTCGGCGCGCTTGGGATCGTCGCTGGAATCCAAAAAGCTCATTGCTGCGCGTGATCGGCCAGGATCGAGGCGATGGAGGCCGAGACCTTCTTGCCGGTGGGAATGTGCAAGAATTCGTTGGGGCCATGGGCGTTGGAATGCGGCCCCAGTACGCCCGTCACCACGAACTGCGTCTTGGGAAATTTCTTGCCCAGCATCGCCATGAAGGGAATCGAGCCGCCTTCGCCCATAAAAGCAGGGGGCTTGCCGAAATGTGCGTTGCTGGCCTTGTCCAGCGCCCTGGCCAGCCAGGGCGACAGCGCGGGCGCATTCCAACCGGTTTCGCCGCGCGGCGCGTCGAATTCCACCGTTGCGCCATCGGGCGGATTGTCTTCCAATGCTTTTTTCACTGCCAGCCGCGCCGGTTCGGCTTCGCAGGTGGGCGGCAGGCGCAGCGACAATTTCAAGGTCGTGTAGGGCAGAAGAACATTGCCACCATTTTCCGGCGTGGGATAACCGGCCGTCGCGGTGATCGCCAATTGCGGCCGCCAGGTGCGGTTCAGGATCAATTGCGCCGGATCGTCCGTCATCGGCTTCATACCCGAAGCGAAAGGCAGCTTGGTGTAAACTTCGTCGCCCAAGATGCCGGCGGCGGCTTTGGCCTGGTCCTGGCGCTCGGGCGGAATCTGCACGAACAGGGAATCGATTTTCATCTGTCCGCTGGCTTCGTCCTCGATCCGCGACAGAAGCTGGCGCGCGATGCGAAAGGACGAGGCCACCACCCCGCTGGCATCGCCCGAATGCACGCCTTCGGTCAAGACGCGCACGGTAAGATTGCCGATCACCATGCCGCGCAGACTGGCGGTAAGCCAAAGCTGGTCATAATTGCCGCAACCGGAATCCAGGCACACCACCAGATCGGGGGTGCCGATCCGGGTCGCCAGATGATCGATATAGAAAGGCAGGTCCGGCGAACCGGATTCCTCGCACGCCTCGATCACGATCACGGCGCGGGCATGGGGGACGTTCTGCTCTTTCAGTGCCCGCAACGCGCTGATCGCCGCGAACATGGCATAGCCATCGTCGGCGCCGCCACGCCCATAAAGCCGATCGTTCTTGAGCACCGGCTCCCAGGGGCCAGGGCTTTCGGTCCAGCCGGTCATCTCCGGCTGCTTGTCGAGATGGCCGTACATCAGAATGGTACCCGGTGCGTTGCCTGGCACTTCGATGAAGATCAACGGCGTGCGGCCGGGAAGGCGCACCACTTCCAACGCCGCGCCAGGAAGTTGTTTCAGCTTTTCCTTCGCCCAGGCGGTGAACATCTCCACCACTCTGTCCATGTAACCACGGCGTTCCCACTCGGGATCGAAGGCGGGGCTCTTGTTGGGGATGCGGATATAGTCGGTGAGAATGGGAACGATCTCCCGATCCCAGATCGCATCCATGAAGCTTTTGGTCTTATGTGCGTCGAGCATGGTCAATCGTTGATGTCATAGGCAGCGACGATGGCCGCGTTGTAGATTTCGCTCATCTTGGCGCCCAGGGGTGCGATCTGCACGGATTTCTCCAGACCCACCAGCAACGGCCCCATCACATTGACGGCGCCCAACTGCTGGAGAAGCTTGGTCGAGATCTGGGCCGAATGCATCGCCGGCATGATCAGCACATTGGCGGTGTCGGTCAGGTGGGTGAAGGGATAAAGGTCAAGCTTGGCGCGGTCCAGCGCCACATCGGGCGCGAATTCGCCGTCATATTCGAAATCGACGCCGCGCGTGTCCAGGATATGTACCGCTTCGATGATGCGCTCGCTGCGCTCCGAACGGGGAAAGCCAAAGGTGGAAGACGCCATCATCGCCACGCGCGGCGTAAGGCCCAGCTTCCTTGCCGTTGCCGCGGCGCGGATGGCGATATCGGCCAGCTGCTCGGAATTGGGCAGTTCGGTGATGGAGGTGTCCGCCACCAGCACAATGCGGCCTTTGGCGAAGATCACCTGCAGCCCGATGGGCCGCACGCCATGCGAAGCGTCAATCACCGTGCGCACATCGGTCAGCGCCGCGGCATAGTTACGAGTAACACCCGTCACCATGGCATCGGCATCGCCGGCTGCCAGCATCGAGGCGGCATAGATGTTGCGCTCGTTGGTCACCATGCGCACCGCGTCGCGGTAGAGCACGCCGCGCCGTTGCAGACGGGTGTAAAGTCGCTCGACATAGGGCGTGACTTCCTGCGCCGACAGCGGCGCGCGGATTTCCAGTGCGTGCTCGTCCAGCCCGATATTGATGAAACGCTGGCGCACCACATCGCTGCGCCCCACCAGGATCGGCTTGCCCAGGCCGGAATTCTGGAAGGCATAGGCGGCGCGGATCACAGCTTCGTTTTCGCCTTCCGCGAACACAACCCGCTTGGGCTTGGCGCGCACGGCCGACGTGATGGTCTGGAACAGGGTGGCGGAGGGATCGAGCCGTGCCGACAGCTGATAGGAATAATGATCCAGATTGGGGATCTCGCGCCGCGCCACGCCGGTCTTGATCGCCGCTTCCGCCACCGCGCGGCTCACCCGGCTGATCAGACGGGGATCGAACGGCACCGGAATGATGTAATCGGCGCCGTAGACGGGCCGCGAGCCGCGATAGGCCGCCGCCACTTCATCGGGCACGTCCTCGCGCGCCAAGGCCGCCAAAGCTTCGGCGGCGGCGATCTTCATGGGTTCGTTGATGGTGCGAGCCCGCACATCCAGGGCGCCGCGGAAGATGTAGGGAAAACCCAGGACATTGTTCACCTGGTTGGGATAATCGCTGCGCCCGGTGGCGACGATGGCGTCAGGCCTGACCGCCTTTACCTCTTCCGGCGTGATTTCGGGGTCTGGATTGGCCATGGCGAAGATGATCGGCGCCTTGGCCATGCTTTTCACCATCTCCTGCGTCACCGCGCCTTTGGCCGAGACGCCGATCAGCACATCCGCGCCTACCAGCGCCTCCGCCAGGGTGCGTTTCTTGGTCACCACCGCATGCGCCGATTGCCATTGATTGAGATCGGTGCGGTCGCGGCTCAAAACCCCGATCTTGTCCACCGCGATGCAATTATCGGGACGCACGCCCATCGCTTTGATCAGTTCCAGAGTGGCGATGCCTGCCGCGCCGGGGCCGTTCAGCACCACTTTCATCTCCGACAGCTTGCGGCCGGTGATGTCGGCGGCGTTGATCAACCCCGCCGCCACGATGATGGCGGTGCCATGCTGGTCGTCATGGAACACCGGAATGTCCATCATCTCGCGCAATTGCTGTTCGATGATGAAGCAATCGGGCGAGCGGATGTCTTCCAGGTTGATGCCGCCGAAGGTGGGGCCCAGATAGCGCACGCAATTGATGAAGGCGTCGACATCGGACGTGTCCACTTCCAGGTCGATCGCGTCTACGTCGGCGAAGCGCTTGAACAGCACCGCCTTGCCTTCCATCACCGGCTTGGCGGCGGCGGCGCCCAGATTGCCCAGGCCCAAAATGGCGGTGCCATTGGTGATCACCGCCACCATGTTGCCCCGGGCGGTATAGTCGAACACGGCGTCGGGATTTTCCGCGATCGCCCGGACCGGAACCGCCACGCCGGGCGAATAGGCCAGGCTGAGGTCCCGCTGGGTCGCCATCGGCTTGGTGGGGGTAATCTCCAGCTTGCCCGGCTTGGGGCTGGCGTGAAAGGAAAGCGCTTCCTCATCGGTAAAGGTGGGGCGGTCGATGGCCATTGGGTCCGTCCGAACTAAGCAATCCACAGATTATCGGCCGGACGTATCAGGTTGCTGCCGGGCCAGGGGAAACCCAGTCTGATAGGCTTTTCGCCATGACGGAACAACCATCCCTCCCCGCCGGTCTGGGCGGCGACGTCACACCCATAATGGCCCAGTATCTGGCCCTCAAAGAGGCGCATGAGGACTATCTCCTGTTCTACCGGATGGGAGATTTCTACGAGCTCTTCTTCGCAGACGCAGCAAAAGCCGCCGAGGCCCTGGACATCGCCCTGACCAAGCGGGGCAAGCACCTGGGCGAGGACATCCCGATGTGTGGAGTCCCGGTCCATGCCGCTGAATCCTATATGGAAAAGCTGATCCGCAAGGGTTTCCGGGTGGCGGTCTGCGAGCAGGTCGAAGACCCTGCCGAAGCCAAGAAGCGGGGCAGCAAGTCCGTGGTCCGGCGCGAAGTGGTGCGGCTGGTCACGCCAGGCACCCTGACGGAAGATTCGCTGCTGGATGCCCGCGCCTCCAACATCCTGGCGGCGCTGGGCCGCTCGGGCGCGGACTTCGCCCTGGCCGCCGCCGACATGTCCACCGGCAGCTTCTGGGTGGCCGCCCTGGGCGAGCGCGAGATCGGCGCCGAACTGGCCCGGGTCCGTCCCCGCGAGCTTCTGATGCCGGACGGATTGCCGGCGCACGAAACGCTGGGCGCGATCCTGAAGGCGTGCGGAGCCGCGCTCTCACCCTTGCCGTCCAGCCGGTTCGATTCCGCCCATGGCGAACGTGCGCTGACCTCGCATTACGGCATCGCCGCGCTGGACGGGCTGGGAAGTTTCAACCGCGCCGAATTGTCGGCGGCGGGTGCTCTGATCGCCTATCTGGAGCTGACGCAAAAAGGCAAGCAGGCGCGGCTGGCGCGGCTGAGGCGGGTGGCGCCATCGCATTTCATGGCGATCGACGCCGCCACGCGGCGCAATCTGGAATTGACCGAAACCTTGTCGGGCGCGCGCAGTGGCAGTATTTTGTCGGTGATCGACCGCACCGTCACGGCGGGCGGCGCGCGCGAATTGGCGCAGCGTCTGGCCGCGCCTTTGACCGATGTGAAAGCAATCGAGGCACGCCATGTCTCGGTGGCCTTGTTCGCTGTCGATAGCGAATTGCGCCGCCGCTTGCGCGAGGCGCTGCGCACGGCGCCCGATCTGTCGCGCGCCTTGGCGCGCCTGGCGGTGGGCCGGGGCGGCCCGCGCGATCTGGGCAATCTGCGCGATGGAATTTCTGCGGCGCGCGTTCTGCGGGAAAGTCTGGCGCAGATCGCCTCGCAAGGCGAAGCCGCCGGCGCGGCCGAAGCCATCATTCAGAATGTCGCGCGCGTGTCGCGTTTGGCCGACCGGCTGGAATTGCTGCTGGTGGATGAGCCACCCTATCTCGCCCGTGACGGCGGCTTCATCAAAGCCAATGTTCATGCGCCTTTGGACGAACTCCGCACCCTGGCGCATGAATCCCGCCGCGTGATCGCGGGCCTGGAGAATCAATACCGCCAGACTGCCCAGGTGTCGCAGCTCAAGATCAAGCATAACGGGATCCTAGGCTACTTCATCGAAGTATCGCAGCAGCATGGCGACCGGCTGATGGCGATGAAGGATCTGTTCCGCCATCGCCAGACCATGGCCGGCGCGGTGCGGTTCTCGACCGACGAACTCGCCAATCTCGCCAGCCGCATT
>DATBAP010000104.1:0-1978 GCA_036271455.1 Rhizomicrobium sp.
TAGCCTTTGACCTCAGTCACCGTCATGCCCTGGACGCCGAGCGCGGAGAGAGATTCGCGCACTTCGTCGAGCTTGAAGGGTTTGATGATCGCCGTAATAAGCTTCATCTGCCGTCCTTCCGTGTTATTGCCAGCGCCGGACGAGCGCGCCCGGCTTTAACGAAATATCAAGAAGCGGGCCAACTCCCGGACGGTCCGCTAAGGCTTTGGAGTGAAATGGTTTTTGGCGAAAAATCGCTCGGCTCTGACTCAAAAACAGGCAGGTGCTTTTGCACAAAGGATAAGCAAAAAGTCGGTTTTGCCTGTTTTTTAAGCGCAAATGAGGCTGTGTTTTGAAGCACTTCGATGTGGTGATTTCGGGCGGCGGCATGGTCGGGCTGCCGCTTGGCCTGGCCTTGGCTCAGGGCGGGTTCAGAACTTTGGTGGCCGATGCCGCCCCGCCGCCCAGGGTGCTGGCCCCCGAGTTCGACGGCCGGGTCTCGGCGCTGGCCTATGCCAGTGTGCGAATGCTGACCGCGCTGGGTGTGTGGGAAGGGCTGGCGGTCCATGCCCAGCCGATCCATGAGATTCTGGTCAGCGATGGCGCGGTGGGAAAGCCGGCCTCTCCTTTCTCGCTGCATTTCGATGCGCAAGAAATCGGGACCGGTGCTCTCGGTTATATTGCCGAGAACCGCCATATCCGCTCAGCACTTTACGATGCGGTGGCGCTTGCGCCCAATCTGGAGTTGGTCGCGCCGGCGGCGGTCAAATCGCTGTCGGTGGAATCCGGCAGTGCCATGATCACCCTGGCGAACAGCGAAGAAATCAAAGCCGCGCTGGTGATTGCCGCCGATGGGCGGGAATCGCGGCTGCGTAATGAGGTCGGCATCAACGTGATCGGCTGGTCGTACCCCCAGACCGGCATTGTTGCCACGGTGGAGCATGAGAAGCCGCACAATGGCGTGGCCTATGAGCATTTCCTGCCGTCGGGGCCGTTCGCGATTTTGCCGATGACCGGAAACCGGTCGTCGCTGGTATGGACGGAAGCAAAGACCAAAGCGCCCGGCCTGCTGGCGCTGGACGAAGACGGGTTCAACGAGGAACTGGCGCGCCGCTTCGGTTCGCATCTGGGTTCTGTGCGCGTTGCCGGCCCGCGCTGGTCCTATCCGCTGGCTTTTCATCTGGCGCGGGATTTCGTGCGTCCGCGCTTTGCGCTGGCGGGTGATTGTGCCCATGGCATTCATCCCATTGCCGGGCAGGGGCTCAATCTGGGCTTGAAAGATGCGGCGGCGCTGGCGGAAGTGCTGCTGGATGCGGCGCGCCTGGGCCGCGATGTCGGGGCGCTGGATACCTTGAAGCGCTATGAACGCTGGCGGCGGTTTGATTCCTTCACCTTGGCGGCTTCGACGGATGCGTTGAATCGCCTGTTCTCCAACGACATCGCGCCCTTGCGCCATATCCGCGTTCTGGGACTGGGCATTGTCGATGCTATCGGCCCCGCCCGCCGCTTCTTTATGCGCCATGCAGGGGGCGATGTCGGGAAGTTGCCCAGGCTTATGAAAGGCGAAGCAGCTTAGCCCCGAATGTCATGGCCCACCGGAGGGTGGCCATCCAATTGGTGCTTTGCTTGTGCTTGTAAGATTAGCGCTGGCGCATCTGGATGGCCCGCATTTGCGGGCCATGACAATAAAAGTCAGTGGATAGTTCTTTTCCATCTCTGGCTGGCGCGTTCGCGGGCGGAAAGATTGGAGCGCCGCTCGCTGCGCGACATCAGCGCCGCGGGCAGTTCGTCATAGAAGCGCCGGGCGACGACGCCGATGCGGCGCGCCCGCATTTCCTCGGCCTCGTCGCGGGTGGCGAAGGCCTGGGCTTCGAACAGGTAATGAATGACATCGCCGGTCTTGATTTCCTGAATTTCCTCTACCTGCTCCTCGGCAACTTCCAGGGCATGGCGGATGTGGGCGTTGGCGTCAGCCTTGTCACGCGCTTCGCGTTCGATG